>JBBIGW010000098.1:0-13829 GCA_037447355.1 Bacteroidia bacterium | reverse complement strand
ATATTGGAGGCATTCACCACCAGCATATACACTTTGTTCGCTTCAATGCAATACACCAGCAAATCATCCACGATACCGCCCTGTTCATTGGGCAGGCAACTGTACTGCGCCTGGCCATCCTCCAGCTTGGATGCATCATTACTCGTCACCCGCTGGATCAGGTCAAGCGCCCCGTCTCCCTTTAAAATAAATTCACCCATATGGCTCACATCAAACACCCCCGCGTTTTTCCGTACAGTCGCGTGTTCATCATTGATACCGGTATAAGAGATCGGCATATTATAACCGGCAAAGGGGGCCATTTTGGCGCCGAGTGCAATATGTTTTTGTGTAAACGGGGTGTTCCTGATTGTCATACGGTAATAATTGAAGGGCACAAAGGTAAGTGAATATTGCACGTGTAGTAAAACAGAAAGACTCCCGGGGGGAGCCTTCCTGCGGTCCCGGCTATTGGGACCACCAACGATCCCGCGGAACGGGACTTCAACCTCGCTTATAAAATTCTTTATAGTACCAGGGAGGAAACCGGTGAAGGAATACCCACGATGGCCCCTTCTGTATCCACCGCTCTTTTTATTTTCTGCACGACCGGCTTACCGGCTTTTTGTTTTTCTTCCAGTTCTTTTATTTTACGGTCGCTTTCTTCCCGCTTACGTTTTTCTTCATCCAGCTGCTGCTGGATCTCATTTTTGAGGTCTCCTTTTTCCGCACTGTCTCCGGCATTATAGCGATAGTCATTGTTATACCGGCGTTCGGCCCTTACTTCATTTTTATAGTCCCCCTTCAGTTTCCCGTCAATCCCCATCGTATAATCCACCCCGGTACTGTAATCGAAGGAATAATCCTCTTCCATGCGGATCCCTGCCAGCCGGTCTCTTTTGTATCTCCGGCCCACGGTAAACCGCATCGGGTTCAGTTTTTCCCGGATAGAGGCATCAAACTTTATTTTTTTACCAACGGGAACCTGGACAAAGATTTCCACCTGCTGTAACCGGAATTTACTGCTCCTGTCAACTGTATAGCCACTGGCCAGGTCCAGCACACTGTCCCGGGAGACGGCACTGTATTCAATTTTCGCCGCCCTTGTTTTGGCTTCCTCATCGGTACGGCCATAACTGTATTTTTTCAGGTACACATGATAAAAACTGTCGGTGCTGGCTTCAAAGTTGAAACGTACCGTGGAGAGTTTCATGGTATCGGCTGAAATATCCCATCCGGTAGATTCATCAACGACCCATCCAAATCCCCCGGTATATTCCAGTTTGGGCTGGGATACGGCAAGGATCATTTTTCCTTTAACAGGTTGTGTCAGCGTCACCTCCGTATCCACGGATTTATAGGAACTGAGATCATGACTGATACTGGAAGCCAGCAGGATCATGGAGATCCAGCCAATGGTCCAAAGGGCGCCAAAGGTCCAGCCCAGGTAATTGCTGCCGGAACGGGCCCGGATGATGCGCCGCACCACCCATACAATAAAAGCCACCAGCGGCACTACCAGGAAAAACAAGAGGGTGCCCCAGGCATAGATCTGCTGCCATTTGCTGGTCCACAGGAAATTATTGACCGGCCACCACTGCACACCGCTGAATAAAAGGGCGATTAAAGAAACAAACAGCGCGAAGGCGATCGTACCAAAAATGAACAGGAAAAATACTTTGAACAATACCCCGATCGCGTGACCGAGTCCTCCCCCGGTACGGCGGGCGGTTTCATTGAATTCCCGGGCAAATTCCTTCCCTCTTGTATTCCCGAATTCTTTTGCTTTTTCACCGAATTGCTGGGCGGATGATTTCACCTCTTCTGTCCAGCCCTTCATTTTATCTTTCATACTGTCCACGCCTTCCTTCACATTCTGGCGGATCGTGTTCACGTCCACTTTCTCTCCCCGCATTTCCATTTTCTGGTAAGTGGTATTCGCCTCGGGCAACACGATCCAGAGAATAATATAGATCAGGATAAATGTGCCGGTAATGGAACTGAACCCGATATTCCAGAACAGGTCGAAATCATAATGCCAGCGAAACCCGTTGATGGAACTAAAAATGATATTCAGGATCAGCGGCGCGGCAAAGATGAGGCGTATCGTGGAGGAGCTCTTTCCAAAATAAGCGGCCAGGCCACCGGCCACCCCGCCGATCACGCGGTCTTCGGGGTTTCTGAACAAGCGTTTGCCGCCATATTCATCCAGGTCTTTCGGCGGCAATACCACCCACATGATGATATAGGCCAGGAAACCAAGACCAAAACCACCAAAAGTGACGATCGCAAAAAGGATACGCACGATAGCAGGATCCACATTCATGTACGCCGCGATACCGCTACATACACCCCCGATGAACTTATCACTGGTATCCCGGTACAAACGGCCTCTTGGCTTTTTTTCTTTTTCCGCCTGGGTGCTGCTTTGCTGGTAGGATTGCTGTTGCTGCTGGTTTCCCTGCAGGGGAATGTCCCCGGCCGTCGCCGCTTCCGCTTCAAAATCTTCGGGCCTTCCCATGGAAGCGGCAATCTCGTCCACATCGGCATCCGTTATACAGGTAGCGCCTTTCCGGACTTTTTCACTCATCAGTTCGGCAATACGGCTTTCAATATCATTGATGATCTCGTCCCTGCTTTCCTCATGGGCAAAGTAACGGCGGAGGCTTTCAATATAGCCCTGCAGGTGTTCGTATGCCGAATCTTCAATCGGTATCACCCGGCCGCTCAGGTTGATGTTAATGATCTTTTTCATGATAAAAACTATTTGGTTGAAGTTGGTTGGTTAGTAGTTGACCGGGGTTTCGGGTTGCTTATTCGCCAGGGTATTCACTCCATTGGACAATTCATTCCAGGTCTGTTCAAGCTCTTTATAAAAGACCTCGCCCTTTTCTGTCAGGGAGAAATATTTACGGGGTGGCCCCGAATTGCTTTCCACCCAGCGGTAGGTAAGCATGCTGGCATTCTTGAGGCGGGTTAACAAAGGGTACAGCGTACCTTCCAGTATCTGCAGGTTGGCCGCCTTCATCTCTTCCACAATATCACTGGGATATGCCTCACCCCGGCGAATGATGGAGAGAATACAGAATTCCAGGATACCCTTCCGCATCTGGCTCTGTGTGTTTTCAATGTTCATATCATTTCAATTTTATGAATCTGGATCAAAGATAGGGTGATATTTGGTACTATGCAAAACAAAGTACCATATTTTTTAGAGTATTCTTTTCAGGAAATCCGGTAAAGATCTCCGAAACCATTTATTTTCTTTGACTTGCGTGAATTTCCACCCCTAAAGACAAACCTGCTTTTCTACAGGAGTGGCCAAATTGGCGGATAAGCGTTTTTTACCCGAAATCTCATTTTTTTCCCGACTTTTACTCTTTAAGCAATGAAAAAGACCCTTTTTCCCTCTTTTTTACTGATTTTTTTCCTCTCAGCCTGTTCGGATAAATACCTGGCTTTCAAAAGCCGGTATCCCTTTAAAAGCCAGGACGGAGGACCGGATTACAGCCGGCTGGACTATTGGGCCGCCCATCCCTGGAAATGGGATCCCTCCGACAGTGTACCGGCACCTCTCCGGAATGAACCGCGCGATACCATCGTGGATGTCTTTTTTTTGCACCCCACCACTTTTACCAAAAAGAAGGATGCGGACCAGTCCAATGCCGCTATTGATGATTCCTATATCAATGCCAAAACCGATTATAGCACGATCTTATTCCAGGCCAGTGTATTCAATAACCAGTGCCGGGTGTTCAGCCCCCGCTACCGCCAGGCCCATATCCGGAATTTCTATACCCCGGACACCCTGAAAAGCAAGGCCGCATTTGAACTGGCTTATACCGATATAAAAAATGCCTTTGAATACTACCTACAGCATTTTAACCAGGACCGGCCCTTTATCATTGCCGGTCATAGCCAGGGAGCCCTGATGGCCGAACGCCTGCTGAAAGAATATGTGGAGGGAAAACCGCTGGCCAACAGACTCGTGGCCGCCTATATAGTCGGCTGGCCGGTACCCGGAAATTATTTTTCTTCCCTGAAGGCCTGTTCCGACTCCGGGCAAACCGGTTGTCTCTGCAGCTGGCGCACCTACCGGAAAGGATATACGCCTCCTTATCTTAAAAATGAAACCGTAACAGCACTGGTGACCAATCCCCTGAGCTGGACAACAGGTGGTGAATGGGTGAGCCGGAAACTGAACAAAGGCGCCATCGTACATTTTAATAAATTATACCGCCACAGTGCGGATGCACAAATACTGAACGGCCTGCTTTATACCCGTAAACCGAAATTCCCCTGGAGTTTTTTATACCGGAGCAGGAATTACCATATTGGGGATATCAATCTATATTACCTGAATATCCGGGAGAATATCAAACAACGGGTTTCCGGGTTCAGCCGAAATCAAACCCACTGACCCGATGCGATCCTTCCTGCATACAGCCCGGCATTTTCTTTCCGGTAAGCGGACCACGGTCGCTGTTCTTTGCCTGGCGATAGCCGTTAAGTTCATTATTCAAATCAGTTTTTTTACGATTGACGGGGATAAATCTTCCCAGTTACTGGCGGCCAAAAACCTGGCAGAAGGTCATGGACTGACCATCGGTACTGTGGCGGATACAAACCTGTCAGCCGTACAGTATATTCCGATGAAGGGATGGCCTCCCGGCTATTCGGTTGTACTGGCCCCGTTTATCCTCCTCTTTGATCATGACTATAAAACAGCCGCCCTGGTCTTTGACCTGCTGGCTGTACTTCCTTTTATTATGTACCTGTGGTTGCTGCTGGATTATCTTGGCCTGCAAACCTGGCTGCGAAATCTCTTTATCCTTTTCGCCGGCTTTTTCTTTTATCCTTTTGACCCCGCTACCTGTACCGATCTCTTCTCTCTCACCTGCCTGATGGGCGCTTTTTATTACTGCCTGCTCCGGATGCAGGAGAAAAAAATCACTTTCCTCTCTTTGCTGCTCCCGGTATTTTTTCTTTTTATGGCCGGCTTCTTCCGCTACCAGTATATACCGGTGGCCCTTTGCTTCCCCGCCCTGTTCATGATAGCGGGCAAACTCAATAAAAATAAAAACTGGATCCGTTCCGGCCTCGCGATCTTCCTCCCCCTGCTGGTACTTTTGATTTGCCTGCTGTTGTTTCAGCAATATTATACCGGGGCACCCGCTTTTATCAATACCAGTGAGACCGGTTTTTTCCCTGCGAACCTGCAACGGATGTATCCCGTTGTTCCGGCCAGTTTTTTTGATGTGGAAACCGCCTTATCCGCTTTCAGTCATTATACCGGAACCGACTACCTGGCTAACGGGACTATCCTGCTGGTGGCAGGTTATATCCTGTTCTTAGTTTTATTGTTCATTGCCCTCCGCCGGCTTATCAATATGAAAGGGCAACTGGCGGGACCGGCAGATTATTTTTTATTCCTCGGAACAGGTGTCAGCCTCCTGCTGACGGCCCTGCTATTTTATCTCTCCGCCCGGAATTCCCCGTCACAGTCCCCCCTTTACCAGCCCTGGACCTATATCCAGGAATTCCGTTATTTTCTTTTCCCGGTCGTTTTTATACAATTGTCCGTCCTTGTCTTCCTGCTCAACCGCTATAACACGCTTACACGTTCCTGGAAACGGGTGACCCTTCTTTGTGTGACCCTGGCCCTTATCCAGTTTTCACATAAAGCCATTGTGGTAACCCGTTTGCTCAGCGGACCTGAAGCTTTTTATCGTTCAACTCAATACCAAAGGAAAGTACTTCCGGTTATACAGGTCTTTCAGTCCGCGCAACAGCAATACCCCGGGCAGGAGATCGTGGTAGCTTCCCCGGATTATAATCTTAGTAATTATGCCGGGCTGGAAAATATGAAAGCCCTGTACCTGCCGCTAACCCTCCGGGAGCCAATGCGGTTCCGCTCCGTAAAACCCGCTAAACTATTACTGGTATTGGACAAAAGCACTTCAGGTTACTATGCAAAGCGCCTGAACGTCCCGGTCGACCGGCCCTTTTATAGCCTGGGAAATCTGTACTTTTACCTGCTGGATGCTGAACCCCACTGACGATAACATCTTTGTCTTACTCCCCGTTTTTAATGAAAAGCCCGAATTACTGGAACAAATTGTTTCCGGGCTGATGCGGCAGGGCTACCAGGTCGTGGTAGTGGATGATGCATCTGCTAAAAAAGTGAAGCTGCCCCCGGCAGAACGGCTTTACCTGGTCCGCCATGCTGTCAATCTCGGGCAGGGGGCGGCTCTCCAGACCGGCATTACCCTGGCCCTTAAGAAAAACGCGGATTACCTGGTCACATTTGATGCTGATGGACAGCATTCCATCTCCGATATTCCCGCCCTGCTCTTACCCCTGCAGGAAAAAAAGGCAGATATCACGCTGGGCTCCAGGTTCCTGCTGCCTGGTCACCACAACGCTTCCTGGTTCAGGCAACTGCTCCTGAAAACAGGCCGCTGGGTTAATTATTTTTTTACAGGATTCTATTTGTCCGATGCGCACAACGGGTTAAGAGCCATGAACCGTTATGCCGCTGAAAAAATCATGCTGAAGGAAAACCGGATGGCCCATGCCACCGAATTCCTGCTGCAGATAAAGCAACACGAGCTCCGGATGCTGGAAGTGCCGGCCACGGTTACCTATACGAAATATTCCAAAGGCAAGGGGCAATCCGCGTTCAACAGTTTCCGCATTTTTTTTGATCTATTTTTACATAAATTGTTCGAATGAACGGTATTCAACTATTACTGATAACCTGTGTGGCCCTGATTGCCGTTTATTTTTTTGTGCGCCTGCGCAACAGCCTGCTTGACCTCCTGCTGCTCTTACTATTACTGGCAACAGCAGTTGTCTTTATTCTTTTCCCGGAGCTGACTAATCAACTGGCTAATAAACTGGGCGTGGGCCGCGGGGCCGACCTGGTTTTTTATACCAGCATTATTCTTTTCTGGTTTGTTATTTTGAAACTCTATGCCCGCCTCCGGAAACTGGAACAGATCATCACCACTCTTGTACGAAAAGACGCCCTCGGGGAAACCGATCAAAAACCCCGGCCATGACCGCCTCCAGTCTTGAAAGAATATACCCGGATACAAATGAAGGGGACCATGAGATTGGCGGGTCAGATACCTTTCAGTTACATGCAGCCCGTTACCATTACGCAGGTAAACACCTGGTCCCGGGACCCGTTGCCGATATCGCCTGCGGGGCGGGCTATGGTTCGGCGATCCTGGCCACCCAGTACCCGGAAGGCGTGGAAAGCATAAGCGCCGTGGACAACAGCGAAGAGGCGATCCGGTATGCGCGGGAAAACTACCCGCACCCGCTGATCCGGTTTATACAGGCGGATGCCCTTGCTTTCCGGAGCGACACTCCTTTTTCCACCATTATCAGCCTGGAAACGATTGAACACCTGGCGGCGCCTGAAGATTTTGTCCGCCATTTAGCAGGTCAGCTGAAAAAGGGAGGCCGCTTTATCGCGTCCGCGCCAATTACCCCCTCGATGGATGCCAATCCCTATCATCGCAGCGATTTCACAAAGACCTCTTTTAAAAAATTATTCCTTTCGAACGGTTTTACAGAACTGGATTCCTTTATACAGGTACAACACTACAATCCCTTTGCCCTGTTCAATAAAAAAATGGAAGGTCGCAGCAGCGATATCCGGAAAGGACTCCTGGCATATTATCTCCGGCATCCCGGAAAATTTTTCCTGCGGCTGAAGTCGGTTCTCACCGACGGCTTTACCAATAAATACCTGGTCGTGGTCTTTGAAAAAAAATGAGTTCTTCATTCCGCCGGCTGCTTTTTTATCCAGGCCATTTCCTCCGGGGTCATTTTTACCACGGCGTATTTTTTCACCTGGTTGATGTTCATTTCATCCAGCACATCCACCAGGTTTTTGTAAGAGGTCCCCGGCCCGGCCTTGATCAGCAGCATCAGGCCCTCTCTTCCTTCCCCCGTATGCCTTGCATCCAGCCATTGCTGCCGGCGGATAATCTGGTCCCGCAATCCCTGTTTACCGGAAATCCGGACCGGGCGGATGGCTCCTTCTTCGTGGGCTTTTTTCCATTCGCCTGTATAATACCAGGCCTGGTTATGCTCATCAAGCAGCAGGGTAAATGCATTGGAATCACCCAGCGGCATCGGTTTGCCATCCTTTGGCATAACCAGGTCCATGGCCGTGGGTTTGCTGAGTTCGGTTGTAATTACAAAGAAACTGATCAGCAAAAAACCCAGGTCCACCATGGGGGTCATATCGATCCGTAACTGCTGTTTAAGCGGGCGCCGGACTCCGGGCCTGCTTCTTTTTCCGTGCAGGTTGTTCCCGTCTGCAGTAGTAAGGGCATCCATAAGCCTTGTTTTATAATCAGATACAGGAGTCCCGGCTTTCCATAAAAAATCATCGGGACTGCTGATAGGGGTCATGACCCCTATCCTCCCGTTTTTGGTAACTTTAAGTACAAACATTTAATAATGAAAACCATCATTGTTCCCACCGACTTTTCACCCATTGCCACCAATGCCATGCATTATGCCATCGATATGGCTAAAACAGTAAACGCCAGTTTATTATTGCTGCATGTGTACCAGGTACCGGTCAGCTTTACGGATACCCCGATCGTACTGGTATCGATCGAGGAGCTGCGGAAAGGGGCGGAAGAACAGGTCGCGAAGCTCAAAGAAGAAGTGGAACACCTGACTTCGGGTACACTGAAGGTTTATACTGAAACCCGTTTGGGCAATGTAACGGATGAACTTGAAAACCTTTGCAACAAGATCTCCCCCTTTGCCGTGGTCATGGGTACCAAGGGCGCTTCCGGTGTGGAGCGGATCCTGTTTGGCAGCAATACACTAACGGCCATCCGCCATCTCACCTGGCCGGTGATCTGTGTGCCCCCGGGAAAGACCTATGGAAACGGGATCAAACGGATTGGTTTTGCCTGTGATTTTAAAGATGTGGTGCAGTCCACCCCCACCCATTTTATCAAGGACTTTGTAAAGGAATTTCATGCCGAACTGGATGTGCTGAACGTGGATTATCATAACCGCCATTTCAAAGCCGAAACACCCGAGCAATCCGTTCTGCTGCATACCTTGCTGGAAGAAGCCAACCCTTCCTATCATTTTATTGAACATGCCGATATCGAAGACGGCATCAATGATTTTGCGGAAAAAAACAACCTCGATCTCATCATCACCATTCCTAAAAAACACCGCCTGCTGGAAGGAGTATTCAAACCGAGTTCCACCAAGCAACTGGTATACCAGTCACATGTCCCGGTGATGTGTGTGCATGAGTAGTTGAAAGGTTAATAAGTTGATAGGTTGATAAGTTGAAAGGGGTCAACGGTAATTTAATGCCATTGACCCCTTTCTGATTTCTTCCCCGGTCTTGTCTCCCCGGCAACCGGCCTGACAAACTATTGCTCCGGGACCTGATGTCTTACTCATTATCACCGGGCTGGCGGCCGGTATAAGAAAGAACTATACAGCTCTATAGTACGCCGGGTCGGCTATGCCAGACCCGGCTTTGAAGGAAATTGGCGTTTAAAGCTGGAGACTCAGGGAGGGAACAAAATATTTTCCAAATCGAATCCTTCCTAAGTACCACCGACAAAATTATCACCTATAACTTCATCTATTTATAATACCCCTGCAAAGTCCAAACAGTTATGGCAAAAAAAAGAAAAAAATTTACAAAAAAAATTAATATACTTAAAAGAAGATATCTGTTTGCTATCTTACGATTAAGCCTCTTGTATTCTTGTTGAATTTTTAATGCAATAATACTTTGCTTTAATTTTTTCCTCATTACATAATTAGTATAGTACCAAATTAATACACCAATTCCACCTAAAACATAAGGACTAACTTTAATAGGGAGCAAAGAAATTATGATAAATTCTACAGACAAAAAAACAAAAAACAGTTCAGTACATATTATAAACGATGCAGCATCATCTATAGTTCCATTCTTTTTATCCCCAATTTTCTCCATCAGAGAGTAGTTAATTAAATATACTTTTTTCATAATTACCATATCCCAGATTTACGACCTATTGCAGCATCTACTTTATCGCCAATTTCAAAATAATAATCCAAAACACCATAAATCGCGGTCCCAATTGCAACTGCTGCAACAATTGGAGCTGCTGCAACTGTTGCAACAACAGCTGTACCTAATAAAAGAGTCCCATCAACAACTGTATGAGCATCCCATTGATCCGTGGAAACCTCATATATTATATTAGCAGCTGATAAAAGATTTCCCGCGGGGCCTAACTTCTTTACTATCTTTCCGGCCCCTTTTACTGAACTAATAAATTTAGTTGCACTAATGCCAGGTTTTAATAAATTAACGCCATTATAATATTTATAGGCTTTATTTAATTCATATAATTTGCTAACCACACTACTCCTTTTGACAAAACCTAATGTAGCAACAGTTACTTCTGCATTATCCTTTACACCATTATAATGGTCTTCAATTGTTTTCAAAAAATATCCAAAATCCCTTGACTTTCTAACAGATGCCTTAATTGTAACTCCTGGCAGGTTCTCCCAACCGGGATCAGTAGTAGTCGAGTGTCCATTTTCATCAAGCCAATAAACTACCCCATCAGTTGTTGTAACCTTGAGTCTTTCACCCAAGTAAATGAGTCCAGAATTTGGATCGAGATCACCCTGACTATGAACTTTCGGGTCGAAGTATATCACTCCACCAGGCCCCTGAACATATCCAGTAATATTATAATTTTCAACATCTACAGGAGATAAACCATACGGATCATTGAATATCACAGGATTATTATACGCAAAACTATACGGTGCTATATCGTCAAAAAAATCAGATAACGGATCAACACGATTAAATCTTCCTATCTGGGGATCATAAAACCTATATTGAGCATCATACAGCTCTAATCCGTTGCCATTAGAAAATTCTCTCGACTGTAATTCATTACCACCGTTAAATTTATAACTATTAAGGTGATTTATTGCGGCTTTGGAGCTAACCCCTGACATAACTAACCCAAAAGGATAATAATGACTTTCCTCCAAAATCGCTCCTCTTTTATGCACTACCTGCAGGTTGTCAAAGAACACTTCTATATTACTCTCGTTACTGCAATATACATAAATATACCCGTTCTTTGGAACGGTAATGCCCTGCATATTCGGGTCGTCAAAATGCTGTTTTAACACTCCATTTGCATCCACCATACTGGCATAGCCACCTGCATAGTTAAATTGCTCGTCCAGGAAAATATAATTTATAAAGGCGCGGGGTCTCAGAGGATAGCTATTGGACTGCGTTTGCTGATTCCCCTGGAATATCGTACTGATACTGGTCCCGGCCGCATTATTTATATCGGTAGCTGTAGGCTGGCTGTGCGCATTAAGGGCAGATGCTGAGGGTGCCCCAATAAGTGCATTGATAATATTCAATGCCGTTAAACCACAGCCGGGGCAGCCACCGCCTCCGGATACCTGCTCGCTGTAATAGCTCCTGCCAAATATATCTATCTTATCTCCCGCCATCACTTTGAGTATCACCCCCAGCCCGGTTTTGGAGCCGGTGCTGGCTTTCAGACTGTATATTCTTTTGCTAAAGGTTTCTTCAAACACCTGGTCCGGTGGGTTATTGCCAATTCCGTTATTATTTTTGTATGCCGGCAAGCCAGTAACCTGGTTCAATTCAATATTGCGGATATTGCCTGGCTGTATATCGTAATAGTCTTGCTCTGTCGCCAGCTTGGCGTCCTCCAGGGTGGCGATCGGGTAAATATTCTGCTTCTGCTCCTCGGTTAACAGCATCCTGACATTGCCCAGGTGGTCTCTCAGCATATAATCATAGGCAAAACCGGTTAGTAGGTTTGGCTGCGCTGTATTGTCGTACAAAGCTCTTATCCTTCCCCCCTCATGCCCTGCGAACTGAAGCTTGTCGGTATAACTGGCTACTCCATTTACCGTTTTACTCTCATATACCAGCCCACCCATATAACTGGTGGTTGTAATAGTTGCAATATTTCCATTGGCGCTGCTGGCTGGTTCATTGGTTAGTTTTTGCAGCTTATTTCCCGCCGCATCATAGGTATAGGTGATCGTACCCTTACCAGCCACAGTGATCACCGCAGGCAGGTTTAAATGATTATAGGTGATCGCGCCCCCGGTGCTGAGTGTTTGCCCGGTTGACCCGTTGATCCCCTTATTCAGATCGGTTACCATATTTCCGTTCTGGTCATAGCCATAGTCCGTAGCACTCGTATTCCGGTCGGTAAAATCTCCCAACTTATTATCCCCGGTAACCGCATCCCCAACTGCCTGCAGCTTATTGGTTCCCGGGTAATAGGTGTAAGTCAGGTTGTCAATTGCTGTTGCCGGGGAGCCGCCCAGTTTCCAGCCGTACTGGGTCATGGCCTTTATATTCCCGTTGGCGTCATAGGCTGTTTCCGGGCTGGTTCCATTACCCATCTGCATATTGTAATTAATAAGGGTATTGTTCCAGCCCGTACCCCCGTTATCCTGCTTAAAATCACCTTTCAGCAGCCGGTTGGCGGCGTCATAGCTAAAGTCGTATTTCCGGCGGGTATCATCCCCGTCGGATTTCCAGGTCATGCCTGCGATATTGCCGTTAAACTGCGGGCTGGCATAATCATTCCCCGCACTGCTTTGCAGTTTATCATAGCCCAGCTCAAAGCCAAACCGGGTTGTCCCGGTCTGGCCGGGGTTATTCAGGTAAGACCGGTTCATCCCCAGCATCCAGCCCCGGATATTATAGTCATAGGCCAGGGTCTCAAGCGGGGTTGCCCCATCGGGCTGTTTTCCCAGCTTTTTGGTCTTCAATTGTCCAAGTTTATCATACTCGTTCTCCGCGATCGTCTTATAGGCTGTCATAATACCACTATTCACCAGGGTATTGCTTTGCTTTTTTTCAACCTTTACCAGCCTTCCCAGGTCATCATAGCTGTTCTGGGTGACTATAACCGTTGTTTGCGGGCCGCCACTCACATTCTGCGTTTTATTAATGATCACTAACGGCTGCCCCGCCCAACTGTACTGGGTGGTTGCTATATCCGTGCCCCCGGATAAATTAGTTGCCTGCACCTGGATCACCCTTCCCTTATTATCATAAAAAATAACAGTGTATAAATAGGTGCTGGTCCCCAGCACTTTTATCCTTGATCCGGTTGTAAGCCCTTTCAGCGCTGCTGTGGCGCTATTGGCCTGGGCATAATTACCAGCAGCGGCCGTTTGAAAATAGCTGTCAAAACTGGCGTCATAACTTGCGCTGAGGGGGTTGCTATAGGCCGCCCGCCATAGATAATTATCATAAAACGTTACGGTCAGCTCCTCAAAACCCGCTCCCGATACCGCTGGATAGGCTGTGCTTGTACTCGCCAGTCCCTGGTGGTAAACCCTGTCATTCGCATTTGTCCACAGTCCCGTGGACACCGGCCGGTTCAGGTCATTTTCATACGTGGTGTACATCCATTTGCCCTGGGCACGTAGATTGGCGTCCTGGGTTAGTACCAGCCTGTCCCTGGCGTCATAGACCATCCAAACCTCCCCAGCGCCGGGTACTTTTTTTATGATCATCCGGCCACGGCTATCGTATTCATAGCGGAAGAACTGCTCTGCCACAATTCCATTCACATTGTAGTCAGCAGCGCTCAATACCCAGTTATGCGCAGGGTCTTTCAGCCACCTGACACCTTCGGGCTGTATCACAGCTCGAAGGTGGCCTAAATCATCATAGATATAATAGGTACATAGCCAGTTATTATCGCAAGGCCTTCCAAGCCCCTCATCCGCCACCCCAGCTGCCGTACCGATTTGCA
>JBBIGW010000097.1:0-13867 GCA_037447355.1 Bacteroidia bacterium | reverse complement strand
ACCGGTCCATTATACCGGCCCGCTTTCCAGGCTTGTGAAAAATGAACAGCCCGAAATAAAAGATCACCTGTTGCTGATCCTTTCCGGGCCAGAGCCGCAACGGAGCCTGCTCGAAGAAAAAATCATCGAACAGGTTGCCCATTATCCCGGAACGGCCACCATTGTCAGGGGACTGCCTGCTGCAACCCGTTTAATCCCTTCCACCAATCAAATCCGTTTTTTTAATCACCTGCCGGCGGAGGCCCTTACTGAAGAAATGCTCAAAGCTGAATGGGTGATCAGCCGCAGCGGGTACAGCACCCTGATGGAACTGGCCGGGCTTCAAAAGAAAAGTATTTTAATCCCCACACCGGGACAGACCGAACAGGAATACCTGGCCCGGTATCACCGGGACATGAAAACGGCGTTCAGCGCCGCACAAAATGATTTCTCGCTGGCGGAAATTTTGCAGGAAGCCCGCGGATTCAGTTACCACCCTTTCCCGGTTTCCACCAGTCATACACTCCGCCTCATCCTGCAGCATTTTCTTGCTACCTTACACTAAGCATTCTCTTCTATCTTTGCTCCCATTGAAAACATCCGTAAAGGCACATATCGCTGTTTTGTTCACCAACTTCTTCTTCGCCACCAACCTGAGCATGGTGAAACATATATCGCCTTCCCTCGTAGGTCCCTACGGACTCAATATTTTCCGGGTGGGGATCAGCCTGCTGTTATTCTGGGCCGTATGGCTATTTGGTAAATCACCGGCCGGGATACAAAGAAAACACCTGGCCCGGTTCCTGTTTTGCGGGCTCACCGGTGTGGCCATCAACCAGATGCTGTTTGTAAAAGGACTGACCCTTACTTCCACGATCCATGCATCCCTGCTGATGCTTTGCACACCCCTGCTGATCACCCTTTTTGCGTTCTGGATATTAAAAGAAAAAATGACTGCCGGGAAGATAACCGGGCTGGTACTGGGGATCGGCGGCGCCGTATTGCTGATCCTTTCGAAAGAAAAAAACGGGACGGCTTCGCTGACCGGCGACCTGTTCATTGTGGTAAATGCGATGGCTTATACCATTTATTTTATACTGGTAAAACCCCTGATGCAGGAATACCCCCCGCTGCATGTGGTGAGATGGGTTTTTACCTTCGGATTTATCCTGATCCTTCCATTTGGCTGGGCCCAAAGCATGGATACCGCCTGGTCCCTGTTCCAGTGGACACATAGTGTATCCCTCCTGCTGATCGTATTTTGCGGCACTTTCCTTGCTTATTCCTTCAATGTATTTGGCATAAAACACCTCGGCGCTGCTGTCACCGGATCATATATTTATACACAGCCCGTCTTTGCAGCCATTATTGCCGCGCTGTTTTTACATGAATCATTTACAGCAGAAAAATTAATCGCCGGGATCCTGATCTTCAGCGGGGTTTACCTGGTGAGCCGCAAGGCGCCGCCAACCCTGGAAGAGTAAGCAGCTATCCCTTCGTTTTCGGCGAATCAAAGAACCAGAATTCCTTCCTCGCTTTCCGGAAATCTTTCCAGGAGTCGCAGTGGATCTTCAGGGCAAATATTCCGCAGGTGGGTATATTGTCGATCCGGGCGCTGGTCAGTTCATTGGCAAAATCAGTGATGCCGTTATTGTGGGAGAAAATGGCAATATGCTGCAGGGTATCATCCGTCTGTTCGATTACTGAATAGAATACACCGGCTGCCGGGAGATAAAGCTCTTCCATAAACCTGATATCCTGTTTGGACAGCCGGTATTCTTCCGCAAATATCTTTGCGGTTTTGGCGGCCCGTTTGGCCGGGCTGGCAATAAATCCGTCAAGGGGTATCTTTTTCTCCTGCAGGCGGGCGGCCATTACCGGTGCATCTTTCTTTCCCCTTTCGTTCAGGGGCCTGTCAAAATCAGGCAGACCGGAGGCATCCCAGTCACTTTTTGCGTGACGCACCAGTAGCAGTGTTTTCATGCTGTACCTGTTTTACCGGAGAAATAGCCGTTTGAAAAATCAATAGCCCCTTACATTCTTCCCTTCCATGTAATTCATGAATGCCTTGTTCACCACTTTGTTACCACCCGGCGTTGGATAGTTACCGGTAAAATACCAGTCGCCCAGGTTACCGGGGCAGGATTTATGCAGGTCTTCAATACGCTGGAAAATAACCTGCACCGGTAGGGTCACTTCCGGCGGGGTGATCAGCTGTGCTATTTTCGCGGAAATTTCTTCCGTAGTAAACTGTTTATACAACTGCTTCACCACATTCTCCGTATGCAGCTGGCTGTTTCGCTCCAGGTCCCTGCAGCGCTCCAGCAGGTCCTGCAGCACCCCTGTCTTGTGCTGTTCCTTCAGCAATTCGGCCACCGCGTTAAACGCGATGAAATCGCCCATCTTGCTCATATCGATCCCGTAACAATCGGGGTAACGGATCTGCGGTGAAGAGGAAACCACTACGATCCGTTTGGGGTTCAGCCGGCCCAGCATCCGGATAATGCTTTCTTTCAGCGTGGTACCTCTTACAATGGAATCGTCGATCACCACCAGGGTGTCAAGGCCGGGGCGAACGGTTCCATAGGTGATATCATAAACGTGCTGCACCATTTCATTCCGGCTCACGTCTTCGGTAATGAAGGTGCGCATTTTTACATCCTTGATCGCGATCTTTTCAACACGGATCCGGCGCATGATCATTTCATTCAGTTTCTCGGGGTCGTAGTCCCGGCCCCAGCCGAGAATCCGCTCCACCTTTACTTTATTCAGGTAATCCTCCATTCCTTTCAGCATACCGTAAAAAGCCGTCTCTGCCGTATTAGGGATAAAGGAAAAAATCGTGTTCTTCAGGTCATGATCGATCGCCTGCAGAACCGGCTCGCTCAGGTTGTATCCCAGTGACTTTCTTTCCCGGTAGATCTTTTCATCACTGCCCCTGGAGAAATAAATACGTTCAAAGCTGCAGGCTTTCCGTTCCTTCGGTTCGATGATCTGGGCAATTTCAATTTCCCCTTTTTCGTTTACGATCAGGGCCTGCCCCGGCATCAGTTCCCGCACCTCGTTCTCGCCCACATTAAACGTGGTCCGGATGGCCGCTCTCTCGGAAGCCGCCACCACCACTTCCTCATTGATATAATAATAAGAAGGCCGGATCCCATGCGCATCCCGGAAAACAAACCCGATCCCGTTGCCGGTCACACCGCCCACATGATAACCTCCATCCAGGAGTGGCAGGGTTTTCTTCAGCACTTTTTTGATATCCATTTTCCCCGGTGAAACCTCATCTTCCTTGCACAAAAAAGTATGCATCAGTTCGATCATCGCCGCGAGGTCGCTGAAACGTACATTGGGATGCGGTTCTTTACCGATCAGCGTAAAGAGTTCATCGGAGTTGACGATATTGAAATTTCCGGCCAGGGCCAGGTTCCGGGCAGGGATCGTATCCCGGTTGATGAACGGATGGCAATATTCCACTTTGTTTTTGCCCTGGGTGCCATAACGCAGGTGACCCAGCAGCAATTCACCCAGGAAATCCAGGTGCCCCTTCATCAGGCCCGGGTGATTCTTAATATGGGGATGGTATTTTTCGAGCTCATCAATCTCTTTCCCGATTTGCTGAAAGATATCGGCGATGGCCTGCGGTGCGTTGCTGCGGATCCGGTTCATAAAAGGATAACCGGGCTCCACATCCAGTTTTACAGATGCCACACCCGCACCGTCCTGTCCGCGGTTGTGCTGCTTTTCCATCAGGAGGTACAGCTTATTAAGCCCCCACAGTACCGTATTGTACTTTTGATGGTAGTACGAAAAGGGTTTTCTTAACCGTATGAATGCGAGTCCGCATTCGTGTTTGATCGGGTCGCTCATGGAAGGCGCAAAGGTAGGCTATAAAGTTGAACCCTGCTGATTAATCCCCTTCGGACACCCGGTTTTGGGGTATGATCACGGTCAGGACACAGCCCTCTGCGGGAGCGGTTTGCAGTTCTATCCTGCCGTTAAAAAGAGCCGTCCGGGTCCGGATATTGCTCAGGCCGAGCCCTTCTTTCGCAGCCTGGGGATCAAAGCCTTTACCATTGTCGGTGATTGTGAGGAATATATGCTCCGCATCCGACTGCAGTTTTATCAAAATATGTGTGGCCCCTGAATGGCGGATGATATTGCTGATCTGCTCCTGGATGATCCGGAACAGGCTGAGCCGGAGATTTCCCGGGATCTCTTCCTCATCAAAATGGCGGCAATTGAATTCGATACTGAACTTATGGGTCCTTCGCAACGCATCGCAAAGATCCTGTATGGATTCCGCCAGCCCCAGGTCGCCCAGGGTGGGGGGCACCAGCGACTGGGACAAATGCCGGATCTCGTTAATGATGCCGGCCAGGTTTTTATGTGCGAGGCTGATCATTTCCAGTACCTCAGCACCGGCTTTCTCTTTCGCGACCTCAAGGTAGAGCCGGGTGGTATTGAGGTGCTGGTTGATATTATCATGCAGCTCTTTCCCGATCTCCCTTCTTTCTTTTTCCTGCGCATCGATCGTGGCCTGGGTTACCTGTTTCTGTTTCTGGATTTCCTGGTCAATCAGTTTCTGGGATAATTTTTTCTGTTCGGTGATATCAGCAAAGGAACAGATCGTATTGATCACCGCCCCTTCCGTATCCGGTACGGGTTCTGCATTCACAAGCAGCCAGACCCGTTCACTCGCCCCGGGGCGGAATACACCCATAACCACATCCCGTACCGGTTTCCCGGTTTGAACGGCAAGAGGTCCCGGCCTGTTTTGCTCGGGGAAATCACTGCCATCTTCCTGAATCACATTCCAGCCTGGATCAGGAGCCTTCTTACCCAGCAACTGTTCCTCCGTTAACCCCAGCAGGTCCATTGCGGCCTGGTTGGCGATGATCATTTCGCGTTTATGATCCTGGAGAATCACACCCAGTTTCAGGTTCTGAATCAGGTGCCGGAACCTTCTCTCACTTTCCCGGAGCCGGTCTTCTATTGCTTTTCGCTTTGAATCATTGGTAAAATAGATGACCATGGACCCAAAGACCGGATTCTCTATCAGGTTATGCCCCCTCACCGTACACCAGATCCATTCCCCCGAAGAATGGCGGAGCCGGAGCGGAAGATAATTCACCTGGGATTCTTTCCTGAACTCCGTTTCAAATGCTTCAACGGCGCTCTTACTATCTTCCGGATGAACATATTCAAAGATTTGCCGCCCCAGCAGATCGGCGGTATCATAACCGGATATTTTACGGATGGAAGGACTGCAGTACCGGATCATACCGCGAACATCCGTCATAATAATCCCATCAAGCGAATGGGCGATCATATTGCGGTAAAACAATTCACTCTCCTCCAGCCTTGCCTGCGCTTTTTTCCGGTCCGTAATGTCTTTCCCCACACCCAGCAACCCGATCCGGTTTCCCTGGTCGTCAAATAAAAGGGAAATGGTATGGAGTAAATATTTCTGTTCGCCGTCATGACCGGTAAAAGAGGTTTCCCCTTTCCAGATGCCCTCACTGGTTACCATGTCAAATACCTGCTCATGTGTGTAGGGTGAATAATCTGTATCCATTACATACCGGTAGGGGCGGCCGATCGCTTCGGCGGCTGTTATCCCGGTCAGGTTTTCCAGCACATGGTTCCAGGAAGTAACCACCCGGTTGAGGTCCGTGGTGACGATCACATCGGTCACATTATTCAGTACCGTCGCCTGCTGCCGGAACCGCTGTTCACTTTCCTGCAGGGCCTTTTCTGTTTGCTTACGGGAAGTGTCATCAAAAAAATTAATGACCATCCCGTTGACATAAGGATTCCCGAACAGGTTATGCCCCCTTACCATGCACCAGATCCAGTCCCCGCATTTCATTTTTACCCGGAGGGAAATAAAGTCAACCTTCGTGGCATTTCTTCTTTCTGTATCAAAGGCAGCGAGCGCCAGTTCTCTTTCGTCCGGGTGCAGTAAATCAAAAGAATTTTTACCCGGCATTTCTTCCGCCCCATACCCCAGGATGGGCGTTACTGCCGGGGAGGCAAACCTGATGATCCCCTTCTCATCGGTAATAAATATTCCGTCAAATGAACAGACAAATAAATTCCTGAAAAAATGTTCACTTTCCTGCAGCCGCTCTTCCGCCAGGCGCTGGGCTGTGATATCCTGCTGTGTTCCCCATACCCGTTTCAACTGCTGGCCTTCCACCACACCGGTCATCCGGTTCAGGAAATATTTTACCTGCCCTTCCTTGTCAAACTCTTTTGTTTCAACGGTCGTGGTGGCAAATCCATTCCGGATAAACTGCCGCAGGCTGTCTGTCCGCTGCGGATCTGAAAAATCCAGTAGTTGATCCAACCGGGCACCGGTCAGGTCGGCCGCTTTTTCAAACCCGTACATCCGGGCCATATTATCATTGCATTCCACCAGGAAAGAATTCTCTTTCCAGTATTCCAATATGCTGTCCGGGTCACTGTTGACAGTAACCGGCTGCTCCGCTTCGAACATCCAAAGCCCTTCTGCGCTTCCCTCAAAAGCCAGATAGCGCTCGGGGGAAACAGGCTTAAGCAAACTGGTTTCTTCCGGGACACCCAGCCAGGCAGGCGGCGCTGCACAGATCACCTGAATCCCCACCGTTTCACCCTGGTCATTCAGACTCGCCGAACATTCCCAGGCAACCCACTCCCTGCTTCCGGTACCGGATTCCATGCGAAGCCGGAGGGATTCCGGTTTGCCGGGCTGCTGCAGGCATTTTTCCATAACAGCTTTCAGGCGGGCTTTATCACCCGGATCAATAACCGAAAAAACAGGAAGCGCGGCAAACCTGGATGTAACAGGATCGAAGAAACGGCTGAACAGGCGGTTCGCCGACCTGATATACCCATCCGGATCAATAAAAAAATAATAGAATTGATCGGAAAGTGAAAAGTAATCGGACAACTTATACATAGTGATAAACTATCCAGGCAGGCTGGATCCGGCTTTTTAAAAGCAGATCGCTAAAGTTAAAGCTAATATTCAGTCCGGGAAAGTCAGGACCGGGTTTTCCTTTCCTGTTTTAAAGAAAAAAGTGATTTTACGAGCGGGTAAGACCGGGAATCCGGCCTGCAATACAATAGCAATATAAAAAGGATAACCTGTACCGGTCAGGTCTTATTACTAAAACGATTTCATATCCGTACCGAACTTCTTCAACTGGGGACAAGCGGCTTCCGTACCGGGATCCACCATCACATAGTAAGAAGGTAATTTGTTGCGGATCCACTTTTCCAGGGTATTGCTTTTCTTTTCTTCAAGCGCAAAATTCGATATCCGGCTGTAGTCATCTTTCATGTTCATCCGGTGCGGTTCCGATCTTGATTTCAGGTACACGATCCGCACCCCTTTCTTGCCCTGTTCTCCTTCAAAAGGAGTGGGCTGTGAAAATTCGCCCACTTTCATGCTGCCCAGCATGGCCACCATTTCCTTATCCAGCATATCAATGGTCACAAAAGTGGAGCCGTCCCTGTTGGTAATAAAGGGGCCGGAATATTTGGCAGCCTCGTCATCACTGTACTTGGATGCCGCTTCATTAAAACCAATAGTGCCGGCAATGATCTTCGAACGGATCGTATCCAGTTTCCGTTTTGCCTGGCCGATCTCTTCTTCCGTTACAGGAGGAATACGCAGGATATGGCGGACCACCGCATCGTCCCCGTTGCGTTGCACCAGCTGAATCACATGAAACCCAAACTTGGATTTCACCGGGGATGAGATCTCTCCTTCCTTTAGGCGGAAAGCGGTGGACAGGAAGACGGGGTCCCAGGTTTTCTCCGTCCGGTTGATCTGGTACTGGCCGCAGCGATCCTTGCTGCCCGGGTCTTCCGACACCTGTTTGGCGAGACGGCAGAAATCCGTCACCTTGGTTTCGATCTGTTTTTTATAATTATTCATTTCCCCCACGATATACTGTTCCAGGTCACGGGATGCTTTGGGGAACAGAATAATTTGCCCGATCTCCAGTTCCGATTCATAAAAGGGGAGACTGTCCTTCGGTATTTTTTCGAAATAGGCTTTTACTTCAATGGGTGTGATCCGTACATTGTCCACGATTTTGCGTTGCATGGCCTGCGCCAGTTTCTGTTCCTTTACGGATTCACGGGCATCATCCTTGATCTGGTAAATGGTTTTTCCCGCCACTTCCTCGAGAGCTTCCTGGCTGCCAAACTGGTTAATATAGGTGCGGATCCGGTTATCCAGGTCGGCCTCCACTTCCTCATCCGTCACCGGCAGTGAGTCTTTCTGCGCCTGCAGCATCAGCATTTTCGAAATAATGGCCTGCTCCATCAGCATGCATTCCGCATTCTCCGGTACATTGCCCCCCTGGCGGGAGATATCGGCCAGTGAGTTCCGGATATCCGACTGCAGAATGATCTTATCCCCAACAATACCCGCAATCTTATCCGCAATCACTTTTTGGGGCTGACCCTGGGCCGCAGCAGCGGCAGTAAGGAAGAAAAAAGCAGCTGTAAAGCTATTCTTAATACTACGCATATGTTCAAAAGTAGTCAGCCGGGTATGACAATTAAATGGCCGGCCCTGTATTTAACAAAAGTTTTTTAAAGCCAAATTCAAAGTCCGGCGCTGCGCGAAAGAACAGACACGGAATTTGTTTTCCTGAAAGGAACAATACGGTTTTTTATAATGTGCGTTTCACTTCCTCAATTTCATACGCTTCCACCACGTCCCCGGCCTTGATATCACTGAAATTCTTGATGGTCAGACCACATTCCATACCGGATACCACTTCCTTCGCATCGTCTTTGAAACGTTTGAGGGATCCCAGTTCGGCATTCACCCCTTCGGCGGTCGGGTAGATCACAATACCATCCCGGATCAGGCGGATCTTCGAATCGCGTTTGATCTTGCCATCCAGTACCACACAACCGGCCACTGTAGCCTTGTCGAATTTGAATACTTCGCGGATCTCCACATTGGCCACGATCTTTTCCTGCACTTTGGGTTCCAGCATCCCTTCCATCGCGCTCTTCACTTCCTCAATGGCGTTATAGATGATAGAGTACATCTTGATCTCAATACCGGCTTTATCGGCCAGTCTTGACGCCTGCAGGGAAGGACGTACGTTAAAAGCGATCACGATCGCATCGGAGGCTTCGGCCAATACAATATCACTTTCATTGATCTGTCCCACCCCTTTGTGGATCACACTGACGAGGATCTCCGGTGTTGACAGTTTCTGCAGGGAGTCACTCAGGGCTTCTACTGATCCGTCCACGTCACCCTTGATGATCACTTTCAGTTCTTTGAAGCTGCCCAGTGCCAGGCGGCGGCCGATCTCATCCAGCGTAATATGTTTCTTGGTGCGGATACCCTGCTCCCGCAGGATCTGGGCGCGGCGGTTGGCGATTTCCTTGGCCTCTCCCTCATCCGCATATACTTTGAATTTTTCACCAGCCTGGGGCGCCCCGTTCAACCCGAGTACCACGGCCGGGGCAGAGGGACCCGCCTCGTCTTCCTTCTTATTTCTTTCGTTGAACATGGCTTTCACCCTTCCATAGTACTGGCCGCTCACGAGCAGATCGCCATGGTGCAGGGTTCCGTTTTCCACCAGCAGGGTGGCCACGTACCCGCGTCCTTTATCGAGTGTGGCTTCAATGATCGTACCGGTGGCTTCCCGGTCGGGATTGGCTTTCAGGTCAAGCAGTTCAGCTTCCAGCAATATTTTTTCCAGCAGCTTGTCAACATTCAGGCCCTTCTTCGCGGAAATTTCCTGGCTCTGGAATTTACCCCCCCATTCTTCCACCAGCAGGTTCATCTGGGAAAGCTGCTCATAGATCTTCTGTGAATTGGCCCCGTCCTTATCAATTTTGTTGATGGCAAAAATCATCGGTACGCCGGCGGCCTGTGCGTGACTGATCGCCTCCCGGGTCTGCGGCATCACCGCGTCATCCGCAGCGATCACGATCACAGCGATATCGGTCACTTTCGCACCCCGGGCACGCATCGCGGTAAAGGCTTCGTGACCGGGTGTGTCCAGGAAAGTAATTTCTTTTCCATTGGACAATTCCACCTGGTAGGCCCCAATGTGCTGGGTGATACCACCCGCCTCACCGGCCACCACATTGGCATTCCGGATATAGTCAAGCAGGGAGGTTTTACCATGGTCTACGTGCCCCATGATGGTAACGATCGGGGAACGGTGCTGCAGTTCATCGTCATCATCTTCCTCGTCCTCGTGTTCCATTTCCATCTGCTTCTCCATATCGATAAACTCCACATCATAGCCAAATTCACTGGCCACGAGTTCGATCACTTCCGCATCGAGACGCTGGTTAATGGACACCATGATGCCGAGGCTCATACACTTGCTGATCACTTCGGCAAAACTGACATCCATCAGGTTGGCCAGTTCGCTCACACTGATAAATTCCGTTACCTGCAGTTTATTGCTGTCGGCAGCTTCGCCCATCGCATCCGCCATTTCCTGTCTTTTCTCCCTGCGGTGTTTGGCTTTCAGGCTCTTTCCTTTACCACCACCACCGGCAAGCTTGGCCTGTGTTTCCTGTATTTTTTTCTGGATTTCTTTTTCGTCGATCAGTTTGTCCTCGCGGCGTCCGGTACCCGGGCGCATATCCCGGCGATTGCCTGCTGCCCCGCCCCTGCCACGGTTGAATCCACCGCCACCGGGTCGTTTGTCCTCATCCTTATTAATGAAGATCTCCCGCTTGTTGTCTTTTTTCTCAATGGGAATACGCTTCCGTTTCTTTTTCTCATCTTTTACCGGGCGGGTATCATTATCCACCGGCAATTCAATTTTTCCAAGAATCTTGGGGCCGGTAAGTTTTTCCACTTCGATATTCTCGATCACGGTATGCTGCTCTTCCACCACCGGTTCTTCTTTTACCGGGACCTCCACGGCCGGTTTCACTTCTGCAACCGGGACCTCTTCCGATTTCTTTTTGATTTTCCCCTTACCCGCTTTTTCCTCCTCAACAGCCGGGGTCTCTTCTTTTTTGGCCTTCGCGGTTTTCTTCGGACGGGTGGAGGAATCAATTGCAGAGAGATCAATCTTCTTCACCACTTTAGGACCTTCAATTTCCGGAACCTCCGGCTTGACCACTTCTGCTTCCGCCGGCTTTTCCTCCTCCTTCTCTGTTTTCTCCTCTTCTTTTACCGGTTTTTCTTCCACTACCGGCTTGACCACTTCTTCTTTCTTCGCTGCCTTTGCGGCCGGTTTTTCCTCTTTCCGGAAGCTGATCTCCTCTTCTTCCTTTTTCTTCTTTGCATCCGCCTGGCTGCCCTTGGGTAATTCCAGCTGGTCGCTCTTCATCTTCGCAGCCTTATCACCCTGGAACTCCTGCTGCAGGGCACGGTACATCTCCTCCGTCAGCTTGGACGTGGGCTTCAGGTCATCCTTGGGAAAACCTTTCCCGATCAGGAAATCAATGATGGTGTCCTGGCCTACGTTAAATTCTTTAGCCGCAGCTAATAATCGTGGAAGTTTTAATTCTGCCATTAATGTTTATTAAATCAAATCAGTCAAATGGTTCACCCCCCGTCAGGCTCAGGGCGACCGGTATTATTTTCGACTGAAACCCTGCTCAGATTCCAGTTATTCTTTTTCGAATTCTTCTTTCAAAATCCTCCGGACATCTGCAATGGTCTCTTTTTCCAGGTCGGTCCTGCGCTCCAGTTCTTCGGGTGTCAGGTTCAGCACACTGCGGCCGGTATCACAACCCACTCTTTTCAGCTCATCAATGATCCAGGTTTCAATCTCATCACTGAATTCCTCCAGGTCGATATCAAACTCATTTTCTTCGCCCTCATTATCCCGGTACACATCCAGTTCATAGCCGGTCAGGTCAGAAGCCAGCTTGATGTTCACTCCGCGGCGACCGATCGCCAGGGATACCTGGTCGGGCTTGAGGTACACATTCGCATGTTTGGCTTCGTTATCCAGTTCCATACTGGTGATCTTGGCCGGGGTCAGCGAACGCTGGATAAGGAGCTGGATATTGCTGGTCCAGTTGATCACATCGATATTTTCATTTTTCAGCTCCCGTACTATTCCATGGATCCGGCTTCCCTTCATCCCCACACAGGCCCCCACCGGGTCAATACGGTCATCGTAGGATTCCACCGCTACTTTGGCCCTTTCACCGGGATCCCGCACGATTTTCTTAATCACGATCAGGCCGTCAAAGATTTCCGGCACCTCGATCTCCAGCAATTTGGCCAGGAATTCGGGGGAAGTGCGGGACAGGATAATAACCGGGTTGTTGTTCTTCATATCCACTTTCTTCACGACAGCCCTGATATTCTCCCCTTTCTTGAAATAATCCTGCGGGATCTGTTCGCTTTTCGGAAGGATCAGTTCATTCCCTTCTTCATCTAACAGTAAGATTTCTTTTTTCCAGACCTGGTACACTTCGGCACTGATGATCTCCCCGGTACGGTCACCGTATTTTTTAGCAAGCACATTTTTCTTCAAATCGCTGATCCGGCTGGCCAGGGTCTGTTTGGCAGCCAGGATCGCGCGGCGGCCAAAATCCAGCAGGTCGATCTCTTCGTACAATTCCTCCCCCACTTCAAAGTCCGGCTCAATCTTCACTGCATCCGTGTAAGCCACCTGTGCCAGCGCGTCTTCCACCTGCCCGTCTTCCACGATCATACGGCGGCGGATAATCTCCAGGTCACCTTTTTCGGCGTTTACGATCACGTCGAAATTCTCATCACTGCCATATTTTTTACGCAAGAGGGTTTTAAAAACATCTTCCACCACTTTCATCATGGTCGGGCGGTCAATATTTTCCGCATCCTTAAAATCCTGGAATGCGTCGATCAGGTTAATACTTGACATAGCTCAAAATTTTGTAATCCGGTTTGATTAAAATTTAATTTGAATTTTTGTTGTTTTTATTTGATCAAATGGAATCGTATGTGCCACCGTTTCCATTTTCTTCCCCTTCCCTTTCACTTCCTCCACCACGATATCCGTTTCCGTAACGGCAAGCAGTTTCCCTTCCGTTTTGGCGCCATCCAGCTTCACCACATCCACAAAACGTCCCACATTTTTCAGGTACTGACGGTACAGTTTCAGGGGTTCATCCAGGCCCGGGGAGGACAGTTCCAGTGAAAAATCGCCATCAGGATATACCCCTTCCTCTTCCAGTTGCTTGTACAATTTCCGGTTATACTGCACGAGCTTATCTACACTAACTCCATGATTACCATCAATATACACCTTAATATTGTTGGTAGGCTTGATCCTTATTTCCACTAAAAACAACTCGGGTTCCCCGCTGATCAGGGCGGTAACCTTCTGCTCCAAAGCCTGTATTTGCAGTTCGTTGCTCATTGGGTATAAAAGAAGAAGGGAACGGCCTCGTTCCCTTCTATCGTCTTTTTCCAGTGCAAATGTACGGGAAAAATGCAGTACGGGCCAAATTGTATTCCGGGCAACCTGAAGGTTAATAATTCGGTAAACCGGCCTGAAAAGCCGGTAACCGGAAAAAGACCCGTACTATCTTTACGGTCCGATGAAATATATTTTATGGGCGATCGGAATTTATATCCTTTACCAGTTCATCTTTAAACTGGTAATACCGGTCTATTTCGCCAGCCGGAAAATCAAGAAAGGATTCCGTGAAATGCAGAGCCGCATGCAGGAACAAATGCAGCAGCAACAACAGGGAACGGCCCCGCATCCAGAAACCAGCCAGGCGGAACCCAAACACAAAGCAGGGGATTATATTGAGTTTGAGGAATTACGGTAATCATGCTTCGACACGCCAGCCGGAAGGCTGGCTGCTCAGCATGACAGAAGCATCCCGTTTCTTCAAAGTACGCTTCAAAAAGAATCGCTCTGACAGCCGGGGGCTGGCTGCTCAGCAT
>JBBIGW010000096.1:0-13882 GCA_037447355.1 Bacteroidia bacterium | reverse complement strand
TATCAATACCCTGATCGGGATTGTTATTTTCTGGATATTCTTATGTTATGTTGGTTATCTCTTACCTGTTGGAGGCATCTATGAATTTTACGGGCTGGCCGCTTCTGTGGGTTTCGTAATGGGCGGGATCCAGTCACTGAGCCGCTCCACCTATGCGAAGCTGATGCCTGAAACAAAGGACACGGCATCCTTCTTCAGTTTCTATGATGTATCGGAAAAAGTAGCCGCGGTCATTGGTATTTTCAGTTTTGGCTTTATCAATGAGCTGACAGGGTCTCAGCGTAATTCCGTGCTGGCCCTGATGATCTTTTTTATACTGGGTTTAATTTTGCTGTTTTATGCAGCAGCTTTAAAGCCCCCGAGGCCCGTAGAAAAGTGATTTCAGTCGCCGGCAGCATAAAAACTTTATTGCATGAAACTTTATACGATCAATACCGGTTACTTCAAACTCGACGGTGGCGCTATGTTTGGTGTGGTGCCCAAGACGATCTGGAACAAGATCAATCCCGCGGATGAGAACAATCTTTGTGACTGGGCCCTGCGCTGTATGCTGATTGAGGACGGGAACCGGCTGATCCTGGTGGATACCGGTAACGGTGATAAGCAGGATGCCAGATTCTTCAGTCATTATTACCTGCATGGCGATGATACGCTGGAAAAATCGCTGAAGCGCCATGGATTCCATCCCGATGACATCACCGATGTGTTCCTGACCCACCTGCATTTTGATCATTGCGGAGGCACGATCAAAAGAGATGGGGACAAACTGGTACCGGCATTTAAGAATGCGAAATGCTGGAGCAATAAAGAACACTGGGATTGGGCCGTTTTTCCCAATGAACGGGAGAAAGCTTCTTTCCTGAAAGAGAATATTCTTCCCATACAGGACAACGGGCAACTGGAATTGGTGGAAGTAAGCGGGGCGAAGGACGGCAAATTGGGCCAGACCGGTTTTACTGAAAATATATCCGTCCGGTTTGTAAGCGGTCATACCGACAATATGATGCTGCCGCAAATACAGTACAAAGGCCGCACTATCGTGTATATGGCCGACCTGCTGCCTTCGCAGGGGCATATCCCGATCCCTTATGTAATGGGATATGATATGTTCCCCCTGACCACGATCAATGAAAAAAAGTCATTCCTGAAAGAAGCGCTGGAAGGTGACTATATCCTGTTCTTTGAACATGACCCGGTTTATGAATGCTGTACCCTGAAACAAACGGAAAGAGGGATCCGGCCGGATCAGTTTTTCAAACTGGAAGAGATCTGATCATCCTCCTTACCGGTATATAATTTTTTAATCCCTAATATCAGCAGGCTGCCGAGGATGGCCGGTATCACGAGGTTGATAAACCAGATGCCGGCCGTGGCAAAAAAGATCCCGGCTTTATTGGTACTGAAAAGACCCGTGAAAATCAGGGCTACTTTTCCCTTCAGCCCCAGTTCCGCGATCGCGAAAGTCGGAAGGATCGCCATAACGAGGAAGGAAACACTGACGGACCAGCCGGCCTCCCATCCGCTGATCTTCACATCAAAAAAAACAAAGAGCAGGTAATACTGCAGCAGGAATACCAGGTAACGGAGAAAAGAAAGGGCCAGTAAGCGAATGAGGATCCCCGTATTAAAATCTTCCAGCGCCCGGGTAAGGTAATTGAATTTTTTCATCAGGGGCAGCCGGTCCACCCAGTTGGCCAGCCAGGACAGCCTGAAATAAAAAAGCAGGAGCACCAAGATAGCTGCCATCACTCCATAGATCACCACCTGCAGCCAGAGACCGGATACCACCTGTCCTGTTTCAATATCTCTTTTTAACAGGATGAGCCCGGCCAGTCCCATGACCAGCGTGATAATGAGCTGACTGATACTCCCCACGATCGTCACAGCAATTGTCTTCAGGCGGTTGCCCTCTTCCATATACAATACGCGGCCCAGGTATTCGCCCACGCGGTTGGGGGTGCTGACCGAAAAAGATACCCCGGAAAGAATGGCCCTGAATGCCGTTGAGAACGGTATAGACTGTATACCGCTTACCGAGATCTTCCATTTACAGGCCTCGATGGACCAGTTGACGATCATCAGCCCGATGACCACCACCATATTCAGCAACAAGGGACTGCGGAATGAGCTTTTGATATGCCGCCAGGCCAGCCCGATATCCGGCTGCCCGCTGATCTCCTGGTAAATGGACCAGGATAACCACAGGAACAGGACCGGGCCCAGTAAGTAATTGATGAAGATTTTGATATTACGGTGCAGCTTCATTAATCTTGTAAAAATACATCCCCCGCTGGAAAAGCCTGTCAAAATAATATTGGGAATCGACCCGGGAACCATCATAATGGGCTATGGCCTGGTAAAAGTGAAAGGACGTGAAGTCAGTTTACTGGATCTTGGTGTGCTGAAGCCGGGCAAAGTAAAGGACAGTTATAAAAAACTGCAGCTGATCTTTAATACCGTCAGCGGACTCATCACTCAATACAAACCCACGGATTTTGCCATTGAAGCGCCTTTCTTTGGCAAGAATGTACAGAGCATGCTGAAACTGGGCAGGGCCCAGGGAGTGGCCATTGCGGCTGCCATGCGGCACGGGCTGGAGGTAAGGGAATATTCACCCAAGAAAGTAAAGCAGTCCATTACCGGCAATGGCAACGCGGATAAGGAACAGGTGATGAAAATGCTGCAAACGATATTGTCCTTCAAAGAAAGTCCCAAACACTATGATGCCACGGATGCACTGGCCGTGGCGCTGTGCCATCACTATCAATCCTCCTCCCTTGCCGGTAAAGCGGGCAAAGGCCTGAAAGGCTGGGATGATTTTATTAAAAAGAACCCGGGCCGGATCGTAAAGAAATAAATTACAGCTTCGCTAAAATTTTTTCCTGTGCTTTCTCCAGGCTTTCCGGGGTGGCTTTCGGTTTGGCCTGGGTAAAATTCAGGTCATTGGCGGAACGGATGGGAACCAGGTGCAGGTGCGCATGCGGCACTTCAAGCCCGATCACACTGATCCCGCAGCGGTTGCAGTCAAACGCTTTTTCAATGGCTTTGGCGATGGGTTGCGCAAAGAGCAGCAGTTCCTGCAGGTATTCAGCAGGCAGGTCGAATAAATTGTCCACTTCGGTTTTGGGCACCACCAGTACATGCCCTTCCCGTAAGGGAAACAGATCGAGAAAGGCAAAGAACTTATCATTCTCCGCAATTTTATAAGAAGGGATTTCCCCTGCAATAATTTTTGAAAAGATAGTCATACCGCCAAATTGTTTAGATAATGATAATCGAAAATAATAAGACAGCCGGCTGAGTACTGCTTTCATGACGGGATAAAGCTACTTTCTTTTACGAAAAAAGTCTTCGTGTGCACGAAGACTTTTCAAACTGTTTTTAAAATCCGCTTATGCCGTGATCCCTTCGATTTTGAACCGGAGAATGCCGGCGGGTGCCTGTACTTCGGCCGTTTCGCCCACTACTTTTCCCAGGATGCCTTTCCCGATAGGAGAAGTTACGGAGATCTTACCCGCTTTCAGGTCGGCTTCTTTTTCGCTCACGATTTTGTATGTAACCTGTTTTTTGGTGTTCAGGTTGGTCAGTGTCACTTTGGTCAGGATGGAAACCTTGCTCGTATCGATATTCGATTCATCCAGCACCCTGACATTTGCCATGGAGCCTTCCATCGCAGCAATCTTGGCCTCCAGGAGTCCCTGGGCCTCTTTGGCTGCATCGTATTCGGCATTCTCTTTCAGGTCCCCTTTTTCGCGGGCTTCAGCAATCGCTTTACTGGCAGCCGGGCGGTCCACTGTTTTCATCCGCTGCAGGTCTGCCTTCATTTGTTCCAGTGTTTCCTTTGTCACATACTGTAATGTACTCATAGACTCCTCCTTTGATAAAATAAAAAAAATAACAACGCCCCAGTTTTAGCTGAAGCGTTGCATTATGGATGCAAAGGTATATAAAGTTTTGAAAACCCGAAACCAGACCTGTAATTTATTGAAAATTAGCGTCTTTCAAACTCATAGATCCGGTCATACCCCAGGGTAAATTGTACAGCCCGGATCGTTCCCCCGTTATCGTTCAGGTCAAAATCGTCAAAACGCCATTCCAGCCGGCGGGTTTGTTCCCGGTTTACAATATTAATCTGCAGGAAACGCATATCCCTCGACTCCCACTGTCCTTTATTATTATTATAGACTCCTTTATTGTGTTTACCTGCTTTCCAGTAACCCATTAAGGTATCGGCGCCCTCTGTATAGCTGGCCTTCCCGTTATTTTCCAAATGGAAAAGACCTGATTCATAACCGGTAAACAGCTCGGATGCTCCATTTAACTGGCTTTTCCAGGCCTTCCTCATTTTCCAGTTGCCCAGCAGCCTGTCCTCCAGGTCTTTTGAACAGGAAGAAATCATGACCAGTATGGCCATATATAAAAAGGTATTATTGATTTTCCTGTTCATTCTTTCCGGTTTACAGAAAAATATTGCGCCCCTGTTCAGCCAGCGAAAATTACGATCCGGCTATTCCCAGTTTCCCCAGCAAAACAGCGGCCATTTTATACGAAGCTTCCTGGCTGTACCCGGCGATATGCGGAGTGATCAGTACATCCGGGCGGGCCAGTAACCAGTTCAGCTGTTCTTTTTCTTTTTCCGTGTAAGCAGACAAATTTTCATTGGGCAGCACATCGAGACCGGCACCCGAAATCTCCTGCTGTTCCAGGGCCTTTACCAGTGCATCCAGGTTCACCACTTTCCCCCGGGATGTATTCAGGAGGTACGGTTTACGTTCCAGGGATTCAAAAAAAGAAGCACCGGCCATATCCAGGGTATCCGCAGTAAGGGGTACATGCAGGCTGATGATATCGGCATACCTGGCAATCTGTTCCGGGCTGGCTTCCTTAATATATCCTTCCGCGAAACCATATTTATATTTATCATAAGCCAGTACGGTTACCTCAAATGGCTGGAGCAAACGGGCAAAACGGCTGCCGGTATTGCCAAATCCATAGATCCCCACAGTTTTCCCGTACAGCTCGGTACCCGTATTTTCAACCCGTTTCCAGTGCCCCTGTTTAATTTCATCGCGGGATGATGCGATATGATTCATCAGGCTGAGCAACAGGCCCAGGGTATGTTCCGCCACTGCGTTCCGGTTACCTTCCGGGCTGCTTTCGCAACGAATCCCCTTGCTTTCCGCATAGGGTACATCAATGAGCTCCATCCCGCTTCCCAGGCGGCCTATCCATTTCAATCGGATGGCTTTATCCAGCAGTTGCCTGTTTACGGGTATTCTCGTTGTAACCACCAGCCCTTCGGCTTCCCCGATCTGCTCCGCTAGTTCCCCATATGTGATTTCAGGAGCATACAGGATCTCGTATCCCTTCTTTTGCAGCTGATCCGCCAGGTACGGGTGGGCCCTTCCGGTTATGATGACTTTTTTCATTTCATTTTACAAATAAGTGCGGCAAATTGTTCAACCGTGAGTTGCTCTGCTCTTTTATTAAACAAATCGTCCCCGAGGATCGCTGCATCAAAGAGGCTTTTTACCGCATTCCGGAGTGTTTTCCGGCGCTGGTTAAAAGCGGTCTTTACCAGCAGGAAAAATTTCCCTTCATCCGCGATCTCCAGGGGTACTTTCCTGGGCAGCAACCGGATCACGCCGCTTTTTACTTTGGGGGGAGGCTGAAAACACTGTTCCTGCACATCAAAGAGGTATTCCACCTCAAAAAAAGCCTGTACCAGCACACTCAGTACGCCATAGGTTTTACTGCCTTCCCCGGCCGCCACCCGTTGCGCCACTTCTTTCTGGAACATCCCCAGCATGCATTCCACCTGGTCTTTCCAGTCCAGTATTTTAAAAAGGATCTGGGTTGAAATATTATATGGAAAATTCCCCACCACTGTAAACCGGTCCGTATACGGTTGACCCATATCGAGGAAGCTCTGGTGAATGAGTTTCCCTTCGATGGATGGAAACGTTTGCTGCAGGTAGCTGATCTTTTCTTCATCCAGTTCCACCGCCCTGAATTCAATTCCCGGAATGCAAAGCAGGTATTTCGTGAGCGCTCCACCACCGGGCCCTACTTCCAGTAAGCGGGAAAAGGGGTGTTCCTGCAGGGCCGAAACAATTTTGCGGCAAATATTCTCATCGCGGAGAAAGTGCTGCCCCAGTGACTTCTTAAGCGTGTACATGACTACAAAAGTAACCGGATTGGGGGAGCCATAAAAAAGAAGCCCTTCCTGGTTGCAGGAAGGGCTGAAGGGTTTATCAGCAATTATTTTATATGCAGTACTTTCTCCGTGTACAGCCGGTTACCCGCAGAAATCAGCACCTGGTACAAGCCGTCGGGTTTTCCTGAAAGGCAATCCAGGAAAATACGGTTGCTCCCCTTTTGCAAAGTAAGAGCAGAACGATATACCTGTTTGCCGGCCTGGTCATACACCGATATCCCGGCTATACCGCCGGTAGCGGAGCTGATCAGTAACTGCATCTGATCCCTGGCCGGGTTAGGTATAATCCGTATCTCTTTCTCCCCGGTCCGGAATTTTACAACCGGGCTCAGTTGCTGTACAGCACCGGTCTCAATAAACCGGACCCGGTAATATAGATAGTCCGCGGTTATTGTACTGATATCGTCCACCGTTTCATAGGCGGCTGCGCCGGCCCTGCCGGCCTGCGGGCCGGTAAAGCTGATGATGCTGTAATGAATGCCATCGGTGCTCCTTTCCAGGAAGAATCCCTTTGCATACTGGTTCTCCAGCACTTTCCAGCTCAGCCGGACCTGGTTCTCCAGCATTGTTCCCCGGAAATCATACAGGTTCCTGGCAAGTACATTGCAATTTCCGAAGCTCCCGATCGTGATGGTATCGGTGGCATACATGGAACAGGCGGCCTGCAGGTACTGTTTTACAATATATACACCGGGTGTATCCACAAAGATCGACGGGCCGCTATCACTTCCCACGATATGGCCATTGGTGGTTGACCATTCATAAATTGATGTGGGGATCGGGTTCATGACATAAATATTGCTCAGGCTGCCGGTATCACAAATCATCGGGGTCTGGGTTTCAATTTGGGCTGCCGGCGCAATAAAGAAATCGAATGGCGCCACAAAATCCTTTAACTCGGCAGTGAAGGAAGTGGAGGCTCTGGTTTTCACAATGACCCGGCGGAAGGGCATCAGGCAATCATCCCCGCCGAATATCTTGGCCTGGTCCAGTCCCAGCTTTGAGAGGTTGACCGAAAATTCCATAAACTGCCGGGCGGTATAGGTGTTTACCACACTGTTATCACCCAGCACCAATGAAAAGGCGCTGGCCCAGGTATTATTCCCGCTTTGCAAACCGGTATAATAAGCCCCGGCTGATTCGGGCTGGATACCTGCATAACCGTATTGGGATCCGGCATTAGCCCCGTCGAAACTCCCCGTCCAGTTAAACCCGGCCGGGTTAATCAATAAATCATTACGGTCGATCCATATCCGCGCTTCCACCATCGTAAGGGCCGCACTGCTGTACTCGGCAGTCAGAATAATATCCCCGGGCGCCTGCATATTGCCGGACGCATCAAACTGCCAGCGGGTATGTCCTGCATCAGGACCATAATTATAAAACCGGCGGGTGGCCCTGTCATAATAAATATCCGTCTGGTACATTTCAAAATCGAAATACCGGTTACCCGTTGTGTTTTCGATGGAGATCCCGCCGAACATCCACATGGAATCCGTTACATTGGGACCTGCTCTCCTGACATGGAGCATCATATCCAGGATTTCGTTTTTATCCGGGATCGACTGGGACTCCGGGCAGGTCCAGTCGGCCGGGCTCATCCCGTTCTTATTGGAACCCGAAGCAAAAACAGTGGAATCATCGCCATGGTAATCGCGGACAAAATAAGCGTCCACGAGCAGCCGGTTATTCACTACGGAATAAGTGGGATAGCGCATCGTCCGGTAAAAGGGCAATTTACGGCTGTTGGGATTGGCTGTATACCCGGCCAGGATCGATGCTGCACCGGCCGTATCGACCATGAACTGTCCTGTCCCGGGAGTACCCGGCAGCCAGAACCAATCGTCATTTCCGGATTGAACCAGCCCGTTGAAATAATTGGACCGCAGATCGGCATCCACTCCGAAATTGGCTTTGATGATCGGGGTGGTAATCTGCGCCTGCACTACAGAACCGGGAACTGCAAGCAATAGGATGAATCGGATCAGCACTCTCACAGGTACGGAATTAAGGATGGAGCCGGGTACATAACCAGCACATCATACACGGCACTGCCAAGGCAGTTTATAATTTGTTCTTTTTACTAGTGGCTCACGATGTGGACGGTTGATACATCCGAAACCGCCACAGTTGCAGTTCCCTGAACGGCTGTTACACGGTAACTGATAAACCCGGGAAATACATTTGTATCTGTAGCCTTATAGGAACGCAGGCCGGATGCGGGCACCAGGGCCACTGTTTCCCAATAAGCATACGGATCAGCTGGGTCTTCATAAGTCCGTTCCAGTATAAAACCGGTGATGGTTCCGGCAGAACTGAATCCCCAGGTGGAAGTAATGCCATCTTTTCCCTGCCGGTGAGTTCTGAAAAAATCAAAACCGGTCAGGAGAGAAGAAGATTGCACTCCTTTGCAATCCTGCTGAACAGGGAGAACTTGTACAGGCTTGGTGAAGGCCGATAAAACAATCATCAGCGACGCTACAATAATCAGGGCAACGTTTTTCATGAGGTAGAATTTTTATAAAATTATTCCAATCTCAAACCCGTTCCAATGCATTTTCGCGCTATATTTCTGATTCGGAAAACACGGGGCAGCCGGTAGAATAACGGAAAAAACGACCGGGATTCTACTAAGCACAGGAAAAACCTCCCCCGGAAAGAGGAGGTTTGCAGGGACTTCCTGCGGTAATAACCAGCTACCTATTTTATAATTTATTGAATTTAGAGGTTAACAATACGCCATCCATTTCCACCCGTAAGAAGTACATCCCTTCCTGCAACTGACCCGCCTGCGGGTAGCTCATGGTATTACTTCCGCGGCGCAGGTTTTCCTTAAACCGGTACAGGATCCTGCCACTGGCATCCAGGATGATAACCGAAGCATCCCCGTTCTGCATGGCCACGACCGATAATTGCAACAGGTTCCTTACCGGGTTGGGTAATATTTTAATTTCCGCCACACCGGCATTGCTTTGCCGTACGGCGATTACATTGCTCAGTATCTCGCGTCCTGATCTCATCACCGATCTTAACCGGTAATAGATCACCGGTGCGCTGACCCCGTTTACATTATCTGTACCATTGTACGATTCAATTTCGTTCAGCACCGGTTTACCGGCAACCGTAAAAGCTTGCTCAAAACGAACATGATCGGTACTTCTTTCCACGATAAAATAAGCCACTTCCTGCCTGCACAAAGCAGACCAGTCAAGGAATACCTGCTGGTTCTGCAGGGCAGCTTTGAACGTGATGAATTCACAACTGAGTACATAGGGCAGGCAGCGCCAGTCTCTTTCTGTCGGGCAGCCAAACGCAATGGTCGTATGCTGTACGGTAGTGATAGAACCCGGCGTGGGGTCCCCGGTGGTGCTTCCCCCGTTACCCATCCTGGCCGATGTACCTTCCGCGCTGGAATTATTATTATCAAAGCGGTCATCCAGTCCGTCTCCATCCGTGTCTATACCCGTCAGGGTAACCACATCGTCCTGGAGCCCGTTCAGGTTGAGGTCATTCCCTTCCACATTATCCGGGAGACCATCCCCGTCGGTATCACTATCCAGGTAATCCGGTGTCGTGTCACTGTCAGTATCCACGGGGTGAACGCCGTCCCCGCCGAACCCGTTAAAATTATCGTACGAGTTATCGATTCCGTCCCCGTCCGTATCCGTTCCCGAAGGCAGTAAATAGCCCAGGGTGGTCAGTCCTTCCACATTATCCGGGATCCCGTCATTATCACTGTCAACATCAAAAGGGTTATCCCCGCCGTTCCCGTCATCATTGGGAAGGGTTAATGCCGGCAATGCGGCAAGAATAATATTCCGGCCCATGGCATTGACGGCGCCATCCACCTGGCCATCCCAGTTCCCGTCAATGAAGCCGGCTTCTTTCACATCGGTAATACCATCGCCGTCATTATCGAGGTCATAGGGATTTGCCTTTGAATCATTATCCATGTTCCGGTACGGGTAGGTATTGGCTCTCCCGTTATTATCGGGGTCTGTGCCCGTGCGAAGAAGGGTATTGGCCGCGTTCTCGGCTGTTCCGTCATTCCCGACATCGCCGTCCACATTATCACTGAACCCGTCATTATCCGTATCGGTATAGCCGTCAACTTTACCATTATTGTTTGCGTCGGTACCAAGGGCCTCCACCACATCCGGAATACCATCATTATCACTGTCCAGGTCGAAGTAATTGGGTACGCCGTCCCCGTCAAGATCCGGCTGATCCAGCCCGTTACCGGAAAGATCCTTGCCCGAGGTATTGGCATCCACATTCTGTGAGAAGCCATCATTGTCCACGTCCGTATAACTGTCGATCTTCCCATCCCCATCGGTATCCACACCGCCTGCTTCTGTTACATCGGGAATACCGTCATTGTCACTGTCGAGGTCCAGTTCATTGATAATGCCATCGAGGTCCCAGTCGAAATTATCGTTTACGCCATCTGCATTGCTGTCAGTAAACCCGGGATAATCGGTATCCCTGTAATTCGGGATATGATCGAGGTCGTCATCATCGAGCGGGTCCACTCCGCCGCTTTCCACGGTATCCGGGATCCCGTCATCATCATCATCAATATCACAACCCGCCACGAGGAAGAAGGATGGGGAAGGATAACGGCAATTGGGATTACCGAGATTGCCCGCAGCAGCTACCAGGGCCCTGTAATATTTGTTCACATCGCCGGCTGCTATAGAAGCAATGGTATAGGTGGCTGCATTGGGCGCCGCAACAATATCTGTCCAGGTTACCCCATCGGTGCTCACCTGCCACTGGTAATCCGGCGTGCCGAGTATGGCGCCCGGGTCGGAGAATACCGCCGTAAAGGAAGCACTGGTACCCAGGCAACCGGCATTAATATGATTTAAGCCAAGGACCGGCAGCGGATCACAGGATCCGAACTGGATATCATCAATCGCGATATCATTGCCGCAACCACCCGGCGCGTTATTGATCAGCTCAAAAATAATTCCGGTATAAGAAGCGGGGCTTATAAACTTAATACCGAGTTGCTGCCAGCTGGTACTGATAATATCCCCCGTGCTCAGGGTACTGATAATGGCACCCGAGGCCTGGTCTTTTATATTGATCAGGACCTTGGGGTATTTAAAGCCGCCAAACCCATCGCACAAGGTCTGGTAAGCGGAATTACCGACAAATGCTGCATAGAAAGAAAGGGAATATTGCTGATTCGCACAGATCGCTGAAGTAAAAGCGCCGCGGTAAAACATGGAATTCGTGGCATCGGCATCCACCACCAGCATCCGGCCATTGACATTACCGGTATGATCCGTCATGCTTAAAAAATGGGCATTGTTCGCCGATTGTGCATTATTGGTCAGGGTATATCTTTCCGTTGGCAGGGGTTGTGTGGTGGAACCGGTATAGGTAACCGAACCGGCGGCGCCGCTAACACCAGATGCCACAACCGGGGCCGGCAATGCGGTAACCAGGCCCGTGCCCGTTCCAAAGTCTTGTGTATACAGTACATTGGCAAGTGAGGTACAGGGCAGGGTGCTGCCGGTAATTGAAACAATAAGCGGAGTGGGTTGACCCTCGCCCATATCATCGGGCTTATCATTAAAATTCAGGTCAGGCAGGTTCCCGTTGGTTGAAGAGTCCCGCAGGTTCTGGCTGTTATAGCCCACAGCTGTTACTATAGCGCTGTTATTATATACAAATCCATTGATGATACCGGATAACCGGCAGTTGATCCGGATGGTACAGTAATTATTGGCGACCGGGTAATTGGGCAGGGTGCCGGTGCCGTTCAGCAGGTTTTTATCGGAATTCCCGTTAAACAGCGGATTTAAAACAAGTCCTGCAGGGTTCGAAACAAAACTGGTACTTACATTGGATACGTTGGCCGCGCCATTGATGGCTGTCAGGTCATCCGTGGCCTGCACATTGGTAACATCCGTATTCCCATAATTACGGATCTTCAGTTCATATACCACATCATACTGATTCGGGGTTCCTGTAGGAGTTGCAGATACCAGCCGTTTAGCAGCCCCGACACCGGAGATCACAGAAGCCAGGTCGGACGCGGAATAAACGGTACCGGATTTAATAATAATACTGGTATCCCCTGTCAGCGGATCAATTTCCCGGAAGGGGCATCCTCCACCCGAAAAGGCGGCAATCGTTTCCCCTTCCGCGTATGTAAGGCCCACAAAATTATTACTCGGTACCTGTACTGTATCAATATAGGTACAGGTTAAATGGGCACCGGTACCTGTATAGGCCGGATAATTCGGAGTAAAGAGTTTGTTGTCCACCACAAAGAACATTTGTCCTGATGGAGACATGGCCACGTCACCGCTGCCGCTGGCATAAATTACGGCACCGCCTGTCAGGTCGAGTGTGTCCTGACCTCCAATCGTTCCCGACGCGAAATTGATGGATCGTAACATGGGCCTGAACGGAAAAGCCGGAGGAAACTCCAGCATATAGCCATTCCCGCTTGCATCAAATGCCACCCCGAGGATATCAAATGCAAAGGAGCGAAGCGTATCCAGTTTATTAGCGGTGGAAGTGGGCTGAGTGCCAACGGGCCAGCGCCATACAAACGTGCGGGGCACGCCACCATATGCCAGTGTACTGGGCGGGTAAGCGGTCCAGAAATAATAAATATTTTTATCTGCCGGGTTAAAAGAAACGCTGGCCAGGCTGGATGTAAAGCGCTGGGTGCCGTTAATCGGCAATCCTATCCTTAACTGGGGGGCATACCTGTTAACCGGGCCCGCTCCGGAAGTGGTAATACTGCTGATGGTATTGGTGGTACCATTATAGGTATAAAAATGCATCTGGGCCGTACTGCCACCGCAGGCAACTGTTGTTCCCACCGCAAAGGGGTAACTGACGGTTGCCGGTTGCGCATTTACCGGAGTAACTGTTGCCAGCAACAGGACAGACAGGCTGCCTGCCAGCCGGAGCAGAAAGGATCGGACGAGCGAATTCTTTTTCATAGTTACAGATTTGACCCGGTGCAGCTGACTTTACCTCCTGACCACCAACTGCCTGTTAAAAATTATTTTCCCGGCCTGTTTCACCAGCACCACGTAAGTCCCTACCGGTACATCATCCACGGGCAGCAGGATATAACCGGCAGTAGCTGTATGACGCTGAATTAATTTTCCTTCCATCCCGATAATACTCACTTCGGCTGACTGGCCTGCAGCAGCCTCCCATTTTACATACACTTCTTTAGCGGCAGGGTTCGGGAATAACAGTGCCCCTGCTAACTGATCTTTCCCGGCCCTGAGTACCTTGCTGTATTTCTCATCAGCCGCCTCAGTTATTTTTGCCCGGTAGAATGTTACCGGCAGATAGGGGTTATCATCCACGTACGAAAAGTATTTAACCAGGCCTGTATTGGGTTCTTCCTGCATCACACCGGCATCTGTATAACTGACGCCATCCCGGCTGCGTTGCAGCACCAGCTTTCTCAGTTCGCCGTTCCCGTCGGTTAATGACAGTTTTAATTTATTAGCGGCGGACTGTTGCTGCAATACAAAGTCCAGTACATTCACATCCAGCACTGAATTCAGGTTCGTACTTCCGTTAGCCAGGGTTTGTGCAAAGGGGTCAAACGTGACCGTAACCGGGTTAAAGCCCAGGTTAAACGAAATAATATTACCGGAAACCGCGGCGCCGATCCCG
>JBBIGW010000095.1:0-14097 GCA_037447355.1 Bacteroidia bacterium | reverse complement strand
CTGTGCTTCACATTATAAGAACCCGGGGCTAAATAACTGTGACTGGGGTTTGTCGCGGCGGAAGTATTGGCATCTCCAAAGTTCCAGTAACGTTTACTGATTGACCTTCCCCCGGGATTTGAATTTTCCGTAAACAGAACAGGGCTGGTTAAGCAACCATCTGAAGTAAAAGTAAAGTCAGCGACGGGCTTGGGGTAAACTTCCAGGTCAAAGTCGATCTCCTGTTCGGACCCGCATCCGTCAACCGCCGGGGCATACGTGGTAACCGTTACCTGGAAAGTACCGGTCGTGTTATAATAGTACGGGGTGGGCAATGAAAACCACCATAACTGTTTCCCGTTTATAAAAGTGGTTGAATCAAACGGAATGGGGCTTGGCGAGTTTACCAGTACATTGGGACTCTGGGCCCCGTGAAAATCCCAGTACATGGAATCCGGCCGGTAGGGCAATGAAATTTTATACGTGGAGGGAGAACCCAAACAAACAGACGGGGAGGAAGCGCTTCCATAAGGAGTGGCTATTCCAAGCTGGGTGTACAGGTCTTTCACATTGGTTCCGGCGGAATAAGCATAGGATTCAAACTCGGAACTGAACCCGTAGGCGATCGCATTAAAACCGCTGTCGGCAGACAGCCTGTAGGAACCGGGGCCGTTCAGCAATTGTCTCAAATAGGAATAGCCGGGCAATGCAGGAATTGCCTGCCAGCCGCCAAAGGGCGCCGCCCCGTTTATCCTGAAACTGGGAATCGCAATGGTCTTCATGAGGACATTGATCCATTGACGGGTGATCGCTTGCTGCGATGATGAAAAGATGGTGATGTCCCGGATATTCTGCTCAATAGGATTGAGTATTACCATGTCCGGGTCACCTAAATCTGCTCCACCACAAACTTGCCTTGGGGCATACTGGGCCACGCAAATTGGTTTATCCGCTGTTATACTGGTTGCCTGGGTAATCAGATCCGGTGAGCTGGTAAAGCTGGACGGATAGATCTGTCCGGCCATCAGGGTCGCGACCAGGGTCCCGTCATAATAGACGGAAGTATTGTCCTCGGAGGCCAGGACCCTGCAGGCAGATCCGTTTGGATAATCCGCAAAGGGAACAAACCCAAAATTTTTACCCCAGGTGCTGATCGGGTATTGCTGCTGAAAAAGGGGATCATAGGAAGCGGTCCCTCCCGAACAAAACGTACTGCCGATCGTAATATTTGAGCTCCCGGAAAATACGGCGATGGGAAGACAGCCGCCCGTTCCGGATGCAATGGATTCGATCAGGGTACCGGTGATATCCAGGTCGGCCTGGTATTGGTACATATCGCCGGCCAGGGGCAGGCTTATTGTAAAGGGCACACCGACCACCCCATTCAGCCGGGGGGTAACTTTTACCTCGGTATTCGGTTTGGTGGCAATGATCTGAAACTGCGATTTTGCCTCATAACTGCCTCCCCCGACCCCATCCTGCGTAAAACTAACGGCATAATATCTTTTTCCCAGCACATTGGCCGGCAGCAGCAAGGTCGCAGCACTCCGGGCAGCGCCCCATTGCTGGGCATAGGCCACCACGGGGGGCTGACCGGGATTTACCTTAACCCGAATCGATTTCTTTATCACCATTCCGGATTCCGCATTACTGATATGCGCTGCCCAATGAGGCACCTGGATTTCCTGTAACCCATTGGCCAGAATATTGAAATTGGCTGAAAAAGCCCCATTTGCCATGGTAATGGTTCCGGAGCTGGCTTTATCAGAAGTGATCCAGATACTTAATGTCGCGAGATTGCTGCCGCTCGGTACATGCTGCGGAAAACAAAGCCAGAATTCCTTGCCTTTGTTCGAAAAGTCTTGCGTATAGGATTTAGTGCCAGTAAATATGGCAAGCAGAAGGGTACTTAATCTTAGTAGTTTTCTCATTAGTCCAATATCCAAAAGTGCAGAAACCGAGGGCTAATTTAAACGATTGGTTTCGTAAAAAGAAGCATTTCAGGCAGATATTGAAAAGAAAAACCGTATTTTCCGAAACACGTATATCTACGAGTATTAATGACTTATGATAATTTTTTTCAATTATAACCAGCTCCATCCCGACCTGGCCCAAACAGATTAGCCCCCGTTATTCATTTTTGGATAAACTAAATCAGGCAAAGCCGAATATTATATTAGCAGAAATTATATGTATTTTATTATTTAGAGTATTTATTTATATAACACATTTACAAATTTATTTTTCAATATTTTATGTAACATTTTTTACAATCTTTAGAGCCCTGTCACTGAGTCCGATATCAACCAATTTTTAACCCACTATTTCTAATTTTTATACGCAAATAATAAAGATTAGTCTTTGATAACCATTATATAGTATTTAAACTTATTTAGCTAATATTTATAGTAATGAAAAATGGATGGCAAATTTGGTAAATACTAATGTTTTTTGATAACAATATTATTTAATATGAAGTTGCGCTCCCTGGCTACGATATACCACTTCCCACAGCATTTTTTTTGAAATTTTAGAGCCGCCCTTAAATTTTTGGGATTTTGCCCAACTAAGGGTTACCACTTAGTCCCTACTCGTATTAATATTAATACACTGGAATTTTTGCTAAAAACATTATCACCTGTAAAATGACACAACTATTAGAGTTTAGGAATTTAAAGGAGTTAATGACCCACCTGTCAGATGAAACCGTGTGCCGGGAGTACATGGAACAAATGAGGTGGGGAGGCAGCCCCTTTTGCCCCCACTGTAACGGGACTAAACCCTACAAATTAAAAGACGGTAAGAATTACAGGTGCAGCAATAAGGACTGTAAAAGGGATTTTTCGGTAACAGTCGGGACAATCTTTGAAAACTCTAAGGTTAAACTTTCTACTTGGTTGGCGGCAATCTATATCCTCACAGGGCATAAAAAGGGGGTATCATCCCATCAGTTAGCCCGTGATCTTGGGGTAACTCAAAAAACCGCTTGGTTCATTAATCACAGGGTCAGACTTATTATGGGTGACCCAAACCCTACCCAATTGGATAACGTGGTTGAGGTAGATGAAACATACGTGGGGGGGAAATTCGAATTTATGAACCGAGCAAGGCGTAAAAAATGGCAGGAATCAGGGAAGGATAACAAAACCGCTGTCATGGGGCTATTACAAAGGGATGGCAAGGCTAAACTTACCGTTATCGGGGGTAATTCCTTTAAGGATGTTGTCCGGGATAATGTGGCTAAAACCGCCACAGTTTACACGGATGCCCACTTAGGATATATCGGTCTTGGGGCTGAATATGCAAGGCATGAGGCCGTTAACCACTCTATAAAAGAGTATAAAAAGGGACTGGCCTACACGAACTCAATCGAAGGGTTTTTCTCAATCTTCAAACGGACTATTTACGGGACTTATCACCAGGTCAGCCCTAAACACCTGCACAGGTATTGTGCAGAAACGGCCTACCGCTTCAACTTCCGAAAAATAACAGATGCCGACCGCTTTAGAATGGCTATATCCAATGTGGAAGGACGGCTTAAATACAGTCAATTAATTGAAAAACAATAAACTAAACAAAATGAAATCATTACTCACTTTTTTAAAGAATCAACTCTCAAATTCAAATTCGTCTTTTGTAGAAAACTGTCTAATGTTGAGTTTTGCTTTTGCAATATTCTGTTTGTCTCTTGCAGTTGTTTTACTTCTATTGATTTGGTTTTGGTAATTGCAATAAGTAAAGATGTTAAAGAAAAAATTGTCGCTATTACGGCTATCAAAATTGTTACCTTATTCGTTGATTTAACTGACTTATTGGTTTCCTTTACACTTTCATTTAATTCAAAAGCCTGCAACTCTTTTCGGCCTAAGTCTGTAATTCGGGCAAGTATTTTAGAATTACTCAAATCTCCTATCCCTTCATATAATACGTTCTTTTTATCATACCCCGGCCTGTTTTTCATTATTACCTCGGCCTTCCCAAAATTTTCTAATTCAACTATTTCTTTACCTAAATATTTCCAATCATTCCCTTCAATATCAATTACGTTATTTTCTCTGAATTGAGGCCCGGAGTACATTTCATTAAGAATATAAAAAAACTCCCTTAAGTTGGTTTGAGGATACTTTTCTTTCAAAAACAACCCCAAATCTTTATAGTCGTATCCATTTGTAAGGAATTTAAGTATTTCATATCTCATAGTATGTGGTTTCCGAAAAATTAATGGTTTTTCGTAACTTTAAAGAAATAAAATACCTGAAATTATGAGCAAAGTGGATAAAAGAAGGGAGGCGAAAGAAGATACACATGTCAGGTTAGATATGACCTTCGAGGATGCCTTAAAAAAAGCACTCAATACCCCATTGCCTAAAAAAAAGAAAGTGATTAAAAAGAAATAGCCCCTATTTAGTTAGGGGTTATATTAGTAGTTCAATTTTTGTAACAAATTATATGAAGTATAATTATAAAGAAATAGAACTACTGGAACCAATTTATTTTGATAATACTAATGAATTAAAAAGGGGGATTGAAATACATGAAAATCAACAACTAAACCCTTTTATTTACCATAACGGTACGGATGTAGTAAAGTTGGTTTTGATGTGGGTTGTAGAACTAACAAAAAATAACAAAACCCATCATATTTTAACTTGCAAAGCAGAACAAGAAATATTGGTACAATTAGAGGGGGATTACCAAAAGGATAAGACAGATTTAAGGGTAGTATTTAGTACCTCTCATTTGCTTCTTGAGCATTTAATACAAAAACACAACCCTTCCTTATCTAATTACACTCTTTTGTATTTTGATCCGGCTCCCGGACTGGATGAGGTATTGAGTTTACTCCAACAACAAAAAAAGTAGGTATAATAATAGGTGGGGCTGTATAAGTTAGCCCTATGAGGTCTTTTTCACTAATCGGGTTTTCATTATTTTCTGGAATCATGGCCTTTTATTACATCATAAATCTACGAATATTTCGTAGTTCTACCAAACATGGGTATTTACAATTTTACTTTAAGTAACACCCCCGGCTTTCCCTATTTTGGGGTAGTGTAGTTTAGAAGATATTTTTCTAATATGTTTTTTCTTTAATTTAAAGGCGCTGTCAACCAATTAATTATGCAAATTTAAGGAGTTTAAAGGGGAGTGTGGGAAATGATATATCGTTACCCTGGACTGAAAAACACCACCCTGACCATGGACCTGCATTGTTATAACCCGAATAAATCCCGTATCCGGTTTAAAAAGGCCGCCGGTGAAGCTTGGGTGGATGGGCAGAAATTGGGGGATTTCAGGGTCGATACGGCCATGACGATTCCCTCCCAATCTGATTTTTGGCTGCCGGTAATCCTCGAACTGGATATGAAGAATGCCCTGAAAAATAGCGCTGGCTTATTCCTGAAAGAGGAAGTAGACCTGAAAATTGAAGGGAAAGCCCGCCTGGGCAAGGCCGGGTTCTTTTTCAATTACCCCATCAGTTATGAAGGGAAACAGTCCATCGGACAGTTCATGAAATAAAAATCCCGCCGGAGCGGGATATCGCAGCTTATTGCTGAGGCGGTACAGGTGGCGCTTTGGGTTTGGGATGTCCACCCCCATCCGCGAATTTTTTACAACTTTTTGGGAGCCGGTTATATGCTTCCGAATCCGCCGGCACATCGTCCGCATCATAGCCGCAGTTGGAAATGGCGGTCTTGATCTGCTCAATATCGGTGCGGTCTGTAATATATTTTACGCGGGTTTCCCCCTTCCTGTAGTTCACATTGATCTCCAGGATCCCGTCATACCGTTTGAGATAGGTTTCAATACGGTCTTTACAAAGCGCACAAACCGCATTGGGTGTTTTGATCGTGGCCGTTATTACAGGTTTGGTCTGTGCCTTTGCAGCCATCACCAATCCGATGAAAGCAATGAACGTAAGGAATCCTTTCTTCATAGTGTTTTATTTAAATCCGGCCGATGGTAATAAAATTACAAAGTTCCCTTCCAACCCGCCGGGTCATCCCTCCATTTTAACAATATCCCTTCCTGTTCCGGGGAAACGATCCCTTTTTTGAGAGCGAGTTCAATCAATGAGGGATAATCCGTCAGGGACTGGTATGGCAGAGACGCTGCTTTAAAGGCTTCGGTTGCAGCCGGAAAACCATAACTAAAGATAGAAACCATCCCGATCACTTCCAGTCCCTGTGCTTTCAGTACATCCACCACCTGCAGGCTGCTATTGCCGGTAGATACCAGGTCCTCGATCACCACGGTCTTCTGTCCTTTCTCATAAAATCCTTCGATCTGGTTGCCCAGGCCGTGTTCTTTTGGTTTTGGCCGGACATATATATAGGGCAGCTTAAGCTGGTCAGCCGCCATGGCTCCCCAGGCGATCCCTGCCGTGGCCACCCCCGCCAGCAACCCGGCTTCGGGGAATTTCTCAAAAATCACATTGCACATCTCTGATTTGATATAATCCCGGATAAAGGGAAAAGAGAGCACTTTCCGATTATCGCAATAGATCGGGCTCTTCCAGCCGCTGGCCCAGGTAAAGGGTTGTTCGGGATTTAACTTAACTGCATTAACTTGAAGCAGTTTTTCGGCTACCGCCGTTGCATTTGTCATGCTGCGAAGATAAAATGAACCCTGCACTATGTTTATAAAAATTTATTTCAATGATAAGCCCCTCTTCCTCTGCGATGCGGTGGATGAGCAGCTTTCCCCCTATATTCATCATGAGGATACTGTCTTCATTGATGAACTGAACAGTCATACCGTAAAATCCATGCTGCACGAAATGGAACAGCAGAAAATCCATGCCGGTGTGTTTGTGCATCCCTCATTGGACGAATTAAAAAAAGCGGTGTTTAAGAAATTCACCCTGGTTAAAGCGGCCGGGGGCCTGGTTGCAAATGGGAAAAACGAATGGTTGCTTATTTTCCGCCGGGGCAAATGGGACCTGCCCAAGGGCAAACTGGATCCGGGAGAAAAACTGGAAGCCTGCGCGGTACGGGAAGTGGAGGAAGAAACCGGTTTACAAAAAATAAAATTGCTTTCCCCTCTTTGCGTCACTTACCATACGTATCATGAAGGAACAAAATTTATCCTGAAAGAATCGCACTGGTTCCGGATGCGTGTCAGCGGGGACCCGTCCCTGGTGCCGCAGACCGAAGAAGATATCCGGGAAGCCAAATGGGTGAAACCGGCAGGCCTGCAGGAATACCTGGAAAATACGTATCCTTCGGTAGCTGAAGTGCTGTCACTGATGCAGGAGAAATGATCAGTCTTTCCGGGGGATCACGGCCACAGTAAGCCGGCTGATGCAGATCAGTTTTTTCTTGTTATCATAGATTTTTATATCCCATACCTGCGTACTGGCGCCGAGGTGCAAAGGGGTAGCCACTCCTGTAACAAATCCTTCCCGGGCGCTGCGTACATGGTTGGCATTGATCTCAATTCCCACGCAATAAAATTTTGCAGGATCCGTCACCAGGGCCGCCCCCACGCTGCCGAGTGTTTCAGCCAGGGCACAGGATGCGCCTCCGTGCAAGAGGCCATAGGGTTGTTTGGTGCGGTGATCCACCGGCATCCGGGCTTCGAGGTAATCATCCCCGACGGCGGTCCATTCAATCCCCAGGTAGTCACCCATCGTGTCTTTTCCCAGGTCTTTGAAATCGGCCAATGAAAGGTCCTTTTTAAACCAAACAGGCATCACTTGTTTTTTATGGATTTCGCCACTACTTCGGGTAAGAAAGGGGCCGCATTGCCCCCGTTCCGGAGGATATCCCTTACAATAGTGGAAGCCACCGATGTGTACTTGGGCTCACCGGTGAGGAAGATCGTTTCAATGGACTTATCGAGGGTGCGGTTGGCATCAGCAATGGTCTTCTCATATTCAAAATCGCTCACATACCGGATACCCCGCAGGATAAACTGTGCGTCAACTTCTTTGCAGTAATCAATAGTCAGCCCTTCGTAGATAGCCCCTGCCACCCGCTCCTCATCCTTATAGATTTCTTCGATCCACTGGAGACGTTGCTCCGGGGAGAACATTGGCGCTTTAGCTGAATTCAGGCCGATCCCCACAATGATCTTATCAAATAAGGGAAGGGCCCGGTTTATAATATCCACATGGCCCAGGGTCAGTGGGTCAAAGGTTCCGGGAAAAAGGCAGAATCGGGGCATGGGCAAGTTTGTTGTTTGTAGTTTGTAGTCGTTGGTCGTTAGCTATTAGCCGTTAGTCTGAAATACAGGTTTCCTGGTGCCGGAGGACCTGTACCTGCCATCATTATTAATTATTCCTGTTTGCCAATAAATACAGCACGGCCATCCGCACGGCCACGCCATTCTCCACCTGCTGCAAAATAATGGATTGTTTGCTGTCGGCCACATCACTGTCCAGTTCCACCCCCCGGTTGATGGGTCCGGGGTGCATAATGACGATCTCTTTGTCGAGGCTGTCGAGCAGTTGCCGGTTGATCCCGTAAGCGATACTGTATTCCCGCAGGGAAGAAAACAAGACCTGGTTCTGCCTTTCCAGCTGGATCCGCAATACATTGGCCACATCGCACCATTCCAGGGTTTCCCTGAGGTTATAACTTACATTCACTCCCAGGGCTTCCCGGATATATTTGGGAATCAGTGTGGGTGGTCCGCAGACCGTTACTTCCGCGCCCATCCTGTTCAGCAGGTAAATATTGCTCTGTGCCACCCGGCTGTGCATGATATCGCCGATAATGGCCACTTTTCGTCCTTCGAGTCCTCCCGTTTTTTCCCGGATGGAGAAGGCATCCAGCAAGGCCTGCGTGGGATGCTCATTGATCCCATCCCCGGCATTGATGATCGCAGCCGGTATATGCTGGGATAAAAAATGGGGGGCTCCGCTGGCACTGTGCCGCATCACCACCATATCCACTTTCATCGACAGGATATTATTTACCGTATCCAGCAGGGTTTCTCCCTTGGCAGCGGAAGAGGAAGAGGCTGCAAAATTGATCGTATCAGCACTCAGCCTTTTCTCTGCCAGTTCAAAAGAGAAACGGGTCCGGGTGGAATTCTCATAAAATAGGTTCACAATGGTCACATCCCGGAGGGAAGGCACTTTCTTTACAGGTCGCTGTAATACTTCTTTGAATTGCTCGGCCGTGGATAAAATAAGGGAGATATCTTCCTTGGAGAGATTTTTAATGCCCAGCAGGTGTCGGGTAGTTAGTTGCATTAAAAAGCGAAATTAGGGAAAATTGATTGTTTCTACCAATTCGTATTCTCCGGTCAGGCCGGGATCAGGATTACTTCCCGGTTTACCAGTTTCACCTTATCCGTCCGGCTGGTCTGAACCGTGGTTCCCACATAATCCGCCTGTATCGGGAATTGCCGGTGTTCGTTGCGGTCCACCAGCACACAAAGTTCCACTTTAGCGGGCCGGCCATAATCAAACAGCACATCCAGGGCCGCCTTGATCGTCCGCCCGGTAAACAGCACATCATCAATCAGGATCACGGTCTTGTTCTCCACCCCGAAATGAATATTCATCTTATCCGGGGGGATGATATTTTTCCGGATATCATCCCGGTAAAAAGTGATATCCAACTGGCCATAGGGAATGGTTTTCCCGGGGTTCAGCCGCTGCAGCTCAGCTACGATTTCCTCTCCCAGTACAGCCCCGCCCTGCTGGATGCCCACAAAAACCACGTCTTCAAAGCCCGGGTGTCGTTCCCTCAGCGCCTTTGCAAGGGTTCGGATAGTAGCGGAAAGTTGTTCGGTTGATAATAATACTGCCATGACCAGATTTTAGGGTTCAAGATACAACGCCTTCCGGACTCCCGGTTATTCTTCAGCCAGGAAAGGATATTTGTAATCCGTGGGCGGGTTGAATGTTTCCTTAATTGTCCGTGGGCTCAGCCAGCGGTACAGGTTCAGGATCGAACCGGCCTTGTCATTGGTACCACTGCCCCGGGCCCCGCCAAATGGCTGTTGTCCCACCACCGCACCGGTCGGCTTATCATTGATGTAAAAATTGCCGGCCGCGTTCCGGAGTTTATTCGTTGCCAGTTCAACCGCCGCCCGGTCCTTTGCAATAATGGATCCTGTCAATGCATAAGGCGAAGTGGAATCCAGTAATTCCAGGGTTTTCTCAAAACTGTTAGCAGGATAAACATATACGGTCAGTACCGGTCCGAAGATCTCTTCGCACATGGTGACGTATTTCGGATCTTTGGCCTGGATCACAGTCGGCTGGACAAACCAGCCCTGTTTGCTGTCGCATTTTCCGCCTGCCCAAATCTCCGCTTTCGGATCTTTCTTCGCGTTATCAATATAGCGTTTGATACTGTTGAAGCTTTTTTCATCGATCACCGCATTGATAAAATGGGTGAAATCCTCGGGACTTCCCATTTTAAAACTCTTTACCCCCGCCACCAGTTTCTTCTTCACTTCTTCCGCGATATTGGAAGGGATATAGGCCCGGGAAGCGGCTGAACATTTCTGCCCCTGGAATTCAAACGCACCTCTCAGCAAAGCCGTGGCCACCACATCCGGGTCGGCACTCTTATGCACCATCACGAAGTCCTTACCACCGGTCTCCCCCACGATCCGCGGGTAGCTCCGGTAATTCGGCATATTTTTCCCGATGGTCTCCCACATATTGTTGAATACCCCGGTGGAACCGGTGAAATGCACACCGGCAAAATCACGGTGATTAAAGCAGACGCGGCCAATGGTCGGCCCGTCCACATAGATCAGGTTGATCACACCGTCAGGCAAACCGGCTTCTCTCAGTACCCGCATAAACATCCGGGCTGAATAGACCTGGGTGTTGGCGCATTTCCATACCACCACGTTCCCGCACATGGCGGCAGAACTGGGCAGGTTGCCCCCGATCGCGGTGAAGTTAAAAGGCGTGACGGCCAGCACAAACCCTTCCAGCGGCCGGTACTCCATGCGGTTATGCATGCCCGTGGCACTGTTGGGCTGCTGCTTATAAATTTCAGAAAGGAAATGTACATTAAAACGAAGGAAGTCGATAAGTTCACAAGCGCTGTCGATCTCGGCCTGAAAGGCATTTTTACTCTGGCCCAGCATCGTGGTGCCGTTCATATACGGGCGGTACTTCGTGGCAATCAGGTCTGCCGCCTTCAGAAATATATTGGCCCGGTTCTCCCAGCTGGTGGCTGCCCAGTTTTCTTTGGCCGCCAGCGCGGCTTCAATAGCCTGGTACACATGTTTTTCCTCCCCGGCATGGAAATAGCCCAGGGTATGACTGATTTCATGAGGCGGGTGGATGGCTTTTTTCTTATTGGTCCGCACTTCCTTATTGCCGATATACATCGGTATATCCGCTTCCTGGCTTTTCAGTTCAGCCAGTACTTCTTTTAATCTTTTCTTTTCAGGAGATCCCGGTCCGTAATTCAGAACCGGCTCATTGGCCGGCATCGGGTAAGCAAAGGTTCCAAAGCTCATAAAACAGATTTATATGGTAAAGGTAGAGAGTGTCAGGTTAAGTTTAAAATGTCGCTTTCAGGGGTACGGGGGTTTTGAGACCTTTAATAAATCATTGAACTTCGGGCCCGCAACTTGCCCCGCCATAGCAGTAGCGAAGGCGGATTCAAAGCTATTCGCTTTTAGCCAATACGCCGGACATAGTAGCCTGACAATAGTTTGTAATGAAAATTACACCCCGCTTTCCTTTTCACTCATCAGGTAGGCTTTGATAAACCCATCCAGTTCCCCGTCCATCACCGGCTGCACATTTCCCACCTCGTAATCCGTGCGGTGATCCTTGATCATCTTATAGGGATGGAATACATAACTGCGTATCTGGCTGCCCCATTCGATCTTTTTCTTTTTCGCATTGGTGGCATCTTTCAGGGCATTTCTTTTTTGCAGTTCCAGTTCATACAGGCGGCTGCGCAACATCTGCATCGCTAATTCCCGGTTGCCGAGCTGGCTCCTGTCCTGCTGACAAACCACCACGATACCGGTTGGTATATGCGTGAGCTGTACCTTGGTCTCTACTTTGTTCACATTCTGTCCGCCCGCTCCCCCGCTCCGGGAGGTTTCCATTTTCACATCCGCCGGGTTGATCTCAATATTGATGGTATCATCCACCAGCGGGTAAACATATACACTCACAAAAGAGGTATGGCGCCGGGCATTGCTGTCAAAAGGGGAGATACGAACCAGCCGGTGCACACCGCTTTCGGCTTTTAAAAAACCATAGGCGAAGGGTCCCTCAAACTGTAAGGTACAGGTTTTGATCCCTGCCCCATCGCCCCACTGCCAATCCATTTCGGTTACTTTCCAGCCCTGCTTTTCGCCGTACATCCTGTACATCCGGGCCAGCATTTCAGCCCAGTCCTGGCTTTCGGTACCACCGGCTCCGGAGTTGATCTGCAGTACGGCCGGCAATTCATCCTCCGGCTCGTTCAGGGTGGCTTTGAATTCCGCATCATCCAGTAATACGAGGGCCTTGTCGTAGGCCTCTTTGGTTTCATCCTCGGTGGCATCCCCCGCTTTCCAGAACTCAAATAAAACGGCAAAATCCTCCACCCCGGTTTCCGCTGTTTCATACAGCTTCACCCAGTACTCATTCAACTTGATGTTTTTGAGAATATCTGTCGCCCGCTTGTTATCGTCCCAGAAGCCCGGGCTCAGCGACAATTGTTTGTCTTCGGCAATTTTCTGAAGTCGGTTAGCGACGTCAAAGAAACCTCCTTATCCCGGCAATGCGGGACCGCATATCCTGTAATTTTTCCTGTGTCATGGACGCAAAGGTAAGGGAATCAGGTCAGCCGGCATAGCCCGGCAGTTTCCGGGCAGCCGGAATTATTTTTCATGTTCCCTGAACTTTTACAGAACTTTAGTATCGCATCTCCTGAAACAAAATCCTAAAGAATGAAAAAGTATTTTCTGGCCCTTGCGGCCGCGACCCTTGTCTTCCTCAGTTCCTGTAATAATCAGACCAAAACAAAAAAAGAAGCTGAAATGAAAGAGCCCAAACTTAAAGTGGAGAATATTACTTATTCTTCCGAAGGCACCAGGGACAGCCTGGTACTGGACGGCTATATTGCCTGGGATGAAAACATAGTAGGGAAAAGACCCGTGGTACTGGTGGTACATGAGTGGTGGGGCCTGAATGACTATATAAAAAGAAGGGTCCGGGAACTGGCCGGTCTCGGGTATATTGCCATGGCGGTGGATTTTTATGGCAATGGCAAAAGAGCCGATAATCCTACGGATGCCGGCAACCTGTCGGGCCCCTTTTACAAGGATCCTGCTATGGCCAAACAGCGTTTTGACGCGGCGCTGAAAGCCATCCGGTCCTACAGCCAGGCGGATACCAGCAAGATTGCCGCCATTGGTTATTGCTTTGGCGGCACCCAGGTGTTGAATATGGCGAATCTCGGGGAAGACCTGTTGGGTGTGGTAAGTTTTCATGGCGGGCTGCAGGTGGTTACCCCAAGTAAGGACAAACTAAAAGCACAGGTGCTGGTTTGTCATGGAGCGGCCGATCCCTTTGTTCCCCAGGCACAGGTTGATCAGTTCAGAAAACAGATGGATTCCGTCGGGGCGAAATATCTTTTCAAAGCCTATGTAGGCGCTACCCATGCTTTTAGCAACCCGGATGCCACGGCCAATGGAAAAAAGTTCAATTTGCCGATCGCCTATAATGCTGCAGCTGACAGCGCTTCCTGGAATGATATGAAAGCCTTTTTCGGGGGCATTTTTAAATAGTAGATCTACTATATTTTGAACGGCCCGGATATTTCCGGGCTTTTTTTATTTTCAACAAGAACCGTAACAGGTTCATACCCAAAGGAAGTTTAAGATATATCTACGATAATCACTGAAAATTTACTAAGTAAAATTATGAGATATGAAATCCAGTTTCTATTTTGGCGGCCCGTACCTTTTTAAAACATAACCCTTGAAGAAAGCAATTATCCTCCTGGTTTCCGGGATCCTGTTCCTGGCCTCCTGTAAAAAAGATCCCATTCAAATTCCTGTAGTTAAAGAACCCTGTTTGATCCAGACCGGTAATCCCTCCGGCCGGACTTATATTGCGGATTCGATTCAGCCCTTTACCTGTACCGGCAGTCATTGCGGAATTTTGCCACTGAATACCCGTAACTATTG
>JBBIGW010000094.1:0-14156 GCA_037447355.1 Bacteroidia bacterium | reverse complement strand
ATAAATTCCTTTGGGCTGAAAAATCGTGTTGATCGCGTTTACGATCGCCGGTTTCCAAACATCGATTCCCAGTGCAAGGGTCTGCATTACAAAATAATCATTAAACTTATCCACGATCAGTTGCGGCAACCCATCTGCTTCCCCGAAAACCAGCCGGCAATTTTCAATATAACCGATCTTTTTCCGGTACTCCCAACATTCGCGAAGGCGGTCCAGGAAATAGTGTTCATTGATCACGTCAGCCCTGTTCCGGGTCAGCAGGCGCACCAGGATCTGGGATTTGGGATTTATATATCCTTTCCCGATGAACTTTTTATCATGGCTGAATAATTCCACCACATCCCCGCCCTGTACATCGCCATCAATCCGTTCCACTTCATTGGCAAAAACCCAGGGATGGCCGTTGACCACACGGGGAGATATCTTTCTTTTCAGGTAAACACTGATCATAAAGCGGCGAAGATAGCGGAAAGCCCTAAATGCCGGGCATTGAAACCCGGCGATAGCCTGGCAGTCAATTACCCGAACCTCCTGACTTCCAGGCTTTGAGCCCGGTCAATACAGGTCATTTTGTCCCAAAACACAGGGTTGGCAATATAATTGACAACCTTACCTTTGCAAACAATTTGTAAAAAATGGCAGAAGACATGAAGGAACCCGAAACCATCCTACCGGAGAACAAGGCCGGTATGGATATTAATACGGACGAAAACCAGAGCGGCACCACGCACCTGAACGAGCCGGTTACGGATGAAAATGAACTGGAGAAACTGAAAGGACTCCTCGATGAGGCGAATGATAAATACCTGCGGAAAGTGGCGGAATTTGAAAATTATAAACGCCGTTCAGCGAAGGAGCGGATCGAACTGATACAAACCGCCGGCAGGGATGTGATCACCGGCCTGCTGGAAGTACTGGATGACTGTGACCGTGCGCAAAAACAACTGGATTCCAGCACGGATGCCTCCGCGATCCGGGAAGGGGTATTGCTGGTCTTCAATAAACTGCGCAATTCACTTCAGGGCAAAGGGGTAAAGCCGATGGAGACCCTTCATAGCGAATTCAACCCCGACCTGCATGAAGCGATCACTGAGATCCCGGCCCCTTCGGCTGACCTGAAAGGAAAAGTGATCGACGAAGTGGTAAAAGGATATTACCTTAATGACAAAATCATCCGCCATGCCAAAGTGGTGGTGGGGAAATAAGTGAATTATTAACGGATCAAACACGCAAATGTCCAAAAGAGATTATTACGAAATACTGGGAGTAAACAAGACCGCTTCGGCCGATGAGATCAAAAAAGCCTACCGGAAAGTGGCTATGCAGTACCATCCCGACCGCAACCCGGGGGACAAAGCCGCAGAGGAAAAATTCAAGGAAGCGGCGGAAGCCTACGAAGTACTGAGCGATGCGGATAAAAAAGCGCAATACGACCGTTATGGACATGCCGGGGTAAGTGGCAATGGCAGGGGTGGCTTCAGCGGAGGCGGGATGAACATGGAAGATATATTCAGCCAGTTCGGGGATGTTTTCGGGGAGGACCTGTTTGGCAGTTTCTTTGGCGGCGGACAAAGGGGCGGCGGTCGTGCCGGGCAAAGAAGCCGGGGAGTACGGGGAAGCAATCTCCGTGTGAAACTGAAACTGACCTATGAAGAGATCGCCAGGGGTGTGACCAAGAATATCAAGGTAAAAAAATATGTAGCCTGTACCACCTGCAGTGGCAACGGGGCGAAGGATAAAGGTAGTGTGCAGACCTGCAGTACCTGCGGTGGCAGCGGGCAGGTTCGAAGGGTACAAAATACTTTCCTGGGCCAGATGCAAACAGTCACTACCTGCCCGGCCTGTAACGGGGAAGGAACCACGATAACCGCCAAATGCACCTCCTGCAAAGGGGAAGGAAGGGTTTACGGGGAAGAGACGGTCAGCATTGATATTCCCGCCGGCGTACAGGAAGGAATGCAAATGAATGTGAGCGGAAAAGGAAATGCCGGCGAACGGGGTGGCATGCCCGGCGACCTGATCATCCTGATCGAAGAAGAACCGCATAAAGAATTATACCGGGAAGGATTGAATGTAGCCTATGAACTGCATCTTTCCTTTACGGATGCCGTATTCGGCACCCAGGTGGAAGTGCCCACCATTGACGGGCGGGCCAAGATCAGGATACCGGCCGGCACCCAAAGCGGCAAGATCTTCCGGCTGAAAGGAAAAGGTTTCCCGGCAGTGAATTCCTATGAAAAAGGAGACCAGCTGATCCAGGTAAGTGTATGGACCCCGCAGCACCTGAGCGCGGAAGAAAAAACTGCCCTGGAAAAACTGGGTCATTCACCCAATTTCAAACCGCAGCCGGAGAAAAGTGATAAAAACTTTTTTGACAAGATCAAAGAGATGTTCTCCTGACCTATTTCCAGGCGGCGTCGCCCCCGCCTTTTTTCTTTTTCCCTTTCGAATAAAGCGCTTTGGCCTGCTGCACCAGGCGGATGAATTCTTTTTGCAGTGAATCATTTTCGCCGGAAGAAGATTCGGCCAGGGTCACCACATCATTCCAGTTTTTGTTTTTTACAAAAGAAGAATTCCGCAGCAGGGCCCCGAAAAGCGCCACTGCGGCTGAAAAATGATAACATTTATCCAGCGTGGCAAAAGGAGTGAATTCAAAATGACTGGAATGTGTAAAATAGCGGTGACTGGTATCGCCGGGATTCCGGTACTGGATCTTAATATCCGCTAACCTGCCTGAATAAATACTGTCCCGGATCGCCCCCCGGTTGATCTCGGTCGGCTCGATCTCGAACATCGCGATCATGGAGTGCCCCGATCCGATCTCCCCTCCTTCCAGTACAGAGGCTGAATCGCGGAGCGCCCCCACTTTGTTGTCAAACCCGATCAGCCGGTACTGTTTTACATATTCAGGGTTGAACTCCACATTCATGTACACATCATCAGCAACCGAATACAGGGTTTGTGTAAATTCTTTCAGCAAAACTTTTTCGGCTTCCTTGAAATTATCAAGATAGGCAAAGTTGCCATTCCCTTTTTCTGCCAGCAGGTGGATCTTGGAATCTTTATAATTGCCCATTCCCACACCCAGGCAGGTCAGGTACACCCCCGATTCCCGCTGGGCGGTGATCATTTCATCCAGCTCGGCCTCTGTCTTTAGGCCCACATTGAAATCCCCGTCGGTAGCAAGGATCACCCGGTTATTCCCTCCTTTTATAAAATGCCTCCGGGCTACGCTGTAGGCCAGTTTGATGCCTGACTCACCGGGTGTGGATCCGCCGGGTGCCAGTTCATCAATAGCTTTCAGGATCTTTTCCTTTTCCGACCCGCAGGTGGAATTGAGCATAATACCGGTGACACCCCCGTAAACCACGATGGCAACTGAATCCTTATCCCGCAGGTTATTCACCAGCAGCCGGAAAGCGGATTGCAGCAGGGGCAGGCGGTTGGGCATATCCATCGAGCCGGATACATCAATCAAAAAAACCAGGTTACTGGGCGGCAGTGTATCCAGGTTCAGCTTTTTCGAGGACATATTGATAAAATACAACTGGTTCTCCGGGTTCCAGGGGCAGGTGGTCAGAATTGATTTCAGGTGAAAGAGCGCCTGGCCGGGAGGTGGATAATAATCGAGGCTGAAATAATTCAGCATCTCTTCGATCCGGACCGCATCCGGCGGAACAAAAGAGTTCATCGTAATAAACCGGCGGATATTACTGTAAGAAGCGCGGTCTACATTCAGGGACATCCCGGTAATGGGAAACTGCCGGGCATTCAGGAAGCGGTTTTCAATCAGGCTGGCATAGGTCTCATCCCCGGCAAACCATTTCTTTTGTTCCTCCCTTCCCAGGTCCTTTGTAAAAGAAGAAAGCCGGTCCCGGAAAAGATGGGAGGAAGTGGAAGGCGCCAGTTTCAACCGCACATTGACATATTTTTCCGCATTGATCAGTAGTTTTTCCGGCCGGTAGCCTTCCAGGAAAAAACTGAGCGTATCCGACTGGCTATTGGCCACGATTCCAAAAGTGCCGGCCGCGCCACTGCGGAAAATATAGCCGGTTTTAAACTGCTTGATGATCACGTTCTGCAGCACATTGCCCGCCTCATCCTTTACTTCACCCCGTATATAGAATTGCTGGGCAAATAAGGAAGAACCGGAAAACAGAACGATTAATATATAGCAAACAGCTTTCACGCGGAAGCAATGGCTGATAAAATACAAAATAGGCAGCAATGATTTATTCCTGTCATATTACCTGGTATATCTCTTTGAGATTCCGCCCCAGCCCGTTGTAATCCAGCCCGTAGCCCACCACAAACTTATTGGGTATATCAAATCCCACATAATCGGGTTTCAGCGGGTACACGGTAGCTTCGGATTTGTGCAGCAGGGTGGCAATCCGCAGGGACCGGGGTTGCTGGTGACCAAGCTTTGGTAAAAAATTGTGGAGTGTTTTCCCGGTATCCACGATATCCTCCACAATGATCACTTCTTTATCAAATAGATCATCCTCCAGCCCGATGGAAGTAACCACATTCCCGGACGATTTCATTCCTTTATACGAGGCCAGTTTGATAAAGCAGATCTCTGCTTCGATCGTCAGGTACTTGAAGAGATCCGCCGCAAACATAAAGGACCCGTTGAGTATGGCAATAAACAAGGGCCGCTTCCCGGCATAATCCAGGTTAATGGCATCCGCCAGTTCCTTCACCCGCTGCTGGATAATTTCTTCCGTAAGGTAAGTTTCAAATGATTTATCGTGTACTTTAATGACCGGCATACAGTTCGTTTAATTGGTTTAATGATGGGCGGGTCTTCTTTCAGCTGAATAAAGACTGAAGTTTTCCTTTACCACCAGTTTGGGCATGACCGAGGTTTTTTTGCGGAGGCTGAGATTTTCTCCCGGGGCCGGCTGTTCCTTCCCGCTCAGCCGGTTCAATTCCATCAGGCTTTCCAGCCGGATGCCCTGCTGCTGCGCAATATCATGCAGGGTTTCCCCGGGCAACACTTTATGATACTCGCCGGCTCCTGTCCTGCGTTTCCGCTGCAAAAAAATAAGCTGGTCCTTATCCGCCGCTTCCGCTTCTGCCAGCTCATTGAATTCAAAGAGCCGTGAAAGCGGAATATCATATTGCTGAGCTACTGCAAGATAGGAGGTCCCCTTTTGCACAAATACAACCCGTGTATCATTGATCCGGAATTCCCCGCCCGGGTAACTGCCCTTACTACCGCTGTTTTCTTCTTTTGCTTTATCGGTCTCCTCCACTGACTTAAAACCGCCTGTCACTTTCCCGGAAGTTTCATCCGCCGGCGGAACCCCGTTATCCGTTTCCTCCGCCGGGCTTTTGCCCAATGCGATCAGGGTATATTCCTGCAACCCGTAATCCTCCACCAGTCTGATCAGCACCTGGGGGTACCGGGGGTTAGTGGCATAACCCGCTTTCTTTAGTCCGTAGGCCCAGCCGGTATAATCAGTGGGCTCGAGCGAAAAGAGAGCCGCGTACCGGCCACTGTTCTTTAGAAAATTGGAATGGTCCCGGTAAGAATCCTCCGCAGCGGGGTACTTCCGGAAACATTCTCCCCTGGCATCATCATCATGCGTAACCGATTCCCCGGTCCAGCCAGTCTTGCACTTGATCCCAAAATGATTATTGGATTTAAGTACCAGTGAACTGGTACCGGCCATCGTTTCATGAATACCCTGGGCTAGTGTGATGGAAGCCGGTACGCCGGTACGCTGCATTTCGGCGATCGCCAGATCCTTATAGGTGTTGATATAATTCCGGATCGTTTCCGGCTGCTGGGCAGGAGTGACAAAGGCCGCCAACAGGAAAAAAAGTAACAGGGTCATTTGTATATGTCGCGTCATCATTCGGTGGTTATAATTTGCGGATCAGGTACAGCCCGTCCCGGACAGTTACCATCACCTTTTCAATATCCGTTCTTTCCCGGATAAAATCATTAAAAGCCTGGATGCCTTTGGCGCTTTTGCCTTTGACCGGCTCCTGCAGCACCTGCCCGTGAAACAGCACATTATCTGCTAAAATAAAGCCGTTTTTCCGCAACCGGGGAAAAACCAGGTTAAAATAACGGGTATAGGCCGGTTTATCCGCATCAATAAATACCAGGTCCCAGGTTTCTGTCAAACCCGGAAGGATATCTAACGCATTACCGGTATGAGATATTATCCGGCCGGCATAGGCGGAACGGTCAAAATAACCCCGGGCCCGGTTCGCATCGGCTTCCCGCAGCTCGATAGTATGCAGCAGTCCACCGGGCGCCAAACCCCGGCAAAGGCATAAAGCGCTGTAGCCGGTAAAAGTGCCGATCTCAAGGATCCGCTTTGGCCGGATCATGCAACTGATCATTTCCAGCAATTTTCCCTGGACCTGCCCGCTCAGCATGATGGACTCGGTGTGATGATGGAGGGTATAGTCCGCCAGCTCTTGCAACAGCGTATCTTCAGCAGACGTATATTTTTCTGCATAAGCTTCCGCGATGGGATTGATCAGGTCCACTAACAGTAATTTTTTGCAAAGATAACCTTATACTGCTTGCAAGCTGCCCTGGGATGCCGCACCTTTCTTTGAAATCAGCCAGAGACCGATAAAGGTAAATATCCCGTTTATCAGGATTAGTTCGTTACCGATTCTGTACCCGTCAAAAGTGGCTGCAGACCATTTCTGCAGGGCCGGCAGCAGGATATGCAGTTTGGCCTCATACCAGGAAGGATTACTGAGCATATCCACCCCGAGTGCCAGCAGGGGCGCAATGATACAGGCCGTCCAGATCAGTTTTTCGTTGAGTTTTCGTCTGGTCAGGATACCAAAGGAAAATAAACCCAGCAACGGGCCATAGGTGATGCCGGCGAATTTGAGGATAAAATCAATAATCAGTTTATCATTGATCCATTTAAAAACAAGTACCATCAGGAAAAAGATCAGGGCAAACGTGAAATGCACTTTGAGGCGGGTATTCTTCTTTTCTTTTTCCGTTCCCGGTTTCTTATTGATCCCGATGATATCAATACAGAAGCAGGAAGTAAGGGAGGTGATGGCCCCGTCCACACTGGGAAAGAGGGCCGAGATAATCGCAATAATAAAAATCACCCCGATAACACCACTAAACGTGTCACTGAGTGCAATGGTCGGGAACAGGTCATCCGGCGGTACGCTGATTCCTTTTTGGGCCGCGTACAGGTAAAGCACCCCCCCTAATACGAGGAACAGGAAATTCACCAGCATCAGCACCGCTGTGAATGTCATAATATTCTTCTGGGAATCTTTCAGTGTTTTCACACTGATATTTTTCTGCATCATTTCCTGGTCAAGCCCGGTCATGGCAATCGCGATAAACATACCGCCCAGGATATGTTTCAGGGCAAAGGACCCTGCGTTCACATCCCAGTTAAAGATCCGGGTATAGCCTTTATCAGCCATCATCGTCAGGGCCCCGCCGAAACCGGTACCCAGGGTCTTTACAATGACAACAATACAAACCACCAGTCCCACCAGCATCCCGGTTGTTTGCAGCGTATCGGTATAAATGATGGTTTTTACCCCGCCTTCAAATGTGTACAGGAGAATGAGCAGGAGGATTACCAATGCAGTGGCTTCAAAAGGAATACCCATCCGGTTAAAAATAAAGGTCTGCAGCACGCTGATCACCAGGTAGAGCCGCGCAGTGGCCCCCACGGTACGGGACAGGATAAAAAAGAAGGCCCCGGCTTTATGCGCATTGATCCCAAAGCGTTTTTCCAGGTAGGTGTAGATACTGGTCAGGTTCATCCGGTAATAAAGGGGGATCAGCACAAAAGCAATTACGATATACCCCAGCAGGTAGCCCAGCACCACCTGGTAATAATAAAAATTACCGGTCCCCACCCCACCGGGCACGCTTATAAATGTGACCCCCGACAGGGAGGTACCGATCATCCCGAAAGCCACCAGCATCCAGTTGCTGTTCCGGTTCCCGATAAAAAAAGATTCATTATCGGAATTACGGGACGTGTACCAGGCCACACCCAGCAGCAGGGCAAAATAGCCGATCACAAACGTAAAGAGAACAGCAGGTGACATAGCAGGAGGTTTCTGTTAAGTAATAATTATGAATAGGTAACAGGTCAATATGAATTTTGAAGATAAATAAAAATGTCATCCCTTTGCCTCAATTTATTTATATGACTATACAATCGCTGGCTGTCTTCTGCGGTTCAAAAATGGGGAGCAACCCTGTTTTCGCGCAACAGGCTGATGAATTAGGAAAATTACTGGCCGAAAATGAAATACGGCTGATCTATGGCGGCGGCAGTGCCGGTCTCATGGGCATTATTGCCGACAGTGTGATGCAGCACGGCGGGAAAGTAACGGGGATCATTCCCAAAATACTGCTGGAATGGGAAGTGCAGCACCGGGGGATTACCGAACTGATCATATCCGATGATATGCACGAACGGAAAAGAAGGATCTACAGTATATCCGACGCGGCGCTGATCCTCCCGGGCGGTTTCGGCACGCTCGACGAATTATTTGAAATCGTGACCTGGAACCAGCTTACTATTCACGACAAACAGATTTATATCCTGAATTCCGGCGGATTTTACGATCACCTGATCCGGCATATTGACACGATGAAACAGGAAGGCTTCCTTTACGAAGATGCGATCAGCAGGATCCGCATCATTGATGAACCGGCGGCATTGCTCCCCCTGATCAGGGCCTGATCAGTCTTTCCTGTTCTTCCTGCCCAGGTAAAAACTGAAGCCGGTACGGAACACCGGCAATACCCGGCTAAACTGGTCCCGGTAGGGAGAATTGATATCATTCAGTACATCGATCATGATGCTGGTGTAAAATTGTCCCCGGCCGATGATCCGGCTGCCATAGCCCACACCCACCAGCAGGCTGGGAGCCGTTACCTTTGTTTTATTGATAATGGCCCCATCTGTTTTTTCACTGTAGGAAATACGGTTATACTCCAACTGCCCGCCGGCAAAAAGCTGCTCTATCGGCCAAATCCGTAAAAACGGGCCGCCTCCCAATGCCAGGTAGCGCGCTGTAATATTCACTGACTGGTATTGTTGTGTGACATAGGTCAGGTTCATCGCGATCCCCGCATCCAGCACTTTATTGATACTATACCCGAATTCGGGATTCAGACCGATGATAAACCCGCGGGAAAAGCCGAGGTTCAGCCCTGTACCGATAAACACATGATCTCCCCTCCATCCTTTTTTCTCATCATCGTCCTGCGCCTGTACAGTTAACAGGGTCACGGATAAAAGGAATGCCGCAAGTAGTTTCTTTTTCATTGGTATCATTTAGCTAATTTAATTCAGTTCCTCCTGTTCTTTCCAGTCCAGGTCCAGTTCACGGATCAGTTTATTTGTCCCCGGTATTTTTTCCAGCATCAGCACCAGCATTATACCTGCAATCCCCAGTATTTCGTATTTCCCGGTCAGGAAAAAAATGATGACGGAGAAAAGGGCCGGACCTTCACAAAGGGCCATGTATAAAACCAGGACGGGCCGGTACAGATCCAGTTTAACCCGGAGCGGATGGCCGCCTGCTTTTATTTCCCTTGTTTTTTGGGAATACATCATCCGGGCCTTAATGGCGCAAAGCGCAGCGATCAGCAGGGCGATCAGCAGGAATACCGGTGTGGCCCGTTCGATCTTTTTATCCGGGGGGAGGATTTTCCAGCTGTTTGCCAGCACTGTCAGCAATAAAAAGATACACAACCCCGTGGAGAGGGTGATCGTCAGGATCCGTAACGCCCTTATATTTTCCCCCGGAGGTCCTGTAAATACATTTTGCTTTTCCATTTCTCAAAAAATTGCAGGTTGGGATACCTGTTTCAGCCGGTTATGCAATAAAGTTTATGCTGAACCTGCAGGGCCTGATGCTGTGCCGGAATTTACATTCGTCCAGCCCGGAGCTTTAGCCCAATAGAATTATGAATGATGAAGATAAGAATAAAAGCCGGTTAGTATTACGTTTGGGGGTTGCAATAGTGCCCGGCTTAATTGCCCGGTTTTGGTTTATTTACAAATTCCTGCAGTTTTTCCATTTCATTTTTCATTTGTTGAACGGCGATTTCGCCTTGTTCGTTAATCCCCATTATTTCGGTAAAAACTCCAAGCTCTTCCCGGGTGTCAAAGAACACAATTTTAGCAATGGGTGTATCAAAGTCACTTACTACTTTAAACCCTTTGTTCTCAAATGCTGAAATAATATTATCAAGGTTTGCGAGGGGAGTGCTGTATGCAATATGCTGAATGCCGCCTGCCGGGTTATTGTCTATATAATCCTTAAAAACACTTTTCCCTGCTAGCGGCTGAATGAGCTCAATGAATGTCCCGCCTGAATAAGCCAGCGCAACCAGGTTTGCCGCGTCAGAAGGTTCGCCATAATAAGTCGCATCATACTCTTTTAAATGGGTGGTCATTGTCGGACTAAAATTGCTAACGCCAAGCATTTGCTGAAAGAAAGTCTTTGATTTCTCTATATCTTTCACTACCCAGGCAATTTGAGCTAATCCCATTTTGAATTTGTTGTTGTCAGTATTGTTCATTCGGCTGTTTTTTAATTGTTCTTTTATGTTCGTTCAATATCGTAATGTAAAAACTTTGCACTGCTGTTATTGGGATGCAGGTAACAAATCCGGCAACCGGCAGAATCCGGTAAAGATGAGATTAGTATTTGAATGAGGGACACATGGACTCCCGTTTATTGCCTTTGTAACGGCCAACAGCACCCTGTTTGACCAGGGAAAATTCAAAGGCGCCCCGCGTGTTATTGAAATTTTTAAGGGAGGACATGGTGGCATCATAGGTAAATGTAAATGTGATATCTTTTATTCCCAGCCCGACCAGGGGTATCAGCGCATCCTGGTACCGGTAATAGATCCCCGCCATCAGCACTTTCTCCCCGTCACCGGACAGATTATAATGGGCATTCAACCCTCCCACCACCTCATAGGACCTTGCCTGCAGGGAAACATAGGCGTTGGGATTGATGATCACCATATCGTTCAGTTTAAAACTGCCGTTCAGAAATCCGGTATAGCGTACCGGGATCCTGTTATTGATCCCCGGTTGTTCTGTAAAAAATGATTCTTTGGGCTGGTTAATATGCATGGCGGAAAAACCGGCATTTAAGTATGCACGGTCATTAGGGAAATAAGCATAATTCATCCCCACCTGCATATCGAGGTAATTAATATTATTGTAGTCCAGCTTGGGCGCCGCCGTGGTCTGGTGCGCATCAAAAAACTGTCCGTTCCACTGGCTGGGAAAGCTGAGGTTCGTGGTATTGATACTTTTATTGGCCCAGCCCACATTAAATCCCAGGCTCACAAGACTCCCGGAATTGATCATCTGGTGATAGGCAACTGAACCATATACCTTGGTCGACGTAAGCACACTGGCGCCGGCCACATCCCGCAGGATTACCCCCCCGATGCCCAGCCAGCCATTGTTATCCCGGTTTTGCAAGACCTGTGCATCCGCGTAGGCACTCATCGTCTTATATGGAAAGGCGGTTACTGATGCCCATTGGTTGCGGTAGTTTACCCCGAGGCGGTAATCCCCATCGGGTATAAAACCGGTATTGGCAGGATTGGTCATCAGCGGCGCATTCATAAACTGGGAAAAATGCAGGTCCTGTGAGAAAGCTGTAAGCCATCCGCTGCTGAAGATGATCAATATGGTTTGCTTCATTCCCTTCATTACTCAACGGTTACCTGATTAATGTTATATCTCCTTTTTTGATGGTTTTCGTCCCGTCAAAGTATTCTACAGCCAGGGTATATACATATACATCCATGGGCTGCAGCGCTCCTCTCACTTTCCCATCCCAGCCCTTGTTGCGGTCATTGGTCTCAAATACTTTCTGCCCCCAGCGGTTATAGATAATAAATTGCATTTTGACAATACCAAAACCCCTTACCATCACCACGCTGTTGATATCCCCGCTCTCCGGTGTAAAGGCATTGGGCACATCCAGCAAGGGATTTATAGTGGCACTTACCTGGCGGCAGAGCCTGTTCGGGCAGCCGGCATCATTATAGGCCGTGAGACAGGCATTAAAGGTACCCGTCGAATTGTACTGGTAATCGAAATTGGCCCTGGAAGTGGTCAGCAAAGAATCACCGTCACCAAATTCCCATTTAAACCGGACCGCATCCAAGGTGGACTGGTTCATAAACATCACCGGTGTATTGGGAACCGGTATTTGCGGGGCAAAATTAAAATCAGCTACCGGTGCGGCGAAAACCTGTATGGTAAACCAGGCCGTATCCGTCTTATTACAGGTATTGGGGTTGTAAACCACCAGCATAATTTTGTAGGTACCCGGAAGTTGATACAAATTAGTGGGACTGGATGCGGTGGAAGTATGCCCATCGCCAAAATCCCAGAAAAAGGTTTGCCCCGCCAGTGATGTGTTATTAAACTCCGCTGTATAGGGAATACAGCCCGTAGGCGGGGTGGTAAATCTTGCCCTTACATTATCAGCGACACTTAAGGCCATCACAAACGAGTCGGGTGCATTACAATAATTGGTATCCTGTATGATCAGCCGGACATTATAGGTACCGGGGCCGGTATAAGAATGGAATACAGGGGCCAGGCCACTCACCACCCTCGGGGAGCCGTCGCCAAAATCCCATATAAAAGACTGGTTGGTAAATGGCAGGACAGGCGGTTCCACTGTTGTATTGTCAAAGCGGTAATCAAAGGAACCGCAGGGAGGTAGTTTTAGAGGTACAAAATTGGCGATGGCCGCTATATCACCCACCCGGATATTGACATACGATGTATCCCGGACATTACAGGAGGTTGGATCGAAGGCGACCAGCATCACAAGATAATGACCAATATTACTGTACAGGTGCGACGCATTGGGAACGGTTGTGGTCAATACCGGGGAACCATCCCCAAAATGCCATTCATAAGACTGCCCTCTCGCAAGTGTATCCGTAAAGTCCACCGTTAAAGGTACACAACCAGCCGTATCCCGCGGGACACCGTTAATACTCGCCTGTATGCCAGCCCTTACACCGGACAGATCCATATCGATCTTCAACAAGGCCAGGTTACAATGAGCACCATTCTGGGCATTGTTAGTTGTAGACCATGCCCCGGCCGTTGTGGGAAAAATAGATCGCCCGCCAATATCACAGTTGCCGCAGATGGCCTGGTAAATTTTTCCGGTTCTGTCAAACCGGCTCGTACCCCCGTCCACATGATCGCTCCCCGTGCCCGGCGCATTGTTCTCCCCGAAGAAACTGCCGAATAACTGGGACACTGCGTCCTTTTTCAATACAAAAAAGTAAAGATCTTTCCCGTCCGTCGTGCTTTTAAACGCGTCGGGTGTCACAGGCAACCCGGTGGTACCGGCACTGTTAAACACATTGTCGGTGCTGAAAAAACCACCCCACCCGGATATATAAACATTCTCGCAGCGGTCAACCAGGAAAGCAACAGGGGAGATATTGGGTGTAGCCGCCCCGGAACCAAATGCAGTGGAATACACATACCCCGAAAGATCCGGTCTCAGTTTACTGATAAACTGCTTCCCGGCCCCATTCCCATAGGTTGCATTTACAATCGGCCAGGAACCGGTGGTTTGCCCCATGATATAGGGAAATCCATTGGCATCAAACTGCACCCCGAAAACCTGGTCATTACCCACTGTACCGATATATGTGGAACGGATAACGCTGGTACCGCTGTTGTTGATGATGGCCACAAAACCATCAATAAGCCCGTGGTTGTCCTGCCCGATGGTACCGATTTGTCCGCCGGATTGTGTATTGGGTAACAGGTCCGTACTTTCCGTACCTCCTGCCACATAAATATTATTATTGACAGGATTCAGGGAAAGTACATAGGCTGCATCATTTTTGCTGCCGCCGAGATAGCTGGCAAAAAGGATCGTATTCAGGTTTGGCGATAACTTGAGCAACACCCCGTCCTGGTCCCCACCCCCAAATTTAGATTGAAAGTAATTCAAGGTGCCCGGAAAATCGGCTGACTGGGTAGAAGAAGCCACATATACATTCCCGGTTCCATCGAGTATCACTTCACTGCGGCCATCATCCCCGTAATTACGTTGCAGGGAATTTAAACCCCGTGCATCAGAAATATTAACCCCGTCAT
>JBBIGW010000093.1:0-14736 GCA_037447355.1 Bacteroidia bacterium | reverse complement strand
GTTCCGTATATAAAACTTTCCACGCGGCCGATCCAGGTATCCACCCTGGCCGTAAGGGTGCCGGATGTTTTTTTAGTAATCACGGCCTCCCCGTCCGCTTTATGCCGGATCACGGCAGCGGAAACAAGGATCAGCACCGGGATCAGGGCAATCCCGATCGTCATCAGGATATGTTTGGTGCGGACCCGCCCGATAAACAATAACATCAGGCAACTGGCTCCGAGTAACATGGCTGTCGAGAGGTTTGCGGGAGCTATCAGCATACACACCAGGGCCACGGGCCAGATCACCGGCAGGAATCCTTTTTTGAAATCCTTGATCACATCCTGTTTCTTACTGAGTAAACGCGCCAGGTACATAAAGAGGGCGAGCTTGGCAAGATCCGATGTCTGCATCGTCATGTTGATGATCGGGAGCCGGATCCAGCGGCTGCCTTCATTCATCTTTACCCCGAAGAAGAGGGTATAGATTAACAGCGGAACGGACAACAGGAATACGAGGCGGGCCGCTTTCGAATAAAATGTATAATTGACCAGGTGGGCAAAATAAATGACCATGATCCCGGCCAGTATAAACGCCACCTGTTTAAACAGGTACACTTCGGTGTTTCCCTTGTAATTTTTATACGCCAGCGAACCGGTGGCACTGTACACGGCCAGCAAAGAGACCAGGGTCAGCAATACCACGAGGGCCCAGATCACTTTGTCGCCCTTAGTCTTGCTGAACAGGTGTTGTGTATTGAAGGTATTCTTCAAATCATTGAACCGTATGTCTCTTGTCGCTTCCATTTATATTACAGATCCTTAACGGCTTGTTTGAACTGGGTTCCGCGGTCTTCGTAATTTTTGAACAAATCAAAACTGGCACAGGCGGGACTGAGCAATACCACATCTCCTTTCCCGGCAAAATGAAAAGCGGCCTGCACGGCTTCCGAAGCGCTGCCCGCTGTGAGTATCGTGGGTATGCTGTTTTCAAAGGCATCATAAATCTTTGAATTATCCGTACCGAGGCAGATAATGGCTTTTACTTTCTCCTTCACCAGGTCCGCGATCAGGGAATAATCATTGCCCTTATCCACCCCGCCGAGTATCAGCACCGTGGGTTTGGTCATGCTCTCCAGTGCATACCAGGTGGAATTGACATTGGTGGCTTTGCTGTCGTTGATAAAATCCACCCCGCGGACCGTGGCCACATGCTCCATCCGGTGTTCCAGGCTCTGGAAATTCTGTACTGCGTCACGGATCTTATCCTTCCGGATATCCATGGTTGTTGCTGCCACACATGCTGCCATTGTATTGTACTGGTTATGTTTCCCTTTTAATGCGAAATCAAACACGCTCATGGTGGTAAAATCCTGTCCGGTTCTTACATACATATCCCCGTCTTTAATAAACGCTCCGTTTGGTAGTTCTCTTTTCATACTGATTGGCAGTTGGTTTGATTTGATATTGAACTGGTTTAAATATTTCATGGTTACTTCATCATCCGCGCAGTAAATGAAATGGTCATTTGCCTGCTGGTTCATCGCGATCCGGAACTTGCTCCGGATATAGTTTTCGAATTTGTATTCGTAACGGTCCAGGTGGTCTTCGGTGATATTGGTCAGGATGGCCACATCCGGACGGAATGTTTTGATATCATCTAACTGGAAACTGCTCAGCTCCACCACGTAGAGCGGGCGGGGATCCTTCGCCACCCGTTTGGCAAATGAATCACCGATATTTCCCACCAGGGCGGCCTCTAAGCCGGCAGTCTTACAGATATGATAAGTCAGCGCGGTGGTGGTGGTCTTCCCGTTGCTCCCGGTGATGGCAATTATTTTGCTATCTCCCCTGAACCGGTAGGCCAGCTCCACTTCGCTGATGACCTCAATCCCTTTGGCCCTGATCTTTTTTACGATCGCGGCTTTTTCGGGAATGCCCGGACTCTTCATCACTTCCTCCGCCGCCAGGATCTTTTCCTCCGTATGCTGTCCTTCTTCAAAATCAATCCCGGCCTGCTTTAATTCGTTACGATACGCCTCCTTCAAAGAACTTCCGTCGGAAAGGAACACCTGGTAGCCTTTTTGCTTCGCCAGCAGGGCGGCACCCACGCCGCTTTCGCCCCCTCCCAATATGACAAACCTTTTACCCATATCTAAATTCAGTGTACGGAACACGGTTCTTCAGAAGTATTGGTTTTACTACAACTGCACCACAATTCGATTGGATCAGAACATTAGTCTTCTTAAGGATTGGATCCGGGTTTTTCGGTTATATCTTTCACCCGCCTGCACGCCCGTTCAGCAGGCAAGGGTTTTTATCTCAGTTTCAGCGTAACAATACTCAGCACGACCAACAGCACGGTTATGATCCAGAATCGCGTCACGATCTTCACTTCATGGTATTTCTTTACCTGGAAATGATGGTGCAGCGGCGCTTTCAGGAAGATCCGCCGGCCTTCCCCATATTTCCGCTTCGTGTATTTGAAATAGCCCACCTGCAGCATCACGCTCAGGCTCTCCACGAAAAACACACCACAGAAAATCGGGATCAGCAATTCCTTGTGTACAATAATGGCCAGGGAAGCAATGATCCCTCCCAGTGTCAGGCTGCCCGTATCGCCCATAAACATCTGCGCCGGGTAGGAATTGTACCAGAGAAACCCCACGCAACCCCCGATCATCGCCGCGATAAATATGGACAGCTCACCAAGATTCGGGATATACATGATGTTCAGGTAATCCGCGAATACCAGGTTGCCGCTCGCATAAGCAAATATGCCAAGGAGGGTGCCGATCAGCGCCGAGGTCCCCGTGGCCAGTCCGTCCAGTCCATCCGTGAGATTGGCCCCGTTTGAAACAGCCGTGATAATAAAGATCACGATCAGGATATAGAGCACCCAGGTATATTCTCTCATGGAAGCCGGTAAGAGCTTGGAGTAATTGAACTCATGGTTCTTCACAAAGGGAATGGTGGTCACCGGCGCCTTTGTTTCCACAAAATATTTGACCTTACCGCTAACATTCTTTGCCATTACCTCGGAATCCGTTGTCGGCAGTTTCCCAACATATTCTCTCCATATTTTCACATCGCTGTTAAAATAAAGAGTAGCACCCACCAGTACGCCCAGTCCCACCTGACCGAGTATCTTGAACCAGCCGGCCAGTCCGTCCTTATTCGATTTTTTATACTCGGCGCCTTTTTGCTGCGCCATTCTCTTGCTCTTCAGCTTCAGGTAATCATCAATAAACCCGATGATCCCCAGCCACACGGTGCTGATCAGCAATACCTGTACATAGACATTTGTCAGATCCGCCAGCAGCAGGGTCGGGACCAGGATGGCCAGTATGATGATGATCCCGCCCATGGTCGGCGTTCCTTTTTTGCTTTCCTCACCGGCCAGTCCCTCTTCACGGATACTCTCGCTGATCTGTTTCTTCTGCAGAAAGCGGATCAGTTTTTTCCCATACACCAGGGTGATGAACAGGGAGAGCAATACCGCGGCCAGTACCCGGAACGTAATGAAACTGAACAGGCGGCTGCCCGGGAATTCAATTCCCTCATTGTTCAGCCATTCAAACAGATGATGTAACATTTCGTTCCGGTTATGGGTTACTTATTCAACAATTCAAAAAATTCCGTTACTGTTTCCTTGTCGTCAAAATGATTCCTGACCCCCTTAATTTCCTGGTACTTCTCATGTCCCTTTCCCGCTACCAGGATGATATCCTCTTTTTGCGCCAGGCTGATCGCCGTTTTGATCGCCTCCTTTCGGTCAGTAATTGAGATATATTTTCGCTTATACGCCGCCGCCAGTCCTTCTTCCATATCCCGGATGATTTGTTCCGGGTCTTCGGTCCGGGGATTATCACTGGTGAGGATCACCCGGTCACTGTGTTCACAGGCTACGGCCGCCATCAGGGGTCTTTTCGTTTTATCCCGGTCGCCCCCGCAGCCCACGACCGTGATCACCTGCTCAAATCCTTTCTTCAGTTTTTTGATCGTGGCCAGTACATTCAGCAGGGCATCCGGCGTATGGGCATAATCCACGATCGCCATCACCCGTTCATTTGCAGATACGAGGTAATCAAACCTTCCTTCCGCACCGGTCAGTTCACTGAGTGCCGTCAGCACTTCCTGCTTGTCTTCTCCGAGGCAAAGCGCCGCACCATATACCGCCAGCAGGTTATAGGCATTGAACTCGCCGATCAACCGGAAATGCACTTCCACCTCATTCACCGTCATCTGGAGTCCGCTCAGGCCGTTGTCCAGGATCTTTCCCTTAAAGTCGGCCACGGTCTTCAGGCTGTAGTAATACTTTTTCGCATTCGTATTCTGCAGCATCACCGTGCCCCGCTTATCATCGGCATTGCTGACCGCGAAAGCCGCGGCCGGTAATGAATCGAAGAAGGCTTTCTTCACCCGGATATACTCATCAAAGGTTTTGTGGTAATCCAGGTGATCGTGGGTGATATTGCTGAAAATGCCGCCGGCATATTGCAGCCCGGCTACCCGGTGCTGGTGAACGGCATGTGAACTGGTCTCCATGAACACATGGGTGCAGCCCTCATCCGCCATCTGTTTCAGCAAACGGTTCAGGCTGATCGCATCCGGTGTGGTATGCGTGGCTTCCACCACCTGCATCGCGATCCGGTTCTCCACCGTGCTCAGCAATCCGCATTGATATCCCAATCTGGTAAAGAGCTTGTATAATAAAGTCGCAATCGTTGTTTTCCCGTTTGTTCCCGTCACCCCAACCAGCTTCACCCGTGCGGAGGGTCGTCCAAAAAAATTATCCGCCATATATCCGGCTGCTGCCGCACTGTTCTCCACCTGCACATACACCACCTGCTCACTTCTCTTCGCGGGCAGGGTTTCGCAAATAATGGCGGCCGCCCCGTTTTCAACCGCTTTCTCAATGAACTGGTGCCCGTCGGCCGCTGCTCCTTTTACAGCGATGAAGGCGGCGCCCGGTCTCACTTTCCGCGAATCCAGTTGCAGGTCATTGACTGCAACAGAAGTGGCACCTGCCACGGACCGGATCGGGACTTTATATAATACATCCTGTAATAACACGACAACTTTTAATTCAATGTTCTTTTATCAGCTCAGTTCCAGCACGACGGAAATACCTTTCGACAGTTCGGTTCCCGGGGCGACGGACTGGGCTGCTATTTTTCCCTTACCCGTTACCGTTACCTTCACGCCCATATTCTCCAGCAGGTATAAAGCATCTTTTAACCCCATCCCCCGTACATTCGGCATCAGCTTCTTCCGTATCGTATTGGCCTTTACCACCGGCTGGTAATTGGAAGCATAGACCAGGGCCCAGTTATTTTCCAGGGTGGAATCCGCGTATTTCACTTTTAAAGTGTTGTACACATTTTTTATATCCGGGGAATAACCGGCATAGAAATAAGCCGAACTGTCTTTTTTAACCACGTACAGGGAAGGATCTTTCTTCTCCACATACATCGCATATAACTTGGTGGCAATTTCCCGGAATACCGGGCCTGCCACTGTTCCGCCATAGTGGGAAGCCGCATGGGCCTTTGTCCGGATAACCACGATACAGGTGTACTGCGGTTTATCAGCCGGGAAATAACCCACAAAACTGGCCTGGTACACACCGTGATCATATTTGATCGGGCCATCTGATACATGGGCCGTACCGGTTTTACCCGCCACCGCGAATGGCATTCCGGTAAACACTCTGCGGCCGGTTCCTTCCTTAACCACCATTTCCATGGATTCCCGCGCCACTTTGATCACGTCCGGTTTGCAGATATTTTCACTGAGCACCGTGGGTTGAAATGCTTTATACAGCACGCCGTTATTCTGGATACTGTTTACCAGGTAGGGCTTCATCATCCGCCCGTTATTGGCAATGGAATTATACAGCATCAGGGTGTGCAGGGGACTTACCTGGATCCCGTAACCGAAACTCATCCAGAGCATATTGCCTTCGGCGCTTCCCTTCTGGTCCAGTGGCGCCATCGTGGGTTTGGGCACATTGGCCAGGTCCACCGGCACTCTTACATCGAGATGAAAGCGATGAATAAATTCTTTCAGTTCAGCCGGCTTTTGCGCAAAAGCTTTATAGGCCAGTTTGCTCATGCCGATATTGGAACTGTGGGCAAAACATTCCTTTACGGTAAGCACCGGTTTCGGCTGCCTTTCCGCATCGGATACCATTTTATTTCCCACCTGCATGCGACCGGCTGTTCCCACTTCAACCATATCATCGGGCGCACTGGTTCCTTTTTCCAGTACGGATAATAAGGTCACCAGTTTGATCGTGGAACCAGGCTCCGTGGTACGAAGGGCATAATTATCATCTTCCCAGTAACTGCCATCGGGACGGCGGCCCAGGTTGGCCATGGCCTTGATCTTGCCGGTGGCGGTTTCCATCACAATGGCGGTGCCATAAGGACCTTCGCATTGCTGCATCATCCGGAGCAGGGCCGTTTCCGTGATATCCTGCATCTGCACATCGAGGGTGGTAAAGATATCCTTGCCATTTTCCGGATCGGTCTCGGATCCCTCAATGGGAATCGCGGTGCCCCCGGCGATATAACGCACCAGTTTCTGACCACTCTTACCGCTCAGCACACTATCATAACTTCTTTCAAGTCCCACATTTTGCTTGCGGATCTTTCCGTCGCTGGCCATATGTTCACGGGAAAGCCCGATCGTACGACTGGCCAGGAGGCCGAAGGGAGGCAGGCGCTTGCTGTTGGTCTCTACGATGATGCCACTCTTGTTCCGTCCCAGCCGGGCCAGGGGAAATTCCCGGAATACTTTGTATTGCTCAAAGCTTAATTTCTTTTTCAGGGAATAGTAGCGGGCATTCTTCTTAAAAGCCGCTTTCAGTTCGCTTTTATATTCAGCGGTTGACTGGTCGCCGAAATAGGCAGCGAGGGCCATGGAGAAAGAATCGATGTTCTCATAGAACCGTTTCCCTTTCTTTTCCCGGAGTCCGTCCGCGTTAAAGTCGATGTAGATATCAAATGTGGGGATGGAAGCGCTGAGCATCTGCCCGTCTTCGCTGTAGATGGTGCCCCTTTGTGCATCCAGTTCGATGAAACGCTGGTGCAGGCTGTCACTCATACTGCGCCAGTGATCGCCTTCCACCCGCTGGATATAAAAGGCCCTTCCGAGTACCAGTAAACTCAGCACCACGATGCCAAGAAAACTGAGATATACTCTCCAAAGTATGTCGCGTTTTACTTCCAATGCCGCTTTGCTTGTGTCCGTTGTTAGTTGTTCTGTTATATCCTGCTTTCGCAGACCGTCCGTTGTTCTTCTTATTTAAGCAAACTGCTGTCTGTCAAAACCACCGGCGATTCCGTCAGTTCCTTCAGGCCCAGGGGTTCCACCGCTTTGATCAGTTCACTTTGTTTGCTCCGGGAGATCAGCTCCCCCTTTACCGCCGTGTACTCGTACTGCAATTCCTTCACCTCTTTCTCCGTGCGGTTGATATGGCGTATCGTCTTATCGGCCAGGTGACCGTTGTAGATATACAATACCGCCAGCAAGGCCAGGAACAAAAAGAAAGGCACCTGTTTCACGATGGACTGATAATTCAGCCAGCGCTTCCAGCTGTTCAGCCCGGCGGGCTTTTCAGCTTTCAGATCCCTTTCTTTTGTTTCTTGTTCCGGCATACATGCGTTTTTCGCCTGTTAGTTTTTGTCCGCACGGGAATTTCCGGTGGGACTGGTTTTTCATCACCCTTTATTACAAGGGTTGATTTCAAAGGATATAGACTTTCCAGATTTTTATACCCTTATATATGGAATAACGATTTCCTGTTTAATCTTTCCCGGTTTTCTCTGCCACCCGCAGCTTAGCGCTTCTCGAACGGGGGTTTCTTCTCATTTCTTCGGCTGTGGGCCCGATGGGCTTTTTTGTAATCAGTTTCAGTTCGCTGGTGGACGGCGTATTGACAAAGGGATTCTCTTCCGGCTCATCAAATGAACCGCGGCGGAAAAAATTCTTGACCAGTCTGTCCTCGAGTGAATGAAACGTGATGATGGCGACCCGGCCTCCGGGTTTTAACAGGTTGGGGACTTGCTGCAGCATTTCTTTTAATGCACCTAATTCATCATTAACCTCTATCCTCAATGCCTGGAAAACCTGGGCAAAGTACTTGTTGGGATTTCCTTTTACTATATCCCGGACCGCATTCTTAAATCCGTCAATCGTCTTCAGTGAAGCTGTATTCCTGACCTGTACAATTGTACGGGCCAGGGTTTTGGCATTGGTAACCTCGCCATACTGCTCAAACAGTTTGTGCAATCGTTGTTCAGTATACGTACTGACCACCTCGTAAGCAGTCAGGGCCTGCCGCTGATCCATCCGCATGTCGAGGGCGGCGTTAAAGCGGGTGGAGAACCCTCTTTCCGCCTCATCAAACTGGTGACTGCTGACGCCCAGGTCGGCCATGATACCATCCACCGCGGTGACCTGTTCTAACCGGAGGAAACGCTGCAGGTGACGAAAATTGTGTGAAACAAAAACTAATCTTTCGTCTGCAGGCTTGCCTTCTTGTCCGGCAGGGATGTTCTTTTTTGCATCCGCATCCTGGTCAAAAACAACCAGTCTACCCGTGGGACCCAGCCGGCTGAGGAGGGCTTTTGAATGGCCGCCTCCGCCGAATGTGCAATCCACATAGATGCCGCCCGGTTGTATTTTCAGGGCCTCCAGGGTTTCGTTCAGCAGGACCGGAACATGATAATCCTGCGGGTCAACGGGTAAGCCGGAAGCACCTTTATTTTGTTTAGGCTTTTCCATACTGAACCGCGTTAACTTTTCGGCTTATCCGATCCGCTACCCAGCACCTGGTCTCCCAAATCACTGAATGTGTCCGAAGAAAGTGAATCAAAGATCTCTTTGTACTTATTACTATCCCAGATTTCCAGTTTGTCGCCTGTTGCCATCAGCACGATATCTTTCTGCAGCCCGGCATAAGCCTTCAGGTTGGGCGGCAACAGGATCCTTCCGGCGCTGTCCGGTTCCACAAACGTGGCGCCGTTCAGGAATGCCCGCCTGAACTCCCTTTGTTTGGGGTCAAACTCATTCAGGCCGGTGATCTTTTCAAAGAGAGGCTCCCAGGTCCGCATGGGATAGAGAGCCAGGCATTTTTCAAAACCCCTGTTGATAACGAACCGGGCGGTTTCCTCTTCCGGCAATTGCTTTTTGAACCCCGCCGGGAGGAGGAAACGCCCCTTGGCGTCCAGTGTAGCTTCGAATTCTCCGAGAAAGCCGGTCATTATCAGGTAATTGGGTCAATTTTGAACTAATTGACACAAAATAACACTTTTTCCCACTTAACACCCAAATTTTTCCATTTTTCTTTTTTCCACAACGTATTTTCCCCTGAAACACAGGACAGTAAAGGGTTCTATGCAATGAGCCGCGCTTTTTGCTAAAAAAGAGGTGAATAGGATGTGAATTGATGTTGATAACCTGTGGATATACAGCTTCAGGATGTGGGTTATACCTGTAAAGTTCGAAGTTCGGGGTTCGAAGTTTGAAGTTTCGTGCTAAGCGAAATCACTTTCAGATCAGAAACAGCTCTCCTTTTGAAGATAAAAAGAATTTACCGGCTATATGCATTAACTGCATTTATTGCATCGGCATTTAAATGCCAGTAAAAAAATGAAATTCCCGCTCACATTATTTCTTGCTATTACTTTTATACCGGTTTGCCATTCACAGGTAACACAGAATGAATGGACAAATAAACTGAACAAAGGAATTTGCAATGAACAGGGATTCAGCAGGTATAAATGGGAAATCAGGATTGCAAACGATAGCATCCATTACAACAATTACACGATCAGCATTTATAACTGCCCGGCCGAACTTAAAGGAATCTACACCAGCGGGATATTCCATCCGGGTTTATTATACGGGGATACAAGCTGCATGATCGTTACTAACCAGCATTTTTCCTTTTCGATAGGGGTAACAACAGCTGCAGAAAAAATTGACAGCGCCGGTAAAAAAAGGAGCGTCAAAATTTGGGTATTCAGGGAACGCATACTCAATCCTTTTGAATATGAACTGATACTTGAAAACAAACAGGCAGACCCCGAAACAAGTCAGGAAGCGTTTATTGAAAAGGCTGTTCTTGTTTGTATCCGCTTCGTAACAATTATCATTTAACGGCAGAAGCGTATCTTTGCATTCCAAACTACAACAGTCAGTTGTAACATGAGAGATCCCCGATCATTATCCATATTGGATTATACCTATTACCTCCCGGAAGAACGTATTGCCGTATTCCCGCTGGCAGAAAGAGATGCCTCGAAACTGCTGATCTATGAAAAAGGAACGATAACAGGAGATACGTACCGGAATATTGCTGCACATATCCCCAATAACAGTTTACTGGTATTCAACAATACCAAAGTGGTGGAGGCACGCCTGTTGTTTCAAAAACCAACCGGTGGACAGATCGAAGTCTTCTGCCTGGAGCCACATGAACAATACGCTGATATCACAAGGGCCATGCTGCAGCAGGGGAAAGTGTACTGGCATTGCCTGGTAGGTGGCGCTTCCAAGTGGAAACCGGGGCAGGTATTAGAAAAACGCATTCAATCCGGCAATGAAGAAATCGCGGTCCGGGCTTCTTATATCGAAAAGCGCACGGAGAGTTTTATTATTGAACTGAGCTGGACACCGGCCTCTTTATCCTTTTCGGAGCTGCTGCACAAAGCCGGCGCTATTCCCCTCCCCCCTTATATAAAACGCAAAGCGATGCAGGAGGATAGCGAACGTTACCAGACCGTTTATGCTCAGCAGGACGGATCCGTGGCCGCTCCCACGGCCGGTCTGCATTTTACCGATGCGGTCTTCCAGTCTTTCGCTGAAAAAAATATCGCCAGGGAATTTCTCTCACTCCATGTGGGCGCCGGTACGTTCAAACCGGTAAAGGCGGAACGGATGGAAGGGCACGAAATGCATGCGGAATGGATGGATGTTTCTGCCGCAATTATCAAAAACCTGCTTGCACACCTGGACGGGACGATCGTCGCGGTCGGGACCACATCGCTGCGCACGATGGAGAGTTTATATTGGATGGGGAGGAAAGCAGCGAGCCTTGAGCTGCGAGCTGCGGGCGGGGAAACAGAAAGAGACGGTATTGAAATTAAGCAATGGGAGGTATATGAACGGACGGATCAGGATATGCCGGTTAAGGAAGCGCTGGAAGCCCTGCTCCGGTGGATGAAGGAGCGGAAAATGGAACGGCTTGTTACCCGTACGCAGATCCTGATCGCGCCGGGTTACCGGTTCCGGATCGTAAAAGGGCTGATAACGAATTTCCACCAGCCCCAGTCCACCCTGCTCCTGCTGGTGGCCGCCCTGATCGGGGATGATTGGCGAAAGATCTATGATTATGCCCTGGAAAATGAGTACCGGTTTTTGAGTTACGGGGATGGGTGTTTGTTGTGGGGGGATTCTAAACTAATTCGCAATGAGTAGTGATTCCTGCAACTGGCATCGCCTTATTTATTAAAAATTTTACGGTTAATATCTGTACTGTTTCCCGGCAATAAAGTCATCAAACCCTCTACAATCTGGAACGGCCACTTGACTCAGTAGGAAATATACCACCGGCTGATTTTTTTAACCCGTTTCCCCAGAATTACTAAAACAGATGCTTCTAGTTTAGAGTGGCCCGAAAAAAAGGGGGCTTACGCTATGGCTAATTAGTTTAATAATCCGTATCCTCCACCATTTACTGTCATTTCTGGGCCGGTGCTCATCCGCACAATAATTAACTCAAATAGTCCGTTTCAAAAATTATAGGCATTTCATGAGTATGCTTTGAGTTAAATGTTTGAAATCGTCATAACTTTTTTGAACAGCATAAACATGTGCACCAATTGCACCATCACCCGGCTTTAATAGAAATATTGGCTTATGTGCTTCCATTGACATTGGTGCAAGACTTCTAAAATGTTTCAATAATGATATACAATTATTGTCCATATCAACGCTATTAATATCATTATTCGCTACTCCCAAAACAAACTCATTAAAAATTGCAGGGATGCGGTTTGCCCATTTCAAATACGATTTTACAGGTCGACTTTCCTTAGCAGAATATTGCATTACAATATATCCAGCCGGGTTAGCTTTGTTCTCCGGAATGCGCACTGTTAAATTTGGGGGTTTTAACTCCTTTCGCTGATGCCATTGCCTTTTCCAAAGATTTAAAGTTGTTCCTAAATTTTTTATTCCTTGAAGAGAAAATAAATCAGACGCAACCGGCATAATGATGTAATCGGAGCTAATAGTAACAGAACGATTAATAGCGCCCAGATTTGGACCAACATCGATCAGCACGATTTCTGCATCAAATCTTTGAGCTGCCTCGTCTATTATAGTTTTGAATATACTGGTAATTCTAAAAGAATAAATCTCTCCATTTAAACATTTAAGCCAGGCATCACTTAATGTATCTTCAAATGTTGACAATGCAAGGTTACCCATTATTAGGCCTAAAGAATCAGTGATTGGCTCAATATGGACTGGCGTAGCAGGATCACCATTAACAATTGGCGTAATTGCATCTAAAATAGTTATTGGAGAATTGTTTTCATATACTGACTCTAACCTTTCATCTGTTAAAAACATTGATGTCAAATTAGATTGAGGATCCAAATCAACGGCAACAGTCTTTATGCCGAGATCAGACAACATCCATGCAACATGATAAACCGTTGTCGTTTTTCCAACCCCACCCTTATTATTGAAAAATGTTATTGTCCTCATTTCCAGTTTTTATTTATGGGAATTGTAACTTTAAACTTCGTTGTCAAAGACAAATCAAACTCTGGCTCCCCATTCCCATTTTGTATCAACTCGGCCTTTGCTCTTTTTATTCCATAATTAAATCTGTTTACATATCCTAATATTTTCATAGCCTCCGCTATAACAACGTTTCGATAGTCACTTGCGTCGGGAAAATTTTGACTTGTTGCCTCTCCGTATAACCCTCCAGGGTTTACTATCTCAATACGGTTAGAAAATTCATATATATATATTGGAGCATTTGACTCATAACTCCTATGCATAACAGCATTCATCACTAGTTCTCTTAATGACCAATAAGGGTAGTTTCGAACAACATCCTCCTGAAAAGTTTCTTTTTTAACTGGCCTTTCTTTAACCACATTACTTTTAATAAACTCGTCAAGCAATCGCAACTCAGTAACTAATGCGCCTGAAAATTTCTTTTCAAAATCAACATCGCTTGTCATCTCCTCGCCTGAAAATTTTATGTATTGAATATATGATCCAGGTAAATAGAACTCCGGATTTAACCCAAACAACAAAATGCCTGCATAAGTAGGGCATTTTTCTCTTTGGTCGTAAAATCTCAATGACGCTAATTGTTCTTCTATTGTCCTTCCATTTTCAGAAAGCGTATCTTTATCAATAGCAAAAATCAAATAACTAATTTTGAAGAGTTCTACACTTATATCATCTAATCTAGAACCTAAAGCAGGAACAAGGTCATATGTTTTAGCATACGACGCTCTTCTTTCCGTTAAAATTCTTTCTTCTTCCAAAGAAGCTTTAGCCTTTCTTGGACCAACCCGTATCCAACATCTTCCATCGTAACGTACAGGCGGGTAAAAAGAAGGATTGACTACAACAACTACTACATTTCCTCCATCGATATTAAAAACAGAACTCACCGAAATGGATGGCTGCGGTAAAACATTCCCATTTGATTTAATATTACCGATTTTTTGAAGTTCTTCATCTCCAATTTCAAGCCCCCCAATACTCCCATTATCGTTCACCCCTAATAATATAAAACCTGGTTGACGGTGATTAGGAAAATCATTTGATAATGCGCAAACTGCAGGACCTAGCTTGTCTTCTTTGAAAGAAATAGTTCTTTCAATCCTGTCAGATTCCAAATCTGCAATCAATGCTTTAACCTGCTCTATTGTCATCATAAATTAATTTTGGTCTATTTATTCTTCTTTAAAAATAGTTCAACCTTTTTCTCAGCTACCTTCAAAACTTCCTTAGCAAAGTTTTCATTTCTCAGTTCTACAGCGATTTTATCGCTTAACCAAGCCAAAAGTAATTCTTCGGAGTTAACATTGTAATATTTTGCAAAGGCAAGTACAGATTCTTTGTTCGGCTTCCTTTCGTCTCTTTCAAACTTGCTCAAAAGTGCAGTATCCATTTCCAAAGCTGCAGCCACTTGCCGAAGCAGCAACCCTTTTGATTCACGATTTTCTCTTAGTAATTGCCCAAATGTATTCAATGTACAAAAATTGACTTGTCAATAAATGTCTAAAATACTATACTTTTCGCAAATTTGCATTCACAGATATTTTGCCTTTTTGCCCATAGTGTATATGGCTGTCAAACCATAAACTTGGAGTCATACAGAAAAAAGAAGGCACTTCGCAATTTTATTAAGAAATACTTTCCTAAGTCCCTACCCTTTTTTCAGCGGCAGATCCATCGTAAAGACGCTTCCCTTGCCCAGGGTGCTCTCGGCTTTGATCTCGCCCCGGTGGGCTTCCACCACGGTTTTTACATAACTGAGGCCGAGACCAAAGCCTTTTACATTGTGCACATTCCCGGTATGGGCCCGGTAAAACCGCTCGAAGATCCGCTTCACAGTATCACGGTTCATCCCGATCCCGTTGTCTTCGATCCGGAGGGTAAAATGCTTATTGAGGTTCTGGGTGGACAAGCGGATGGAGGGGGGCAC
>JBBIGW010000092.1:0-14775 GCA_037447355.1 Bacteroidia bacterium | reverse complement strand
TTGCAGCTTTTTAAAAAACTATTTTCGGCCCTTATATTACTGGCACAACGAATTATTAATCCCTTTGAAAGGCTTAAATTGAGTTTTTAAGGGGCAACTATTTAAAATGAAAAATAAGAGACACTAACAACAGCCGCTCCCGGGCGCACAGCAGGCGGCCGGTTTTTCGGCATAAACAGTTATGGAAAAAATACCAGTAACCCCTTTTTTGAAATCTGCAAGCCCCTTTTCGTCCATGTATTTATCCAGGATATCATCAGGGATCACGATGGCTTTTTCTTTCTGGACGGCGATTTTAGCAAACCCGTTTTTTTCGATCAGCCCCAGGTACTCTTCTTTCTGAATGGCGCCGGACACACAGCCAGCATACATTTCCGCATCTTTTTGCAGGGATTCAGGCAATTCACCTACCAGCACCACATCGGAGATGCTGAAATGACCGCCGGGTTTCAGGACCCGGAATATTTCTTTGAAAACACCGTCTTTGTTGGGCACCAGGTTCAGGACGCAGTTGCTGACAATCACATCGGCTGCATTGGAAGTAACGGGCATTTTTTCTATATCCCCCTGGCGGAACTCCACATTATTAAACCCTCTTTTTTCCGCATTAGCTCTGGCCTTGTCGATCATGGCCGGGGTGAAGTCGATCCCTATGATTTTACCGCTCTCACCCGCTTCGGCGCGGGCGATAAAGCAGTCGTTGCCGGCCCCGCTCCCGAGGTCAATCACGGTATCTCCTTTTTTGATCTGCGCAAACTGGGTGGGGAGCCCGCAACCCAGGCCCAGGTCGGCATCGGGATTATAACCGTTGAGTTCGGTGTAATTATCGCTCATTATATTGTACACTTCGGTAGAGCAGGAGCCCGAACCGCAGCAGGATGACTGGTTGGTCGCTTTGTCCTGCAGGGCGATTTCGCTGTATTTCTGCCGGACGATTTCTTTAAGTTGTTCATCGGTTGTCATGGCGATCTGTTTTAATTATTAAGCAGCCTGTCAGCAACAGGCTTTTTCATTTTTAATTTTCAGGTTGTTAAACAGGGTATTGAATTCGCTGTTGAACTTTTCAAAAGCCTTCCAGTTAATGCAATAGCAACTGCGGGGCCCTTCCACCGTGCCGCTGATCAGCCCCGCGTTCTTGAGTTCTTTCAGGTGCTGGGAAACCGTACTCTGGGCCAGGGGCAGCAGATCCACGATCTCGCCGCAGATGCACTCATTCCGCTGGGCCAGCATTTTTAAAATAGAAATCCGGGCAGGGTGGCTCATGGCTTTCGCAAAAGCGGCCAGGTCCTGCTCTTTTTGGGTGAATTCTTCTTTTTTGTGAAAGGCCATATTTTAATCTTATATCGCAAATATACGATTAATAAGATCAGCCGGACAACTTTTTGTGAAAATATTTTTCAGTCGCCCTTTTTTTGCCTTCCTTTTACGAGGGTGATGATCACGCCGCTGCCGATAATGCAGGAAATCCCTGCCCAGCTCATCCAGTCGGGGAAAGCGTCCCCGAGGAGCATGCCGATAAAAACAGAGTAAATAATATTCGCATAGCCAAAAACCGATACAATACCCGCTTTATCCGCTCCGTAAGAACGGGTTACAAAATACTGCCCGAACAAAGCGGCCGTGCCCATCAGCAGGATCCAGCCCCATTCCAAACCCACCGGCCAGCGGAAGTCAATGATAAACAGCCCGTCGGCCGGCAGCCCGGCTGTATAATGAAGGAGCATGGTAACCAGGGGTACTATAAACCCGCTGGAGAGGAAGGATAATACAATCACGCGGGGATCATAAAAAGCCGCCAGCCGGTTTACGGTCAGATAGGCAATGGCCGACGTAATACCGGATATCAGGCCGGCAAGGTGATAATACCAGGGTAAATGCATCACCGGTTTATAGATCAGCAGCATCCCGGCAAAACCCAGGACCACGGCCATCGCCACCCGCTTTCCATGAAACTCATTGAACAGGAAAAAAGAAAAAACAGCGATGAACAAAGCGGAGGTCAGGTTATAGCTCATGGCCGTGCCCAGCGGAATGTGCAGGATACAATATAGCAGAGTGTACAAGGCCAGGGTGCCCATCAACCCTCGAAATGCAAGCCGCAGCGGTTTCCCCCCCTGCTGTACGGGCCTGTTGATGAGCAGGCCGGGCAGCAGGAACAGAAGACCGGTGGCATTGCGGTAAAAGACTAATTGTCCCGCATTGAAACTTTCTTTCAGCGCCTTGGCGGCCCCTCCCATGATGGAAAAACCAAGCGCGGCGAGCAGCATAAAAAAAATGCCTTTGTATCGCGGATCCTGGTTCATCAGAGAGGGATCAGTTTTTCAACGGCTTTTTCAAGCGTTTCATCTTTTTTGGCGAAACAAAAACGAAGCACTTTGTCGTCTTTTCCATCCTGGTAAAAAGCGGAAACAGGGATCGTGGCCACCCCGGCTTCCCGGGTCAGCCGGATGGCAAAGTCTTTATCGCCCTCTCCGCTGATGCGGGAATAGCCGGCACAGATAAAATAACTGCCATGGCTGTCGAGCATATCAAACCGCGTGGCACTCATCAGGCGGACAAACCGGTCTCTTTTTTCCTGCATAAAGGAAGAAAGGGATAGGTAGGCTTCTTTCTTTTGTAAAAACTCCGCCAGGGCGGCCTGCGTGGGGGTATGACAACTGAAGCAATTGAACTGGTGTACCTTCCTGAATTCTTTCATCAGCTCAGGCGGGGCAATGCAATAGCCCAGTTTCCAGCCGGTACAATGGTATACTTTGCCAAAGGAAAAGCAAACAAAACTGCGCGCTAACAGGTCCGGGTAACGAAGGAGGCTCTGGTGCGGAATTCCGTCAAAGATCAGGTGTTCATATACTTCATCACTGATAATAAAAATATTGCTGCCCTCCACGATCTTTCTCAATGCGTCTATATCTTTTTCACTGAGCACACTGCCGGTGGGGTTATGCGGTGAATTAATGATGATTGCCCTTGTTTTTGGGGTAATGGCCTGCTCCACCGCTTCCCAGTCAATATGATAATCCGGGTACACCAAAGGAAGGGCAATAGCTTTGGCCCCGTTGATTTCAATATTCGGAATATAACTGTCGTAGGCCGGTTCGAAAAGGATCACTTCGTCCCCCGGGTGCAGGATGGCGGTCAGGGCGGAGTAAATGGCATAGGTTCCGCCCGGGGTTACGGTAATATCGGTATCAGGGTTAACCGGTGTCTGGTAAAGGAACTCGACTTTTTCCGCAATCGCTTCCCGCAGGGGCAGCCAGCCCGGCATGGGCGCATACTGGTTCAGGTTGTTTTTCATGGCCCGGTCCACCAATGCGGTCAGTTCATAACTCATGGGATAGTCCGGAAAGCCCTGGCCCAGGTTGACGGCATTGTGCCGGGTGGCCAGTCCGCTCATGACGGTGAAAATGGTGGTACCAACATGGGGTAGTTTGGAAATTAGTTGCACACGACTGTTTTTTAAAATGATGCAGGGTTTCCCCGGTCCGGGAAGCCCCGCTAAGTTCCGCAATTATTGAGAAAGAAACGCCGGGTCACTTCTTTTTGCCCCTGCCGGATACCAGATCATAAGAGTGGTCAATCCATTCCTTTACAAGAGCATTGGGTACGGAACCGTCAACGAGCACCGTATTCCAGTGTTTTTTGTTCATATGATATCCGGGCTGCACACAGGGATATTCCTCCCGGAGCTCAATCGCCTTATCGGGATCACATTTCACGTTAAAGCGAAGGCTTTCCTCATCCAGGCCCGTGAGCAGGAAGATTTTCCCGTTTACTTTATATACCAGCGTATCGGGGCCGAAGGGAAGGGTCTCCTCCACAGCAGGCTTTGAAAGACAATAATTGCGCAGGGTTTCTATATTCATATTACCCGATTAAGGCTGTCGCCTCGATTTCAATCAAATATTCCGGGCCGATCAGGCCCTTTACTTCGATCATGGAGGTGCAGGGTTTGATCTCCCTGAAGAATTCGCCATGCGCTTTCCCGTATTCTTCCCAGCGGGAGATATCGGTCACAAACATCCGGGTGCGGATCACATTCTTCATTGAAGCCCCGGCATTTATCAGGACCCGCTCTATCTTCTCCAGGGTATACCGGGTCTGGGCATAGGCGTCATTCCCGCCGACCAGTTCATTGTTTTCATTAACCGCCACGGTACCGGTTACTTCAACGAGGTTTCCCACCTTCACGGCCCGGCTGTAACCAACAATATCCTCCCATTGGGCCCCGGAGGAATAATTAATTCTTTCCATCGTTTATTTGATTTCTATATTTTCTTCGGGTACCAGGGTCTCCCCGCCCATCCGCAGCAGGATCTGTGCAACAGTCACCACATCCTTCTGGCAATAGGTTACGATACGGGGCAGGTTCTTTTCTTTCCAATATACTTCCCAGACCCTGCTGCCGTCAATATCATCTTTGGGTGTGGGGATGCCCAGCGTATGCGCCAGGAGATTCAGCGAGGTATAGCTTTTAAAATCCCCGAATTTCCAGAGCTCCATCGTGTCAAGATGACTGACTTCCCAGGGTTTTTTCCCGGCAATATTTAACAACGCCGGCACGGGTATATTGTTCACGATCATCCGGCGGCAGAGATAAGGGAAGTCAAATTCCTTTCCGTTGTGCGCGCAAAGAAAACGACTGCCCCCCGCGGACCACTTCTTCAGCATTTCGGTGAATTCAGCCAGCACCAGCTTTTCATCATCTCCCGAAAAGGATTTCAGCAGCAGTTTTTTTTCCGTTCCGCTACCCTGTAAGAACCCGCAGCTGATGCAGATGATCTTCCCGAACTCAGCATAGATCCCGGCGCGCGGATAAACGGTGGCGGCATTTTCTTCTTCTTTGTTCCGGGTGAGGTATTGGGATTTATACTCCCAGAGTTTTTTCCAGTCTTCCGCCAGTTCCCCGAATGCAGGCTGCTGCGGAACGGTTTCTATATCGAGGAAAAGAATGCTATTGTATGGGAACATAAGAAGGGTTTACTGTCTTAAAAGTAAAAAACCCCGGACAATCCGGGGTGTATTCTGCACGGGAATTTTTGTTTTTTTACAGGAACTTATCGCCCATATTTCTTTTTACCTCGGCCACATATTCCTTTATTTCCTGTTCTTTCTCTTTTTTGCAGACCAGCAGCACGTCTTTGGTGTCCACAAGGATAAACTCTTCCAGGCCCTGCAACACAACCAGTTTGTTATCCGGTACATGGACCATGCAGTTCTTGGCATCCATGACCATCACTTTTTTCCCGGCTACGGCATTGCCCCAGTAATCCTTTTCCATATTTTCCCAGGCGCTGTGCCAGGTACCCAGGTCACTCCAGGAAAAGCTGGCGGGAATCACATACACATTATCGGCTTTCTCCATGACGCCAAAATCAATGGAAATATTGGTGCACTGGGGGTAGATCCGCCCGGTTGCTTCCTGTTCCCCTTCTGTATTGAAATGGTCTTTTTCCGCTGCAAACACTTCATACACTTCCGGGAGGTGTTTTTCAAAGGCCGCGAGAACATTTTTTACTTTCCAGGTAAAAATGCCGGCATTCCAGAGAAAATCACCACTCGCGATAAAAGCCTTCGCCAGTTCCGTATTGGGCTTCTCGGTGAAGGTTTTTACTTTATACACTTCCGGGGCCGCTTCTGCGATATCGTGCTGGATATATCCATAACCCGTATTCGGGTAGCTGGGTTTGACACCAATGGTAACCAGCGCATTGATATGGTCCACAAATTCAAAAGCCCGTTTGGCCGTGGTCAGGAACTCTGCCGTGTCGATGATCAGGTGATCGGCCGGGGCTGCGATCATTAAGGCCTTAGGGTCCTTTTGGATCAGCTTAAAAGCAATATAGGCGATACAGGGAGCCGTGTTCTTACGGGAGGGTTCCGACAGCACATTAGCTTCGGGGATGTCGGGCAACTGTTTTTTTACGATGCCGACATATTCATCCGCGGTAACCACATATATATTTTCTTTTGGCACCAGTTTGGTATAGCGCTCAAAAGTTTGCTGGATCAGCGTTTTCCCCGTGCCCAGCACATCGAGGAATTGTTTAGGATAATTCGTGCGGCTCATGGGCCAGAAACGGCTCCCGATCCCCCCCGCCATGATCGCAACGTAATGATGTTTGTTCATTATATAAGATTAGTCAAATGGTCTGTTTCGATTGATCAGCATGACAAAAGCTGCTTGTTATTACCCCGAACCTGCCGGAGGGTTTATATCAATCCTTCCCGGACCAGGTCGTGTATATGGATAATACCCAGGTATTTCCCGTTATCGGTCACTGCCAGTTGCGAGATCCCGTGCTGTCTTAATACATCCAGCGCACTGATGGCCAACTCTTCCGAACCGATGGTTTTAGGATTCCGGGTCATGATATCCCCCGCCTTGACCGCTTCGATATCCTTATTTTTTTCCAGCATCCGGCGAAGATCGCCATCGGTGATGATCCCGAGCAGGTTATTCTCTCCGTCAACGACGGCCGTAATACCGAGTCTCTTTTGGGTGATTTCGACAATAACTTCTTTTAGTGTTTGGGTGACCAGGACTTTTGGCTTTTCATTATCGGCAAACAGGTCCGCTACTCTGAGATATAATTTTTTTCCCAGGGAACCGCCGGGATGGAATTTGGCGAAATCCATGGTCTGAAATCCGTTCAGTTCCATCAGGCAGATGGCCATGGCATCTCCCATTACCAACTGGGCCGTGGTGCTGCTGGTAGGGGCCAGGTTATTGGGACAGGCTTCCTGCTCCACGCTGGTGTTCAGTACGATCGAGGCGTTACGGGCCAGGTAAGAAGCGGTATTCCCCACCATCGCGATCAGGGTATTCCCAAAATTCCGGATCAGGGGCACCAGCACTTTGATCTCGGGGCTCTCCCCGCTTTTGCTGATGATGATAACCACATCATTTTGCTGCACCATCCCCAGGTCACCGTGGATGGCATCCGCCGCATGCATAAATATGGAAGGAGTGCCCGTAGAGTTAAATGTGGCCACGATTTTCTGGGCAATAATGGCACTTTTGCCAATACCGCTGACCACTACGCGGCCCTTTCCGGAGAATACAGCCCTGACAGCCTGTTCGAAATCATCGTTGATAAAAGCGGCCAGGCCAGCAACCGAACTGGCTTCCAACTCAATGGTTTTTAGGGCCACTTGTTTAATAGACGCCATAATTGGCGCCAAAATTAGAGATAATTAAGGGGAAACCGGGTTTTGTGTTGAGGAAGCTCATTTTTAACAAAGTGGCTTCCAAAGACCGTCAAAGATTCGTAAATTCGCCATCCCTTTGACGGGGCCTGGCCGGGACAGGAACTCCTGCACGCATCACTGCAGCCCGGACCCGGCCATTATAACCATTCTGCGAATCAAAAACCACCAACCCGGTTACCGGGTAGCCTGCTTGTGAAAAAAACCGGCCGATCGTGAAGCGGTTCGGCTAAAAATAAGTATCTTAAATAACCTGCATATTACCGATGCATCGTCCGGAAGGACATCCTATGATGAAAAACTAGAGAAATGGCAACAACCGTAAAGAAAGCGGCGGCAAAAAAATCAGTGAAAGCTAAGGAAACAGCCGCTACCAAAAAAAATCGATTCGATCTGCACGCCGCACTGCATGAATATTTCGGATTTGATAAATTCAAGGGCACACAGGAAAAAGCCATCGAGTCCCTGCTCGCCGGTCACGATACCTTTGTGATCATGCCCACGGGGGGCGGCAAAAGCCTCTGTTACCAGTTGCCGGCCCTGGTCAGCGAGGGGGTGGCCATCATCGTTTCTCCCCTGATCGCCCTGATGAAGAACCAGGTGGACCTGGTCCGGGGTTATAGCAGCAATGACGAAGTTGCGCACTTCCTGAATTCCACCCTGAATAAAAAGGAGACCAGGGAAGTACACGATGACCTGCTGGGCGGGAGAACAAAAATGCTCTATGTGGCACCGGAAACCCTGACCAAGCAGGAGAACCTGGAATTCTTTTCCGACCTGAAGATCTCCTTTTTTGCCGTGGACGAAGCACACTGTATTTCCGAATGGGGCCATGATTTCCGGCCCGAATACCGGCGCCTGCGGGAAATGATGATCCAGATAAATCCAGACATCCCGGTGATTGCCCTCACGGCTACGGCTACTCCCAAAGTCCAGAGCGATATTATCAAGAACCTGGACCTCCGGAACCCCAACGTGTTTATTTCTTCCTTCAACCGGCCCAATCTGTATTACGAGGTCCTGCCCAAGATCAAAAAGGCACAGACCGACGAAAACATTGTCCGCTTTATAAAAAGCATGAAGGGAAAAAGCGGGATCATTTATACACTCAACCGCAAGACCACGGAAGAGCTCGCCGATATTTTGATGGCCAACGGTATTAAAGCCGTGGCTTATCATGCCGGGCTCGACAGCAAACTGAGGGCCGACCGGCAGGACCAGTTTCTCGGGGAGGATGTACAGGTGATCTGTGCCACCATCGCTTTCGGGATGGGGATCGACAAACCGGATATCCGCTTTGTGATCCACTACAATATTCCCAAATCCATCGAGAACTATTACCAGGAAACCGGCCGGGCCGGAAGGGATGGCCTGGAGGGAAAATGTTTGCTTTATTATTCCCATAAGGATGTCAGCAAGCTGGAACACCTGATGCGGGACAAACCGCTTAGTGAACGGGAAGTGGGTGCCCAGCTGATCAACGAGACCGTAGCGTTTGCCGAAACCGGCGTTTGCCGCCGCAAGATCCTTATGAGTTATTTCGGAGAGGAATATGAAAAGGAGAACTGCGGGCATTGCGATAACTGCAAACACCCGAAGGAGCGGATTGAAGCCAAAGAGGAAACCGTATTGGTGCTGAAAGCCATAAAGGAACTCGATGAGCGTTTTGCCACCGATTATGTGGTGCAGATCATCAGCGGTAAACTCACCCCGCAGATCCAGATGTTCCGCCACGACGGGCTCCCGTCCTTTGCCAGCGGGAACGACCGCGATAACCATTTCTGGAATTCCCTGATCCGGCAGATGATACTGGAAGGGCTGCTGACAAAGGATATTGAGGAATACGGGGTGCTCAAGTTCACCAAAAAGGCCGAAGCTTTTTTGAAGAAGCCCAAATCATTCAAGATTGTACTGAATAATTTATACGATGATGCCAATGCCGATGACGAAGAAGCGATCGAAACCTCCGGTGGCGCCGCAACGGATGAACGCCTGTTTGAAATGCTGAAAGAGCTGCGGCAGAAAGAGGCGAAGCGGAAAAGCCTGCCCCCCTTCGTGATCTTCCTGGAATCCTCCCTGCAGGATATGGCCACTTTCTATCCCGTGACCATGGAGGGACTGGAAAAATGCCAGGGCGTGAGCAAGGGCAAGGCCCTGAAATACGGAAAACCCTTTGTGGACCTGATCGCCAAATACGTGGAGGAAAACAATATTGAACGGCCCGATGATTTTGTGATGAAGAGCGTGGTGAACAAGAGCGGATCCAAAGTCTATATCATTCAGAACACGGATAAAAAAGTTTCGCTCGAAACCATCGCCAAAAACAAGGGCTGGCGGATGGATGAAATGCTCGAAGAAATGGAAACCATTGCCGCCAGCGGCACCAAGCTGAACCTGGATTATGCCATTGACGAGATGCTGGATGAGGACGACCAGGACGAGATCATCGAATATTTCAAGAGCTGCGAGACATCCTCCCTGCAGGTGGCCCAGGATGAACTGGCGGAATACAATTTTAACTGGGAACAACTGAAGATCATGCGGATTAAATTCTTAAGTGAATACGGTATGTAACTCTCCGGCCCGGGCAAGCCTTATCCCGCCATCTGGCGGTAAAACATAAGTAATGGACACCGTTGTCCTTTATTTATCCCCGCATTACCCCAGGACTCCTGTTGAAATTTCGGTTCTGTTTATTTGAAAAGATCCCGGGACCGGGATTAGATTTATATAAGCATATACACTAAGGTTAGATTATATACTTATCATTATTCGGTTAATACATACCGTTAACGATGTGAATATATTAAGAACGGGTAAATAATTTTATAGTCATTGTTTATTCCTTTATCCGCTCTATATGTACAAATTCTGCACGAGGCATTCAATGCCCACCCTCCTGAATGTAATTTTAGTTGCTATTGTTTCCCTGCATTCCGCAGTTCTTTCTGCCCAAAGCCTGACAATTTCCAATACTGGTCAAACCGGTACCTCGGGAACCAATTGGAGCACAGCTGGCACCGACCCCGTCACCATATCGGTTACGGGCAGCGCTAACATCAATACCAGTGTAATACAGGACTACCTGGATGCGGGCACAAGCGTGATTGTTACCAATAGCACGGTTGGCACCACGATCAATTCCAATATCAATAAGACCAATGGCGGCAATGCCCGTCTTACCGTTAAGGATGTCGGGTGCATCAAGATCGCGGCCAATGTAACGATCGGCTCCGGCTCCAACACGCTGGACCTGGTTTTCTGGGCTGACTCGGATAACAGCCAGGGTGGAATTGTGGATGATTTTATTTACACGGCCGAAGGTGTCACCCTTTCCAGCAATGGAGGGATGATTGTAATGGCCGGTGGTCCGGACGACGGGACCAATGGCGGCACCAGCGGGGATGGTATTCCCGATGGCTTTGCCTGGAACAGCTCCAACAGTGCCTTGTATGGCGCCAATACCGTGGGAGGCCTTACGCTGGGACCGCTTTCTGGTACAGGTACAGTGGTGTCCTTATTAAGTAGTAACGGGGAGATCATCCTGCGGGGTTCCTCCGGGGGTAATAATCTCTATCCTGGCATCAGTTCTCAAGCCAACCTGAAAATAGTTTCCGGTACCGGAAAGATCACGCTCTATGGAAAATCAACCGTCCGTCATGGGGTGGAATTAACCTATGGGGCCGCACCCGCGGTGGCGATCAGTTCTGCTTCCGTCAGCATACCCGCTATTGATCTGAAAGGCACTTCCACGGCAAGCGGCTATGCCGGTTTCTGGATTTCCAACAACGCCAGCGGCAGCACCCTCATAGAATCCTCTTCCGCAACCGGCGGGGGCCTGAGCATTGAAGGGGTCAGTTCCACGAATAACGGCATCCAGTTCGGGATCTCGAATACCAATATTATCACCCAGTTATTATCTCAGTCCGGCAGCATTACTTTAAGAGGCGACGGTGCCGGCAATGCCTCTCTTTTCCTGTATGGGGATGTATATGTGGGTAACCGTAAAGATGCCACAGCCGTCCAGGGGGTTACCCCATCTGTAACGGCTTCAACGGCCAATATTCTGCTGCAGGCCGATGACCAGTATAATTTCAGCAATACTGCCGGGAAGAATACGAATTTCAATACCACCGGGTCACTGACGGCCGAAGCCTACACAGGCGGTTATTCCGGTACTATCAGCTGGACGGGCAATGTGGCTTTTGGCAGCAGTTTCAGCAGTATCACATTGGGTGAATCCGCCGAAAATTATTCCGTTACGGCAAATACGTCGCTCAGCTCCACCGGGTCCATCACCGCTTATGCCAGTGATTTTACCCTGGGCAACGGGATCGGTCTCAGCTCCTCCGGTGCGGGCAATATCAGTATTCTGGCAAAGGGCTCTTTTATTACCAGCGGCAGCACCCGCCGCACGATCAGCAGTGTTAACGGGAATATCACCATCCACGCGGACGCCGATGCCAGTGGAAATGGCGGGCTGGACATTGACTATCTCACTTTCAATCCCGGGAGCGGAAATATTACGCTCCGTGCGGAAACGCTGAGCTGGACCACCACTTTAGCTACCGACAAGCCGTATCTTAATGGTACCGGCGCCGTGCTGATTGAACCCTCGGATGCCGGCTTCCAGGCGATCAGCACATCCATGTTTTATTTTGACCAGGATGGCGATGGCATAAGCGGCATTACAATTGGTAAAAGCGGCAATACGAATACGATCACTAACAACCAGGCCCTGGCGGTGGCGGGAGCGGTTTATTTCTATGGAACCGATATCACGATCAGCGGGACCATCAATACCAGCACCGGTGCTGCTAACGGGGATGTGTACTTGAAAGGCAGCGGGAGTATTTATCAAAGCACGGGCAATACCATTACCACTTCAGGAGGCGACCTGGTCATGTGGGCCGATGCCGACGGAACAGGCGGCGGACGGGTGGAGATGCTGGCCAATATCAGTACCGGTGGCGGACATATATGGGTCGGTGGCGGCAGTGGCAGTGAAACACAGAACGGGCTCAGCGTACCTACCGGCTATGCGCAATCGGTAACGATCGATAAACAAGGCGTACTCATCAAGGGAAATACCATAAATTCAGCCGGCGGTACGATCCGCATCAAAGGGGAAAGCAATGATGCCGGGGATGGAGCCCGGGATGTAGGTGTCATGCTTGTTAATACGACAGTGCAATCCGGCGCCGGGGATCTTTCCTTATATGGTACGGTGAAAAATGACCTCAATACCGGCGCGGGACTCTGGTTGGGAACGGAAGTTACTTCCGTCATCGCTACCGGGAATGTAACCGTCAGCAGCAGCAGCGGCAATATCTACCTCGAAGGAATATCTGCGGCCGGTAATACTTTTAACTGGGCACATGGACTGGCCATCATAGCCTATAACGGGGACGATATCAGCATTTCCAGCAGTACCGGGAATATCAGCAGCTTTGGAGATGGCAGCATTTCCGCTGGCTTTGCCGGTGAAGCGGTGGGCTGGGTGATCCAGAACAGTGCAATTAACTCCTACACGTCTATAACGACCGACGGAGGGGCCATCAGTATCAGCGGAACCAGCGCCAACAGTGGCGACGATGTAAGCCTGGCGCTGCGGGCCAATAATACCGCGAACAATATTGTGATCGGCGATGCCAACAGCGGTGATGTGACCCTGAAATTCGGCACCCTGCAAACAACCAGCCAGGTCACAACAGGTGTAACATCCATTGGCGGCGCCGGCGCCCTGGTGCTGGAACCGTATAATGCCGACTGGGCCGCGAATTTTATCCTGCCGGATGAATATGCGGTCGGTTCCGCCGTTTCTTTGTTTCGTATTGGCAAATCAACCAATACCAAAACCGTGACGCTCGATCTGTCCGCTACCGTTACCGGTGCGGTAAGTATTTATGGATCCACTGCTACGCTGAACCAGAACCTCGCTTCAACAGCTGCGGGAAATATCAGTTTGTTTACAAATTCGTTAAACATAGCAGCCGGCAAAACCATTAGCTCCGCCGGCACCCTGATCATCGAGCCGCAGACCAACGGTACCACGATCGGTTTAACCGGGGGGACCGGCACCCTGGCCGTTGGGACAGATTATTTCAACAATAATTTCAGTAACGGGTTCAATGAAATCCGGATCGGCAATACCGGGGCCGGTACCATAACGGTGGGAACAGCGCTAGGTCTGCAGGATCCATTGCAGTTAATCACGGCCGGTAACCTGGTATTGAATGAAACCATCACGGCCGGCGCCAACGATCTTACCTTCAGTGGTACAGCCATTGCGCCTGCTATTGGAAAATACATCAGGACGAATGGCACGGGCAAACTGAAAATTACTGTAGCCAACGGGGCCGGTACCCTTTTCCCGGTAGGCACCGCCAATTATACACCCATCACCCTGACGAATAATACCGGCACTTCCGGTGAATTTTATGTAACGGTATCGGACGGGGTGTACCATAACGGCGCTCCCACCGGCAGTCTCAGTTTAGCCGCTCCCCGGGTGGACCTCACCTGGAATATCGGTAATAGCGGCGCCAGTACCGGTGCGGGTACGGTCGATTTGGATTTTACCTGGAATCCCGCCAGTGTTGCTGGTACATTTGTTGCCCCCAAACTGCTCCACTACAATGGCAGCGCCTGGGATATCTTGCCCGGTACGCCCACGTATAACCTGCCTGCCGGCACCCTCAGTTATAGCGGGTACAGCGGCAGTTTCTCACCCTTTGCCATTGGCGAATCCAACTTCATCCTGCCGGTAACCTGGTTATCCTTTACGGGGACAACGCAGGGCAAAACCGTGATCCTGAACTGGGCTACGGCATTGGAAAGCAACAATGATTATTATGAAATCGAGCGCAGTGCGAATGGAATACAGTATGGTAAAATAGGGCAGGTGGAAGCCGGCCAGAATCCCGCTGTCCGTAATGAGTACCGGTTTACGGATAACAACCCGCTGATTGGCGAAGCGTTTTACCGGCTGAAGCAGGTGGACAGGGATGGCCATGCGCGGTATAGCACGGTGATCAGTGTGATCTATGCGGGAGAAACCGGTATTAGTATCCGGGTAATCCCCGGAAGCGGGCAGTTGGGGCTGACCGTACCGGCAGCAGTAACGGGTCCCGTGGATCTGCTTATCACGGATAACATCGGTCGCCAACTGCAAAGACAGACAGTCCGGGCAGGTCAGCAAATCATTACCCTGAAGGCTGCAACAGCAAATACGGTTTATTTTATAAAATTGCTGAAAGAAGGTAAACCGCTCTATACAGGTCGGTTCATCTTATAGCGGATTTTCGATAGCGTATTGCTGGCAAACAAAGGGCGGCCCGGTAGGGCCGCTTTTTTTGAATTTTAAGCAGAAAGCTTCTAAACTCTGTGGATTTTTTGTGAATTCCCGCTATATTTGCAGCCCCGATACAGGAAGGGTCCGGGGGCTTCCACCCTTGGCCGGGAATGTATCAGGAACGGTGCGGTAGCTCAGTCGGTAGAGCAAAGGACTGAAAATCCTTGTGTCGGCGGTTCGATCCCGCCCCACACCACAGAAGCGGGAAAATTGAC
>JBBIGW010000091.1:0-14779 GCA_037447355.1 Bacteroidia bacterium | reverse complement strand
GAGAACCCGTGAGCAAAACCCTTCGGGATCAGCAACTGTTTCTTATTATCCGAAGACAACACCACACAGAATACTTTTCCATAGAAAGGAGACCCTTTCCGGATATCCACCACCACATCCAGGATCTCCCCGCACAACACCCTTACCAGTTTGGTCTGCGCATTGGGGGGAAGCTGGTAATGCAATCCGCGGATCACCCCGTAACTGGAGCAGGACTGGTTGTCCTGCACCCATTGGCTGCCGATTCCCTGTTCCCGGAAAATCCGGTCATTGAAGGACTCAAAGAAATGGCCCCGGCTGTCTTCAAAGACCCTGGGTTCAAAGATGAGCAGTCCCGGAAAATCGGTTTCAATAAATGGCATATTACAGGCTCCAGTAGGTTCGGTTAGTAATCTTGTTCCGGTAAATCCCCTTCAGGTCGGCCACCATCGCATGGGGTTTTGTAATACCGGCATAATAATTTTCGTCCAGGTCCCTGTACTGACGGTGCGGCACCGGTATAATCACCGCGTCATAATCATTGGCGATCTTATCCACCAGGCCAAATCCGTACTCATGCTCAAGTTCCGCAGCATCCGCATGCGGGTCTTCCACTTCCACATTCACAAAATATTCTTTCAGGGCATTCACCACATCCCGCACTTTGGAATTGCGGATATCGCTCACGTCTTCTTTAAAGGTGGCTCCCTTGATCAGTACTTTGGCAGCCTTTACATCCCCGTTATTCTTAATGATATGCTGGATCACTTTTTTGGCCACATATTTTCCCATATTATCATTGATGCTCCGCCCGGCCAGGATCACTTCGGAATGATACCCGAGCTCCTTGGCCTTATAGGTCAGGTAATAGGGGTCCACGCCAATACAATGCCCTCCTACCAGGCCCGGCTGGAATTTCAGGAAATTCCACTTGGTGCCGGCGGCTTCCAGCACTTCATAGGTGTTGATGTTCATCTTATCAAAGATCAGGGAGAGTTCATTCATCAGGGCAATGTTCAGGTCCCGTTGCGTGTTCTCAATGATCTTGGCGGCCTCAGCCACTTTGATGGAGGAAGCCCGGTGCACACCGGCTTTTACCACCAGCTCATAGGTTTTGGCGATCTCCTCCAGTGATTCCGCATCACAACCCGATACCACTTTTACAATAGTAGCCAGGGTATGCTGCTTATCGCCCGGGTTGATCCGCTCGGGCGAGTAACCCAGTTTGAAATCAACAATATTCTTCAGCCCCGATAATTTCTCCATGACCGGCAGGCAATCCTCCTCGGTACAACCGGGATACACGGTGGATTCAAATACCACATAATCCCCTTTCTTGATCACTTTACCCACGGTCTCAGAAGCCCGTTGCACGGGGGTCAGGTCCGGCACATTGTGTTCGTCCACCGGTGTGGGAACGGCCACGATAAAAAACTTCGCTTCCCGTAATACATCCAGGGAATCTGTAAAGGTGATATCACAGCCCTCAAAGGCTTCTTTCTCCAGTTCATTGCTGGGATCGATCCCCTGCTTCATCATTTCGATACGGCGGGCACTGATATCAAAACCGATCACGGAAATTTTACGGGCGAATTCCAGCGCGATGGGCAATCCCACATAGCCCAGTCCGATGACGGCTAATTTTACTTTTTTATCTACTAATTCCTGGTACACGTTTTAATGGTTTAGTGAAGGTATAAGATCAAGATTTCTATTTATTGATAAATGCAAGCACCTGTTGGGTAATAAACGCTAATTGTTCCCCGTCCAGTTCGGTATGGATGGGCAGGGAGATCACCCGCTCTGTCAGCCAGTCCGTAACCGGCAGCACCTGGGAACCGGAACCGAATTGCTCAAACATCTTTTGTTTGTGGCCGGGTACCGGGTAATAGATCATGGAGGGAATCTGCTGTGTGGCCAGGTATTGTGACAGGCCATCGCGGTCAACTCCTTCAAGGATCAGCGTGTACTGATGGAATACATGATGGGAATACGCGGCGCGGTAAGGAATGCTGATCTTCGGATGCCCCCCAAAGGCCTTGTCATAAAAATCAGCCGCAGCCCGCCTGGCCGCGATGTATTCATCGAGGTGTTTCAGTTTAATATCGAGGATGGCCGCCTGGATGGTATCCAGCCGGCTGTTACAGCCCACCATTTCATGGTAGTATTTTTTCTGCTGACCGTGGTTGGCGATCATCCGCAGTTTCACACTCAGTGCTTCATCATTGGTAAAGATAGCGCCGCCATCCCCAAAAGCCCCCAGGTTCTTGGAAGGATAAAAGGAAGTACAGCCGATATCCCCGATGGTTCCCGTTTTTTTCTTCGAACCGTCAGCGAAAGTATAATCACAGCCAATGGCCTGGGCATTGTCTTCGATCACATACAGATTATGTTTCTTCGCGATGGCCATGATCTCTTCCATCGGCGCCGCATGCCCGTAGAGGTGCACGGGTACGATCGCCTTTGTGCGGGGCGTGATGGCTTTTTCTATGGCTGCCGGATCGATACAGAAAGTTTTGGGGTCCACTTCCACAAATACCGGTTTCAGCTTCAGCAAAGCGATCACTTCCGTGGTCGCGATATAGGTAAAGGATGGGGTGATCACTTCATCCCCGGGTTGCAGGTCCAGGGCCATCATGGCAATCTGCAGGGCATCGGTGCCATTGGCGCAGGGGATCGTAAATTTGGCACCGAGATAGGCCGAGAGATGACCGGCAAATTCCTGTACCGGTTTGCCATTGATAAAAGCTGAACTTTCCATCACCTCCAGTACCGCCTGATCCACTTCCGCCTTGATATGATGATACTGGGTACGGGTGTCTACCATTTGAATTTGTCGCATCGTATGAATTTATGCTGTTTAAGAGCCGCAAAAATAGTAAAATACAGGTAGTTTGCACGATTGACATTACTTTTGGCAGCAGTTCAATCCCAATAATTTGGCCGTTTTCTTCTACAACATATTCCTCCTGCTTTACAAAGCCGGTATTTATACGGCTTCCCTGTTCAATGCCAAGGCCGCCAAATGGGTGCAGGGCAGAAAGAATATTTTCGGGCGGTTAGCCCGGGCGATCCCCCGGGGTGAAAAAATCATCTGGATACATTGTGCCTCCCTGGGTGAATTTGAACAGGGCCGTCCCCTGCTGGAAAAGATGAAAGAGCAGTACCCGGACCATCGTTTCCTGCTGACATTTTTCTCACCCTCCGGTTATGAGGTCCAAAAAAATTATACCGGGGCCGACTGGGTCTTTTATTTACCGGCCGATGGCCCTGTAAATGCCCGGCGTTTCCTGGAAATTGTACAGCCCCGCCTGGTCATTTTTGTGAAATATGAATTCTGGTACTATTATTTAAAGAAAATAAAATACCGGAATATCCCTTTATTACTGGTCTCGGCCCTCTTCCGGAAAGACATGAGTTTTTTTTCCTGGTATGGCGGCCTGCAGCGAAAAATGCTTTCCCGTTTCGACCAGCTTTTTGTGCAGAACCCGGAATCCGCGGAGCTCATTCAGCAGATCGGGCTTTCCTCCATCTGTACGGTTTCCGGCGACACCCGTTTTGACCGGGTGATCGCCATCGCGGAAAAATTTGAACCGATACCGGTTGTGGCTGATTTTACCGGGAATAAACGAACCCTGGTGGCCGGGAGCACCTGGCCCGAAGACGAAGCTGTGCTGGCCCGCGCCTTCGGGGAGCTGCAGGACCCGGGGATGAAACTGATCATCGCCCCGCACGAGATCGGTGAAAAACACCTTGCCGAAATTCAAAAACTTTTCCCGGACTCGGTGCGGTATTCACAATTGCAAAACGGTGTGGCGCCCGGGGCAACCGTCCTGGTCATTGACAATATCGGTATGCTGTCGCGGCTTTATAATTATGGCTGGCTGACCTATGTGGGAGGTGGAATGACCAAAAACGGGGTGCACAATGTACTGGAAGCAGCAGTCTATAATAAATTGGTGCTCTTCGGCCCTTATTACCAGAAATATTCAGAAGCCGTGGGGCTGGTGAGATCCGGCGGGGGGGTATCTTTTACGGATGACAAAATGGATGGCCGGATGCTCAGGCTATTGCTCGAAACCTTATCCGATGATGAAAAGGAATACCAGTACCGGAGTAATGCAGCAGGAACCTTTGTGCAATCGCACCGGGGTGCTACCGGGAAGATCATTCATTTTATTCAGGAAAAACGTCTCCTGACCAGCTGATCAAAATGCAGTACCGTGGGAGTTCCGGAATCCCAGCCCAGTTTAACCTTCAGTTCCCGGCTGATCCAGTATTCCGCTTCCGCGTAGATATTAAAATTATTGATGGTCCGGATGCTCCGTTCATACATATTCTCATCCCCCCGGAACAGTTCGTTGATAAATACAAAACGGTCATTGATGCCGATGGCCTTGCGCAGGTCTTTTACCGGCGCTTCCTTCAGGATCTCCATCAGTTCGGTCTGCCCCTGTTTCAGCCGGTCATTTAATGACTCGGAAAGATCCGTGTTATCATTCACTTCTTTGCCCCTGGCCTGCTGGGAAAGTGTCGGGATCTCCTTCATGGGGTCAAAGACCATATCCAGCTGGCCGTTTTTTTTCACCAGGGCCAGGTTGTCATCTTCCACCAGGAGGGTTTCTTTTATTTCCCTTACCGGTGCAGCAGCTGCCGGCGGGGGTATATATTTTTCATAGCCGGCCGGCAGGTCCGCTTCGGGACGGATCGGGGTGACGGGAAGCAGGACAGCCACTTTGGCCGTACCCAGTCCCTGGGGAGCTACCGGCCTGACCCGGGTCAGCTCCAGCTGGAGTAACTGTACGGTGCCCAGCAGCACCGCCGGGTCAGCGTTTTTCTCAAACTGTTCTTTTAATTTATGGATCAGGATTTCGATTCGTTCCATTCGATTATATTTGGCGCCGGCAATACCGGACCCTTTAAAGTTACAAACAGTTTGCCAATAAAATCATTTGCAAAACAGCCCGGCTAAATCTTAACAATGTTTATTGAACCCAATACCAGCGGCGAACGGCGCGGCAGCATTGAAGTGATCTGCGGCTCCATGTTCAGCGGGAAAACGGAAGAACTGATCCGCCGGCTGAAACGCGTAAAGATCGCCAACCAGAAAGCGGAAATATTTAAACCCGCGATTGATATCCGCTATGACGAGGTAAAGATTGTGTCCCATGACGCGCAGGCCATCCACTCCACCCCGATCGACAATTCCCAGAAAATACTGCTGATGGCTGCGGATGCGGATGTGATCGGGATTGATGAAGCCCAGTTCTTTGATGAAGAGATCGCCAATGTATGTGATGAGCTGGCTTTCCGCGGCATCCGCGTGATCGTGGCCGGACTGGATATGGATTACCTGGGCAAACCCTTCGGGCAGATGCCCTTTATCATGGCGAAGGCCGATTATGTGACCAAGCTCCACGCGATCTGTATGAAATGCGGCAGTATCGCCAATTATTCCTACCGGAAGATCCCCAACGAGGACCAGGTGATGCTGGGCGCCACGGATGCCTACGAGCCGCGTTGCCGCAAATGCTACCACGAAAAATAAGGAGTACCCTTACCGGGCCTTACCCCGGATCGTGGTTTTGATTTTTACCGGGACCGGGATACTGCCGGCTATGGTCATATCCAGTTGCAGATCGGCTTTTACCACTAACCCGCTGCGGCTGTCCACCACCAGGGTACCGCTTTGTTCACCCGGCTTGTCCCCGTTTTCATTTTCGGAAACAATCCGGGTTTTCTCTTCGAGGGTCACCATATCGCCCTCTATTTCTACAACCCTATAGGTTGAATGCAGGTTCCCCGAATAGAGGCCCGATGCATGACTGCTCTTTTCCCAGCTGTCACCCACGCTCACTTCCCTGGCCGGGAAAATATAAAAGAACCGTTCAAACTGTTCCCGCACACTCTGATCGTTGAATTGCCGGCCAAACTGCTGCTTCATTTTTTCCCGGGTTTCTTTTTCTTTTTCAGGGTCCAGCCCCAGGGAGGATACAATGGATTCCGCCATTTCTTTAAAGCCCTTTACCTCCCGCACTTTCCCTTCTTTATCCACTTTCATTTCAAAACTTTTTCCTTTCACCGCCCGGAACACCCGTCCCAGCATCACCAGTTTATCGCCGCCAATGCCGGCAGTATCCAGGGGTTCATCCGTATCCACTTTCAGTTTCATCCCCACCACATCCATGTCCATCTTAAGCCGTTCATAGCGGGCAGTCAGGGTTTTCACGGTTCCGTCATCCGCCTGTACATCGAGCGAATAATACGTATTCATCCCGATCTTCACCGGGGTCTCCAGTATCTTCTGCTCAACTAACATTTCCATTTCATAATCGTAGCCTTTCCCCCTCTCATAATTAAAGCGGAGCATCCTGGAGGAAGTGGCAGAACGTGAAGACTGACAGGAATCCGAAAGCAAGCCAGCGAGTAACAGGGAGACCAGGACAGCGAGGCGGGAAAGCAGCTTGTTTTTCATGCCCTTTTTTTGGAAAATTAGAATAATAAACCGGACAAAGCAGCGGTAAATCCTATTTTTGCCCGCAAACTTATTTTATCAGCACGTTCCGGCATATACTCACCCTTTTTAAAAAAGACCTGCTCCTGGAAGTCCGGCAGCAGTATAGTTTTTATGGCATCCTGCTCTATATCGGCGCCACCATCTTTGTACTCTTTATGGCATTGGATGATCCCGAGAGCCGGGTCTGGAACGGATTGTTCTGGGTGATCCAGCTTTTTATCTGTATCAACGCGGTGGCCAAGAGTTTTCTCCAGGAAAGCAAGGGCCGGATGCTCTACTTTTATTCAGTGGCCAGTCCCACTGCCTTTGTATTGGCAAAGCTCCTGTTTAATTCTTTGCTGATGCTGGTGATGAGCCTGCTCAGCCTGCTGCTGTTTACAATGTTCCTGGGCAACCCCATGCAAAAAGCAGGGCCTTTTATCGGGCTGGTTTTATTGGGGGGCTGGAGCCTCAGCCTGGTTTTCAGTTTCCTGGCCGCCATCGCCGCCAAAGCACAGCAGAACGCTGCGATCATGGCGGTCCTCGGTTTCCCGATCATCATCCCCCAGCTGATCCTCCTGATGCGTTTGTCCAGCGCGGCATTCTCCCCTTTGCTGATCATTCCTGTCAGCACCGTACTGATGCTGGTGGCGCTTGACGCCCTGATCATCCTGCTGGCCGTCATTCTCTTTCCCTTTCTCTGGAAAGACTGATCGTTCCGCCGCTTTTAATTAAAAGAACAGGATTTTCGCCTGTTTTTAATCATATAATGAGGTGAAGAAAATTTTACCGGCTTTTAGCGGGAGCACCTTAATTTTGCCTCACTTTATCCGGCCATATTCAGTGAATGGCCCAACAGATGACCAACGTAAAAAACTATATGCATAAATCCTGGTGGAAGATCACGAGTGTGGTATTGCTTGTGTACACTTTTATTGCCGGCTTCCTGGGGAATGTTCCCCATCTGCCTCTTCTGCAGGAAACCATCCGGAATCTTTATTTCCATGTTTGCATGTGGTTTGCCATGATGATTCTCTTTACTGTGTCTGTGGTCAATTCCATCCGTTATCTCCGGACTTTCAATATCAAATATGATATTTATGCCCGGCAGTATGCGGTAATGGGTATCGTCTTCGGACTCCTGGGTTATATTACCGGGGCCATCTGGGCCTCCTATACCTGGGCCGATCCGAATAAAGCGGCTGCCAATTCCTTCAGCACCATTGCCCGGGATCCCAAACTGATCGGCGCGGCCATCGCCTTACTGGTCTATTTCGCCTACCTGATCCTCCGGGATTCGATCCAGGATATGGATAAGAGAGCCCGGATCGGTGCCGTGTATAACATATTTGCTTACGCGATTTTATTCCCTTCCATCTGGATCCTGCCGCGGATATTGCCGAGCCTGCACCCGGGCAACGAGGGCAACCCGGCCCTCGATGTAAAGAATGATATCAGCGGCTCCATGCGACTGGTATTTTACCCCGCCGTGATCGGCTGGACTCTCCTCGGAGTCTGGATCACCACCCTGAAGATCCGCCTCCAATTACTGAACGAAAAAAAGATGTCAGCATGAAAATAATCAGAAAGATATCCCTGCTGTTCCCGGCCTTGTTTTATTCCCTGCTTATCCAGGCTCAGGACAAACCCGTACAAATGGCGGATACGATGCGCAGCAACGGGAGGATCTATGTGGTGGTGGCGGTGGTGCTGACCATCCTTTCCGGGCTCATCCTGTATGTCGCCCGGCTGGATCGGAAAATATCCCGCCTCGAAAAAGAATCCAACTAAATCAGTTTCCCGCGGCCTGTAAAAGCCCTCTTTTACAGGCCGCAGACTTTTTTAAATAATAACGAACGATTGCTATAACTAAAAAAAGAAATCATGTCACACAAGTACAGTTTTTTCGGCGCGGTGGAAAAAAGTTTCGACAAGGCGGCCCGATTCACGAAATGGGACAAAGGCGTTTTGGAACAGATCCGCCAGTGTAATGCAGTTTACCAGATCCGTTTCCCGATCAAAAGAGATGACGGGACCGTGGAAGTGATCGAAGCCTACCGGGTACAGCACTCCCACCACAAGACACCGTGTAAAGGAGGGATCCGCTTTGCTGCTGAAGTAAACCAGGATGAAGTGATGGCCCTGGCCGCGCTGATGACCTACAAATGTACCATCGTGGATGTGCCTTTTGGCGGCGCCAAGGGGGGCATCAAGATCGACCCGAAAAAATATTCTCCCTACGAACTGGAAAAGATCACCCGCCGCTATACGGCCGAGCTGATCCGCAAGAACTTTATCGGGCCGGGCACGGATGTACCCGCACCTGATTACGGAACCGGCGAAAGGGAGATGTCCTGGATCCTCGATACCTATACGGCTATGCATCCGGGTGAGATCGATGCCGCGGGTTGTGTGACCGGCAAGCCCATCTCCCAGGGAGGAGTACGGGGCCGCCGTGAAGCCACCGGGCTCGGGGTCTTCTTCGGGATCCGCGAAGTCTGCAATATGGCGGATATCATGAAGAAGCTGGGCATGGAAACCGGGGTGGAAGGAAAAAATGTGATCGTACAGGGTCTGGGGAATGTGGGATACCATTCCGCCAAATTCTTCCAGGATGCCGGTGCGAAGATCATCGCCCTGGCTGAATACGAAGGAGCTATCTGGAACAGGGAAGGACTGGATGTGGATGCCGTATTCCAGCACCGCAAAAAAACAGGTTCCATTCTCCATTACCCCGGTGCCACGAATTTTGCGAAAACAGGAGAAGCCCTGGAAATGGAATGTGATATCCTGATCCCGGCCGCGCTGGAGAATGTGATCGACGGGAAGAATGCCCCGCATGTAAAAGCCAAACTGATCGGCGAAGCGGCCAATGGCCCGCTCTCCCCCGAGGCCGATGAGATATTCTCGCAAAGAGGGATCATTGTCGTACCCGATATGTACCTGAATGCCGGCGGGGTAACGGTCTCCTATTTCGAATGGCTGAAGAACCTGAGTCATGTACGGTATGGCCGTTTGGAAAAACGTTTTACCGAGAACATGAATACCCATATCCTCGGCCAGATCGAGGAACTCAGCGGGAAAAAAGTAAAGGGCAATGCCCGGGATATGATCATGCACGGGCCGGATGAAGTGGACCTGGTGTACAGTGGCCTGGAAGAAACCATGATCAATGCCACCCGCGAGATCATGGAGGTTTGGAAATCCAACCCGGATATCCCGGATATGCGGACCGCGGCCTATGTGGTGGCGATCAATAAAGTGGCTACGGCATATGCAGAACTGGGGATCTTCCCGTAATAGCTTACAAAACCATACCAATTGCTTATAGGATCCCGCCGCTTTGCAGGCGGGATTTTTTTTATTGCTCCGTGCACGAAATAAAACCAGGCACCCCTATCATACACTGCAAACTGAAACCCGGCTAATAAATGCGTTTGTAAAACTAAGTAGGTGTTCGTATATTCGGATATAATACGTTACCTGCAACAAAAGATTACAGACTTTGAAAGCTGAAAAACAAAGCAGAACAATTGTTTGGATATTTGGAGCTGGAGCCTCTAGAGGAGCTGGAGCGTTTGTTACAGTTCAAAAAAGTGGAAGAATCCCAATCCCGACTCAAAATGACTTTTGGCAAACTGTACTAAGGTTTGCTAACCCAATAGATAGAAAAGTAATAGAAGCGTTTTTATTTAGGTATTTCAATGGGTATAAAAAGACCCCAACTCGAGTTAAGCCAGGTGAACGCCGCAAATTATTTAACCAGGTTGATGTCGAGGAAGTCTTTACATTTCTTAGTGAAAGAACGAGTACTTCGACCATTTCCTCGCAATTGAAAACTTATTTCCAAGAAACAATATGGGAGGCTTTAATAAGATCAGTTGCTAGCACTTTTAGAAAGTTCAATTCAAATAAACAAACCAGAGCAATATATCATGAATTTGCAGAAAATCATCTGAGAAAGAGAGATGCAATAATTACATTCAACTATGACAGAATCCTTGAAACTTCATTAAATCATACAAAATGGCACTATCATAACATAGGCAATGGTGGCATTCCTGTTTTTAAGCCACATGGATCTGTCAACTGGGCAGAAAAAGAAGATCGCTCAATAAGACAAACCAATTCAATTTCTCAGCCTTTAATCGTTGCGCCGTCACACCTTAAATTTATTGGCTTGAAAGATTTAGAGAATCATCCTGCTAGTGGATACTTAAATACCAATCCTACAATAACTAGCATTTGGAATAAGATGGAGGAGAAAATGAAACTAGCCAAAGCCCTTGTTTTTGTTGGATACTCTTTCCCAGATGCCGATTTATACTTCTCTAGTGTTCTCAGAACAGTGTTAACCAATTCAACTAGGCAAATTAAGATAGTCATAGTTAATCCTGATGCTCAAAGGATATCAGAAAAATTACGCAGAAGGTTTTCGTTAGACATTGGGAATATCCAAAATCATTTTGATTTTAAAACATTTTGTAAACTAAAAAGAAAAGATATTATATAACTTGGCTGCGGGTAACAAATGGTTTGATACAATTAAGGCGAACAGAGCAACCGATTTTTATTCGCTATTTGGTTTCAGTTCTATCCGAAGAATAGAAAATTCTTCATCATCGGCTATACCTGACCGTTACATCACTGACATGCCCAAAAAACAAACCTTGTTTATCATCGTCGGAAGCGCGGCCCGGCAATCCGCCAACCTGCAATTAGTTGAGTATTTCGCCCGGCTGAATGCCGGCCAGTTTGAACTGACCATTTTCAACGACCTGAAAACACTCCCCCATTTTGACCCGGATCTCTCGGCGGACGATCCCCCGGAGGCAATCGTCCGTTTCCGGAAGGAGATCGAAAATGCGGACGGGATCATCATCTGCACCCCCGAATATGTATTCAGCATTCCCAGCGGATTGAAGAATGCCATTGAATGGTGCGTGTCCACCACCGTCTTTTCCGGCAAACCCACCGGCCTGATCACTGCCTCCGCCAACGGGCAGAAGGGACACGAAGAATTAAAACTGATCATGAAAACCGTGATGGCCCGGTTTACCAGTGGAACCACCCTCCTGATCCATGGGATAAAGGGGAAAATAAATGAAGAGGGAGCGATCACCGACAACCGGACAAAGGAGGCGCTCGCAGCATTCAGCACCGCATTCAGCCGGCTGGTAAAGATGCCGGTTGATGAAAACGCATGATCCGTAGCGAAAGGGAACACAGCCGGCACAGCAAAAAGCTATAACTTCCTGTAAAATAAATCCTGTTTATGAACCTTACTACTCAAATCGCCAATCAGTTCAGAGCGGTGCATTCGGGGGGCAACTGGACTGCCTCTAACCTGCAGGATGTCCTGGCAGGTCTTGACTGGCAGCAGGCCAGTAAAAAGCTGGATTCTTTTAATACCATCGCAGCCCTCGTTTACCATATAAATTATTATGTAAGTGCCGTCAGTAAGGTACTGGAAGGAGAAGCCCTGACCGCAAAGGATCAGTACAGTTTTGACCACCCGCCTGTTCAGTCAGCCGGAGACTGGAATAAACTGCTGGATCAAACCCGTACAGATGCGGAACGGTTTGCCCGCCTGGTTGAGCAATTGCCGGACAGCAAACTGACCGAAACCTTCGCGGATGAGAAATACGGTAATTATTACCGGAATCTCACCGGGGTTATTGAACACACCCATTACCACCTGGGACAGATTGTTATAATAAAAAAAATACTGGAGGCAGGCTACTGACCTGCCTTCGCTATCGCTACGGCGAGGCAGGCCCTCCTTCGCTATCGCTACGGCGAGGCAGGCTACTGACTAGCGACTACCGACTACCGACTACAACCTCCCCAACCGTTTACCCCTGAAAACCGCCGGTTGACGGGAAGAATTCCGCCGGGAAACCCTGATTTCCTAAATTCGGATATCAAAAAATCATAAACCATGAAACAATTCTTTTTGGCGCTGCTGAGTATGGCAGTATTGTCCGTACAGGCACAGACCGTGGAGGAGATCATACAAAAGCACAATGCGGCTCTCGGGGGACTGGATTCTTTCAACAAAGTAATAACCGAGAAAATAACCGGCGTGACGACCATACAGGGTAATGATTATCCCCTGACCGTCCAGCTGATCAATGGCAAGGCCATGCGGGTGGATGTGGACGTAATGGGACAAGCGGTAGTGAATGTCTGTTATAACGGGAGCGGCTGGAAGATCAATCCCTTTGCCGGCGCAACCGATGCCACCGATGTAACAGGTAATGAGCTGAACGAATACAAAGCACAGACATTTGCGGCCAGCAACCTGATGGATTATAAGAACCGCGGGCACCAGCTGGAACTCCTGGGACAGGAAGAAGTGGAAGGGGTAAAAGTGTTTAACCTCAGACTGACCGCCAAAGAAGACGGTAAAGTGAGCAATTATTATATCAGCACCAGCGACTACCTGCTGATCAAATCCATCAGCAAAAGAGAAATCCAGGGACAGGAAGTGGAGATCAGCACTTTTTTTTCCAATTATAAAGATTTCGGGGGACTGAAATTTGCCTGCACCCGCAGCCTGCAGGCCGGCGGACAGGTGTTCCAGGAAGTGAACTATGAGAAGGTGGAACTGAATGTACCCGTGGATGAAGCTATCTTCAAAAAATAACCACGGATACCAGCAGCTATCAAAAGTATTTTTTGCCGGGAAGGCGATAAGACGGTAAGTAATTAATTGTTGAAATCAATGCTTCCCGCCCTCGCCGTCTTACCGGCTATAACTTAATAGCGACTTTTGAGATAGCCTGTAGTGGAATTAAAAACCGCCTGCAACGGTTTTATTACGGAATCAATGGCAATTCACTGATCAGCCGGAGCCCGCTTTCATCTTTCACCCAGCCATAAGTGGTATTGCCATTGCTGATCATGAGGTAATTCACGGGCACCCCGAGGTGGTAGCGCAGTACCTGCTGCAGCACCGGTTCGTCCAGCTTTATTTCCGGCGCCTTGCATTCCACCATCAGCCAGGGCTGGTGCGCTTTATTGTACACCAGTATATCAAAGCGCTTGATCCGTTCCCCGAGCTGAATTTCCTTTTCCAGCGCGATCAGCGAAGACGGGTAACCCATGACCTGCACAAAATAACTGACCAAATTCTGCCGCACCCATTCCTCGGGTGTCAGCAACAGCCATTTTTTCCGGATCGGGTCGAAAATAAATTTTTTACCCTCCTCTTCTTTCACCCGGAAAGCAGGCTCGGGGTAATGGATGGAAATCATGGTTCAAATGTACTATAGCCGGTCAAATCTTTACGGGGAATCATCAAAGGGTGATACAGTCGGGTTATTTGTTTAAATTCGCTGGCATGAAGACAAAAGAAGAGATTGTACACAACTGGCTGCCCCGTTATACCGGGGAGCAGTTAGCGAATTTTGGAGATTATGTACTGCTGACCAATTTCAGCAATTATGTACACATGTTTGCCGATTGGAACGGGGTTCCGGTGATCGGGGAAGATAAACCCATGCAATGCGCCACCGCCAACCGGATCACGATCATCAACTTCGGAATGGGCAGCCCTACAGCAGCCACCGTCATGGACCTGCTGACGGCGATCAATCCCAAAGCCGTGTTGTTCCTGGGAAAATGCGGGGGCCTTAAAAAAAGAAATAAGATCGGGGACCTGATCCTGCCCATCGCCGCGATACGGGGAGAGGGTACTTCCAATGACTATTTCCCCGCTGAAGTGCCGGCCCTGCCCGCCTTCGCCCTGCAAAAAGCCGTGTCCACCACCATCCGCGATTATGAAGTGGATTACTGGACCGGAACGGTGTACACCACCAACCGCCGTGTCTGGGAACATGATGAACCCTTTAAAGAATACCTGCAGAAAGTAAGGGCCTACGCGATTGATATGGAAACCGCCACCATCTTTACCGTTGGTTTCTATAATAAAATTCCCACGGGCGCCCTGCTGCTGGTGAGCGACCAGCCCATGATACCCGAGGGCGTGAAGACCGAGGAAAGTGATAAAAAAGTAACTGCCAGTTTTGTGGAAAATCATTTGAAAATAGGGATCGACTCCCTGAAGCAACTGATTAATGACGGGCATACGGTCCGTCACCTTAAATTCTAAAAAAATAAAAACCATGCGACGCCTTCTCCTGCTCAGCAGCATTTTCCTGCTCTCCGTCTCAGCGGAAAACTGCAGCAAAAAAGCCAAAGACAAGTTGTTCAAAGGGAGGCTGGAAGTGGCCGGTATCTGTATGAATTATACCATCGGCCTGCTGGAAGGAAAGATCGATACGGCGCTGATCCTTCCTT
>JBBIGW010000090.1:0-14785 GCA_037447355.1 Bacteroidia bacterium | reverse complement strand
ACAGGGTTAACACTTTCGATCTGTTGCCCTAAGAACAAGATTGCTCTTGTCACTCTGAGTAACCTGCCGCAGGCAGCCCTGTTACCATCGAACAGCAACACTTTTCGCCCAGCCCGCTATCAGCCGCTTTAAATAAGCTATGTTTCTTCGAGCTGTTGCCCTAAGAACAAGATTCCTCTTGTCACTCTGAGTAACCTGCCGCAGGCAGGTGTACCGAAGAGTGACTACACCTGTGTCTTCAACGTATCCTTCAACCCGCTCGTCGCTTTCTCCACAACCTTATACACTGTTTTTACGGGCACTTCTTTCCCGTTTATTACCGTGGTGCCATAGCCGGTATACAGGGTCTGTGTCACTGCCTGTACCGAATACCGGTTGCGGATATTGCTGCGGGAGGTACTTACTCCGGCCTTCTGCCCAGGTTCTGAAATCCCGCCGTCTGCATCAAGCAACAGTTCATCATTCGCTTTTGTTGTCACATCCGTCTCAAACAGCCCGTCATTATCCAGGTCTGCCAGTACTGAAATTGCCCGGAGTGACTGGCTGTTCTGGGAAGCAGTGAGTTTTACATCTCCTTTGGATGCCGTAAGCTTTTCCCCCATGCCGGCAACCATCGCACTGGATGACTTATTGGAACGGGACGAATTATGGTCCTGTACCTTAGTTCCACCAGCACCCGGATCGGGCGCTATACCGCTGGCCGATTTATTGGAGCGGGATGAATTATGATCCTGTACTTTAGTTCCTACAGGGACAAAAGTTTCATCCTCGATATAGAGCCGCTGTTCTACAGTAAACAGGTACTGGCCGGCATCCAGGTTGGTAAATTCAAACTCGCCGTTTTCATTGGTTGTCCTGGCCTGAATATTCCCCCCGGGATTCTTTCCTCCCTTGATCGACAAACCTCCAATGGGACTACCCGGACTCATCATCGCTGAAATCACAGCTCCGCCGGGCAGGGCCCCACCAAGCAGGCGCTGCTCACCCGAGGGTATATCGCCATTCTCAAACCGCTGTTTCAGTTTTTCCCTTGCTGCGGCTGCAACGGCTATATTCCCTCCTACCAGGTCCGGGGCGCCATCCCCGTCCAGGTCACCTACCCCTACCGGTATCATTTTTATATTCGAACGGGGGCTCCAGATCTCTTCCTCTTCCGAAGGAGCGGACACCCGGTCATTCGACTGGTTGGATTTGGTTTTTGTTTTTATGATCGCATCGCCAAAACCATCCGCATCGGTATCATCAATAGTAAACGTGTATTGACGCAAACCCGCATGGGATGTATTGACCTCCACCGATTCCGTTACATCACGGGTACTGCCATCCGAAAAAGTACCCGTTGCCCGGAACCTGCCACCGCTTCCGGAAACTGAAACATTTACCAGCCGGTTGGCATTCGGATCGCCCTGCTTGTTTGATTTCAACACTTCCACCCGGCGTCTTTCGGTCCCTCTTTCATCAATGGTCAGACCGGCGCTGCCGCCTGCATTGGAGACGCCTGTCCGTTTCGCCGATGAACTGATATCCCCGGACGTTCCGTCACTATAGGTTGCGATAGCCCGTAAGGATTCATATTCCCCGTCGCCATCGGTATCCGCTTCGATCACCGTAATGTTCCGGCAACGGATATTGGAACGGGAGGTGCTGATCCCGGCCTTTTGTTCGGGCGCCGGTTCATCATTATTCTCCGTATTGATCAGTATCTGCAGGGATGAGGGTCCCGTTTTCAGCGCACCGAGCAGGTCGGAAGCCGATCCCAGGTTCAGTTCATAGTCCTTCCGGTTCAGGTATTCCCCGCTGACTTTTACCACATAGCCCCCGTCGGGTACATTGGCAAAGAAGAAATCACCGCAGGCCCCGGTGCTTGTTTTAGCCAATACCGCACCGCTTTGCGGATCCATCAGCATCACGCTGATCCCGGCAACACCATCACAATCATCATCCGGACCGCCTGCCATCCGCCCTTTGTATAAGGGGTTTTGAACCTCACGGCCTTTATCATTATAGAGCGGATTATTTTTTACACTGGATAACCTGGCGCTGGCCGGGCAGCCATCACAGATAGTCCCGGTCCCTTCCATAAAAACGGGTTCATATTGACGACGGCCGGTCGCCATTCCACTGCCTCTTTCTCTTTTCCCGGATGCCTGTCCGCTGACCGCTTCTCTTGTATAAAAGCTGGTAAGAGTTCCACCCGGGTTATTCACTATCATTCCGGTTGCGGCATAAGAAGCGGCTGCGGCACCACCTCCACCACCTCCTCCCATCGTTTTATTGGTGATGATCCCGGTACTGCTCTCAGTAACCCAGCTGACCCTCCCGGAAAGAATGTTCCGGGCGGCGAGGTCACGGTGAACAATTCCCTCGCGGTTAGCCCCCTGGGCCAGTGCGCCACCTGCTGCATGCAGGCCGGCATTTACTTTTTCCCCGAAGGTCGCCCCCTGTGTCTGTTTGGGTACAGTAACATTCCGCATCTCCTGGTAGGCGGCCGCGTCATCCGGGCAGGCAAAAGTCATTTCTTCCGTGGTTCCGTCGGGATGGGTGACCCGCTGGGTAACAGGCCCGCAATTAGCCCCCGCCATCCGGTGTACACCGCTTTCGTCAATGGCGATCTCCTCTTTGATCACTTCCATCCTCCTGCCGGAAGCCTGACCGCTGGCCACATCTCTTGGAGCAAGCGGCTCCCTTCTGCCGGAGGATTGTCCGGTTGCAACCTCCCGGGGAGAAACAGTTCTTTTCCCGGAAGCCTGTCCGCTTGCCGGATCCCGCGGGGAAACAATTCCTCTCTTCCCGGATGCCTGGCCACTGGCAGCATCCCGGGGTGATTTAATCGTATAACGTATACTGATCCCCGCTAACAGGTCGGAAACCGTTTTTGATAATTTTATTCCTTCCGCGGCGCCTCCCCGGCGGATATCGTAATTCTGCATCTGTGTTTTCGTGTTCATATAATCCGCCCCGAAACCAAAGGACCAGGTATTGGACCGGTCGCTGTACTGTATGCCGATACCGGTTTGGAAACCGGGGTAAATGCTTTTACTGCTTGCTTCATTCCTGTAGAAAGACCGTACGGCCCCCTTCTGCTGGATATTCACTAAGCCCCCGTTATTGACAAACACACCGCCTTTGGCATGGGCATATAACTGTACCATTTTCCCCCAGCGTACAGAAGGTCCGAAAAGCAGGTACATATTCTGCTGGGCAGATTTGGTAATAATCAGCTGGTCCGGCGGGAAGCCGCTCCTTTTTAAGAAATCGTTGATCAGGGCGTCATCCGCCATGGAGGAAGCAAAGCCGGAAACCACTCCCAGCCCGATATTATTTAAGAAATAATCGCCACCGAATTTCACACCGGCCCCGCTGCCCCGGAAAAGCAGGGAATCCCCCGTTTTACCCAGTGGCGATGTGTACACCGGAGAAAAGTAAATACTGAGCCCCCTGGTATAGTTGCTCCGGGATGAATTCTGATTAAAGGTTCTTGTTTCCTGGGCCTGTATGGCGGCAGGCATAAGAAAACTGCTGGCCACAAGGGCCATGATAGAGGTGATGGTTTTCATTGTATCAAGATTTACAACCAGAAATATACAAATTAGTTTCCCGATATGCAAGCAGCAGGGGGATGGCCGTTTGAACGGGAAACGGGTTCCCGGTAAATCCTGGTTATTGTATGAGCAGGCCTTCTCAGGCTTCTTCCAGCCGGTCAGTACAACCGAACTCCTGCTTTAAGTAATCATCATACCGGTCGGCCTGCTGAAACAGGGAGCGAAAAGCAGCAGCCCCGTTTTCCTTCGTCATATCCAGATCGTAAATGATCCGGCTGAGTACGATGTTTTGCTTTACACAACTCAGCACCAGTCCCCGGGTGCGGTAGTTTTCCTGCAACAGGTATTCATACAGCGGTTTGATCTTTGACGGATCAGACGGCATCTGGCAGAGATAGGCATCCCCGGCAATAAAAAAATTTTCAGCATTATAAGTGATCTTAATCTTGGCCGACCCTTCTCTAACACTCCAGTTGTTCACCCCTTCCCGCGCCAGCCTCACATCCTTGCCCAGTTCTTTTAAAATATCTTCAATAGTCTTGGCCGCACCTACCGGTTCCGCTTCTTTTTCCGGTATCTCGGGAAGTTTGACCTCGGTACCGCAACTGGGACAGTATTTGGTGGAATCGATATTGCCGGTAGTGACCAGGTAATCACAACTGAAACAACGGGTCGAGGCCTGCCCCCTGTTGGGTTGATAAAGCTGCAGGGCTTCCCGCAGGTAGAGTACCGGCAGGGCAAAACCGAGGTTGTCACCCCCGCGGATGATAAATGAATTCACCCCGATGATCTCCCCGCTCATATTCACCAGCGGACCACCGCTGTTGCCGGGATTGATGGCCGCGTCGATCTGGATATACTTCAACCCTTCCCGGATCCGGTCCACTTTGGAAATAACCCCCTGCGTGGCGGTATAGTTAAGACCAAACGGGTGACCAATGGCTACTACCGCGTCCCCGTCCTTCATCTGTTCGTACTTGCCTAATTGTATCTCCGGCAGTTCAATGTTTTTTGGCGCTTCCAGGAAAGCCAGGTCATGTTTCCGGTCGGTGTACCAGACCCTTGATAAGGCTTTGTCAAATGTTTTGCCGGCAATGGTTACTTCGGTATTGTCAGCCACCACATGATCATTGGTCACGATCAGGTCGAATTCTTTTACATAAAAACCGGTGCCCGTTCCGGAGGCTGTGGCAATCTGGATAATGGCATTCTGGTATTTCTCGATGATGAGTTGCGGGTCCATTTTAAAATATTTCAGGATAAACCTGGCAAGTAAAATAAATTTTAATCCGATAATGCTGTTTCTCCTCTTTACCCGATTCGCTGAGAATAGTCAATGACGGCGAGTCCATTTCAAAAAAACCGTAAATACGTTGATCATATTTCAGGGGGAATGGATGGGAAATGGTCAGATTATTTTTCAATGAGGGTATCTCAATTTCATCAGTATACACAGTTTCATTCATTTTCCAACGTCGCTCTTTTACATCCAGTTCGAGATTTACCCTGGACCTTTCCCCAGCCCCCCTGGCAACAAGTATAAAGCCATTTTCATAAGCAACCCCTGAGACAACAGTCAGTGTGTCATCCTTAAACATACACTGACAGGGCATATCCATATAAAAATCTTCTCCCGGGTGAATAAAGTCCTCCATATCTCCCATTTCATACACTCTGTATACAGCTGCAGGGCCCAGCACACTTCGTGAATGATTACCGGAAGTGTCCACTTTCCCGGCCGCAAGAAAGAAAGTATCTTTTACGTTCTTACTGATTGACATTTTCCCCACCGATAACTGGCCAAATAAAGAACCACCGGTCATTAACAAATTCACTATGAATAGTGCTTTTTTCACTTGGGTTCCATATTTAAAAATTCCATCTCGTTGGTAAACGTGAGGTTGAAGTTGACCAGGTTGTCAAAGCGCAGGTTCTGCGTTTTGAAATCCATCAGCGGGTATTTTTCCTTCCAGTTCTGCTGGATCTCCAGGATCCGCTCCGTTATGGCCTGCTGGAGAAACTGTTTAGGTTCTGCATCATAATAAATGGTCTTATACCCAAGCGCTGCAAAATAATCCGGGTAATTGACCATCATATAGAGCTGAAACAGTTCGGTAATGGCGCGGGGCAGGCTGTAAGAGTACTGGCAATAGGCAAAACCGTATTCCGTGATCTGGCTGGCGATCCCGGGGTAATTATTATCGCGGTACCAGACCATATTCTGATTAGCCGCATGGATGGATTCGCTGACGGCTTTATATCCCTGCGGGGCCACGATCGCAAATGTATATTTCGACCGGAACAGGTAGCCAAAGACCTCTTCTTTCGGCAGCTCCTTCATTTTCCGGTATTCCTCCGCCATATCCCGGTTTTTTTCGGTGACCGGCCTGTCGTCCTTTTTAAAATAGATCCCGATGATCTTTTCCAGCTGGTTGAGCATTTTCCCCTCCGGGGCGATCATATAATCAATCCGGCTGGCAAGACATAAGAGCAGGTAGGCAACGGCGCCGGAAAACTTATCGGCATCAAGTCCATTGATGGTATCCAGCGTTTCGCCGATCCATTTTTGCAGGTAAGTAAATTTTATCTCTTTCTCCTGCTGGTCAATGGGGATAACATGTTCGCTGTCGCTGGTCACCAAATTGGAAAAATCCTGCAGCAGCAGGTCGTCCTGTTTATCGGCCTTGGTGGCCAGTTCTTTCAGTCCGTAATACAGTTTACTGGGACTCGCTGTGGCCGCATCGCTGTCAAACTGCATACAGAGCCGGTCCTCCTCCATGGCAAAACGGCTGTAATAAAGGTTGAAATTCATCTCCAGCAGGCGGCGCATCACCGGAACGGAGGGCTGCGGCATCCGGGCCAGGGTGACTTCCGCCCTTAACGCATTCCCGTCAAAACTACCCCGGACGATCTTGGATCCCTGGTACAGCTCAAACCGGCCGGCGGCCCCGTTTCGCTCATAGACCACATTCCCGGTCTTATCATCCCGCAGGTACTCAAAAAAAGCATCCAGGCTTTCGGGGTATTTCTTTTCCTTGAAGAGATTGTCCGCGTCTGTCCAGCGGTTTACCTTGCCCAATGGCTTATTATTGTCGGAATAGCGGCCGAAAATAACCCCCGGCTCCGGCCTTTCTGCTGATTTTTTCTTTCCCCAGCCAAACAATTTGTCGAACATCTGGTAAATTTTGGAATAGGCAATATACAGCCAAGATAGGGTTTGCCTGGCATAATGTCAATGATATATGAAGCTGAAAACAAGTATTCCACAGCCCCCCGGATTTGCTGACCGTAAACTAAAAATCAGTAGTTTCGCCACATTCAATTATTATTATGAAGTTCATAGCCTCTTCTTCATCCCTGCTGAAACAACTGCAGCATATTTCCGGTGTGATCAACGCCAATACGGTTTTGCCGATTCTCGAAGATTTCCTGTTTGAAGTGGAAAAAAACCGGCTGACCGTGGTGGCCACCGACCTGGAGACCGTCATGCGGGTGCAGCTGGACATCGAAGCCAAAGACAGCGGAAAAGTCTGTATCCCGGCCAAGATCCTGATGGATTCCCTGAAAAATATCCCGGATCAGCCCCTGACTTTCAATATCGACAAGAATTTCGCGATCGAGATCACCAGCGATAACGGGAAATACAAGGTGATGGGCGAAAACCCGGACAATTTCCCCAAGGAACCGGCCGCCGATGATACCACTTCCTTTACCATGCTGGCTTCCGCCCTGGTTACTGCTATCAGCAAGACCCTGTTTGCCACCAGCAACGACGATCTTCGTCCTGCCATGACCGGCGTCTTTTTTGAGCTGGATAAAAAAGGTTTGCAATGCGTGGCCACCGATGCCCACCGCCTGGTGCGCTACAAAAGAACTGATGTAAAATGTCCCAAAGCGGATTCTTTCATCGCCCCACGCAAACCCCTGAACCTCTTAAAAGCCGCGATCCCTTCAACAGACGAAGAGATCACTATCAGCTATAACAGCAACCACCTGTTTGTAAAACACGGCACCACCCAGATGAGCTGCCGCCTGATCGATGCCCGTTTCCCGGATTATAAAGTGGTGATCCCCGCCGACAATCCCTACCGCCTCACCGTGAGCAAGAGCGATTTCCAGAGCGCCCTGCGCCGGGTAAGCGTGTTCAGCAACAAGAGCACCAACCAGGTGGCGCTGAATATCAGTGGCAGCGAACTGCAATTGGCCGCCCAGGATGTGGATTTCAGTTTTGAAGGAAATGAAAGGATGAAATGCCAGTACAATGGCGAGGACCTGATGATCGCCTTCAACGCAAAATTCCTGATCGAAATGCTCAATGCGACCGAAAGCGAGGAGGTGAATATGGAGCTGTCCACCCCTACGAAGGCCGGCCTGATCAAACCCGCCGACCAGGACGAGAACGAAGACCTGCTGATGCTGGTAATGCCGCTGATGCTGAATCAATAAAAATTATACCCTGATTAACGGAAGCCCGCGTTTACGTGGGCTTTTTAATTTAATTTATGCCCATGGAATACATTTTGATCAATTCCTATCCCAATTATGTGGAGGCCCATATCGCCAGGGGCGTACTGGAAGAAGAGGGCATTCATTGCTGGCTCAGGGATGAGAATACGGTTACCATTGACCCGATCCTGACCAATGCGGTAGGGGGGATCAAGCTGATGGTGGAAAAATCGCAGGCGCAGCGGGCCGCGGAACTGCTCACAAATCTCCGGAATGAGCACAAAGCATCCGTGGCCTGTCCCCAATGCGGTTCTCATAATATTGAGCAGGTCAGCACCCCGCGCAAAGCCATCAACTGGCTCAGTTCCCTGCTCACGTTTTTCCTCGGGGATTTTGCCATGGCCATCGACAAAGTGAATCATTGTTTTGATTGCGGGCATGAGTTTAAGGAAGTGGAGCAAGCGGAGGAGAAGTGAGGTCGAAAAGCGATTTTTTTTGAGGGGGTATATTATTTCCGGAGCATATAATAATGTCACCCCTTCGGGGTTAAAACGGGTATCTTATCGTTTGTTTTTCATAATTATAACAATATCAACCCTTCGGGTTTTAAAAGACATTGATCCTGCAACAGATGACCAAACCCCAAAGCACGGCATAATTATATCATCCCCCTTGCAGCAGATATTCCGAACCCCGAAGGGGTGTCATTTTGGGGCATTCAGGGTGAATTATTTTTTTGATTGCTTGTATGAATTTACCGACATGAGGGAGCCGGGGATTTGATTTATAATTTCACCCTTTCGGGCTTTGGCAACTTTTCCGAAACATCCTGGTGCTGGTGGCCCTTTGTGTCTTGATCAAAACCCCTTCGCGGTATATTTCATTTTATTTGCCATAAGAATATCAGTTCTCTCGTCTCGCTAAGCCAGGCGCAGCGGAGCGGGCTTTTGTGACAATGACGGGCACCCGCTGATTGATGGGATCTTGTATTTTGACCACAACCCCGAAGGGGTGACATTAATATAAACAACGCTGTACAACAGATTCCCCGAGCACCGGAGGGGGTGGCATTAGTATCGAAACAATTCATCCAAAACCAAACGAATCAACCCCGAAGGGGTAACATTATTATAAACAACGCCATACAACAGATTCCCCGAACCCCGAAGGGGTGGCATTATTATCCCCAAGGACTTATCCTTCCACAGCATCATACCAATCAAACAGATATTTTTCATTATACTCAATAGTATACTCATTCAGAAAACCAATATATTCTTCCCGAAATGTCTTCCTCCGGTGATGCTCCTCCTGGTTTAAAATATACTGATACACCCGCGGCATCGCCTCCTGCGTATAGGTAAATGCTGCAAACCCTTCCTGCCACGCAAATTTTCCCGGCAACCATTTCTTTTCATTAATAAACTTAGACGAATTATTCTTAATATCCCTTACCAGGTCCGAAACGGACATAAACGGCCTCATTCCGGCAAATACATGGACATGGTCCCCCACGCCATTAACGATGATTGACTTGTGATTTTTCGCAGTGATGATCGCAGACATATAACTGAATACTTCGCTTCTCCATTCCCGGCGAAGCAAATTCTCCCTTCCCTTTACCGCAAACACTACCTGCACGTATAATTGTGTGAATGTTCCTGCCATATTTTTCGCTTTTTGCCACTACCTGTAGAAATGACAATTTACTGGCTGCTCCCGGACTGACCGCGGGAAAAAAACCATTTTCCTTCGTATCTTTTCCCGGAAATTGTTTGCCATGTGGAATAATCTCCTCCAATACTTTCAACACCTGGAACAAAGGCCCCTCGAACGAATGGCCATCCTTGCCGGCGGCCTGCTGATCTTCTGGATACTGGAGGGCGCCATCCCCCTCGTACCCCTGCACTATAAGAAAAACAAAATCCGGCATGCCGGGGCTAATTTTGTACTTACGATCCTGCACCTAATCCTGCACACCGGGCTGGCTTTTATTATTATCCGGCTGTCCGACTGGTGCCTGCAGCAGCAATTCGGCCTCGTCTATTGGTTCCATACCGGCATCCTGCTTACCGTGATCATCGGCGTGTTGTCGCTCGATTTCAGCAGCTGGCTGGTACATATTATCATGCATAAAAATAAATTTCTCTGGCGCTTCCACCTTATCCACCACAGCGATACCAATGTGGACGTGACCACCGGCCTCCGTCACCATCCCGGCGACAGCCTGCTGCGGGGGATCTTCTTCATGCTCCTGATCCTGGTCTCCGGTGCTCCCATGTACGCGGTAATGATCTACCAGACTCTCGTGGTACTGGCCACCGCTTTTACCCATGCGAATATCCGCCTCCCCAAGGGACTGGATAAAGCCCTCAGCTATTTTCTTATCTCCCCCAATATGCACAAAGTGCACCATCACTGGAAACGGCCCTATACCGACAGTAACTACGGCGCGGTGTTTTCTCTTTGGGACCGCCTGCTGGGAACATTTTCTTTTCTTGATACCAAAGAACTGCGGTACGGGCTGGACCAGTATTTTCCCGAAGAAAAAGATGAAGATATCGTAACACTGCTGGCGCATCCCTTTCAAAAAGAAAAAAAATAAGTTTTTATTTTTGCCGGATGCGGAACCTTTCGACATGCAAACCCGGCCCGGCCTTTCTCCTTTGTTTTTTGCTGCTGCCGGCAATTTCCCTCTATGCGCAGTCAGAAATTACCATTAATAAAGTAAAACTGAACCGTATCGATAAACAGAAAAGAAAACAGGGTGACTGGGTTTTCTTTGACGCGGACGGGAATATCCTGCTGAGCTGCGTGTTTGCAAACAATCGTGTATCCGGTCCCGTGACCTGGTATGAAAATACCGATACCGCTTTTATCCGGTTCCCCGCTAATGGGGACCGGGAAACGTTTATTGTATACGAACAGGGCAGGATCTTCTATGGAGATTATATCATTAAATCAGACAGCACCTATGAAATTGAGATAGAGCCCGACAAGGCCCTGACGGACACGGTCATCGAAAAAATAAAAAAATACCGGAAGAAACAGATCCCGCCTCTCTATTATTTCGGGCAGAAAAAGATCCGGGATTATATAAGTGCTGCATTTAACAGTATAAGATATACATTTAACAAACCCGTTCATATCCTGGTTTCGGTCAGCGATGCGGGATTGGTGACCGATGTGGAATTCCCTGAATCAATGAACCGCTTATCCGATGAGGAAAAAAGGGAATTGTATTCCGCCTTTATCGGGATGCCCCGGTGGCAGCCGGTTTTCGATCAAAACCATACCCGGGCGTCAAAAGTGCTGCTCTCACGGAATTCTTCGATCTCGGTACACTCTTCAGAATACTAAACAAACGGTATGAAAAATGCATTGCTTTTTGCCGGTCTTTTAATTTCAGTTCTCACTGCCGCACAGACCCGCTATTCTTATGTGGCTGCCAAATCAGGCCTTAGTATACGCGAAACCCCTTCCATCAGCGCGCAGGTGCTCGATAAAATTCCTTATGGTACAAAAATAACCCTGCAGAACACGGGGGAAGAACTGGTCACGGTAGCTACGGAAGGCATGACCGGGTATTGGGAAAAGATTACTTATAATAACAAGACCGGTTATATTGTGGGTTCTTACCTGCTCCCGGTTCCGCCACCCAAACTTTTGGTTGTAAAGGAAATGAAAGATTATTTCAAACAGGTTTATATTCCGTTTGGCAATAAACTGCTGGTGAAAGAAGGGCAGCGGTTAACTATTGAGGAAGGGGGGTATGAGATACAAAAGCAACTGTACAAGAACGGGGCAGAATGGCACGGGTTCCTGGGTTATGAATACGGATCGGATACCTGGTTCCTCCCGGATTTTACCCTGCAGCAGGGTTTTTTACTGCTCCGGCTGATCCCGGAATTCAAAGAAGTCTTCGGGGATAACGCTGTTTTTCCAACGGAGACTAAAATCATAAAAAAGGGGGAACGGGAATACAGCATTACGGTTGAGAAAGAGCAGATCGGGAATGATCCCTGGATCAAAAAGATCAGCATCGAATATGAAGACGGGGCCTTTTACCAGTTTGAGATGTACCAGGTCGACAGCCAGCTAATCATTTTTTTCGGGTCCGGTGTTTAGTCCTGTTTCCTTCCTGTTTTCCCGAACTTCCCGGTAAATTTGTCGCATGAAGAAAGTCGCCATGATACCCGCCCGTTATGCGGCAACCCGGTTTCCCGGCAAACTGATGCAGCTGCTGGGGGGAAAGACTGTTATCCGTCATACCTACGAGGCTACGCTGGCCACCGGTTTGTTTGACGAAGTGCTGGTGGTGACCGACAGCGAGATCATTTTTACAGAAATCACATCGGCCGGGGGCAGGGCCGTGATGAGTATTCATGAACACGAGAGCGGGAGCGACCGGATCGCGGAAGCGGCGGCCGGACTGGACCTGGATATTATTGTGAATGTACAGGGCGATACGCCTTTTGTAAAGCGAGAACCCCTGGAGCGGCTGCTGAAACAATTTGATGATCCTTCGGTACAGGTGGCGTCGATGATGCAGGTACTGACCAGGCAGGAAGAGATCGAAGACCCCAATTTTGTAAAAGTGGCAGTGGATAAGAACTGGAATGCCTTATTCTTCAGCCGCAGTGTGATCCCTTACCCGCGGGATAAAAATTACCCGGTCACTTATTACGAGCATATCGGCGTTTATGCCTTCCGCAAAGCGGCCCTGGTGCAATTCACCCAATGGCCGGTAAGCCCGCTCGAAGCGGCCGAAAAAGTAGAATGCCTGCGCTACCTCGAAAACGGGGTGCCCATGCGCATGATCGTGGTGGATTATATGGGGGTGGAGATCGACACCCCTGGGGACCTGGACAGGGCCGCCAGGTTATTATAGCTCCACGATGCAGGCGGTCAGCATTCTTTTTCTTCCGTGTGAATTCGTGGTCATCCCAATCCGGGTTTTCCGCGTAATCCATGGCCGCATTCTCTTAATTTTGCGTTCAAATTCAACACATGTCATTCCGCAATTTCAAAATGATCGGCTATGTGGTCTATGGCCGCGGGTCTTTCAACCAGCTCGATGAAATCCTCGCCCCGCAGCGCCAGGAAGGGAAACCCATGATCTTCTTAGTAGACCATTTCTTTGAAGGCAGGCCCCTGGTCAGCCGTATCCCCCTTCGGGGCAGCGACAAGATCATTTTTGCCGACGTGACCTATGAACCCAAGACAAGCTATGTGGACAAACTGGCCCAACAGCTAAAAGATGAATTCGGCAGCATCAGCGGTGTGATCGGTATCGGCGGCGGCTCCACCATGGACCTGGCCAAGGCCGTTTCCCTGATGATGAACAACCCCGGCTCCTCGGCCGATTACCAGGGCTGGGACCTGGTAAAGAATCCCGGTGTGTATAAAGCCGGCATACCCACCCTCAGCGGTACGGGCGCGGAAGTGTCCCGGACCACAGTGCTGACGGGTCCCACGAAGAAACTGGGCATGAACTCCGACTTCACACCCTTCGACCAGATCGTGCTTGATCCCGAACTGACCAGGGACGCCCCCGTGAACCAGCGATTCTATACCGGCATGGACTGTTATATTCATTGCATTGAAAGCCTCGAAGGCACTTACCTCAATGAATTCAGCAAAAGCTATGGCGAAAAAGCCCTGCAACTCTGCCGGGATGTATTTGTGAACAAGGAGCAGTGGGATGATGACTGCGACGACAAACTGATGATGGCCTCCTATGCCGGCGGGATGAGCATCGCCTATTCCCAGGTAGGAGTGGCCCATGCAGTCAGTTACGGGCTCAGCTACCTGCTCGGCACCAAACACGGTATCGGCAATTGTATTGTGATGAACCAGCTGGAAGAATATTACCCGGCGGGGGTGAAAGAGTTCAAATACATGGTGGAGAAGAACAGGATCGATATCCCCACCGGTATCTGCAAAGGCCTCAGTGAGGATGATTTTGAAAAAATGATCGGCGTAAGCATGGGCATGAAGCCGCTTTGGGAAAATGCGCTGGGCAAGGACTGGGAGAAGATCATGACCAGGGAGAAGCTGAGGGCGCTGTATGAAAAATTATAGTGTGACCGGTTAAAAAAAGAGGCGGCGAAAGCGACCTCTTTTTTTTAGGATCCTTCCCAGCCGGGTCTCCGAAGGGACCCGGCGTATAAAGCGTGAATATTTTGAAAGGGCTGATGAAAATCAAAATTTAATCTCAACATACCCGAATATATATGACAGCGGCAGCAAATAAAGCAGTTGTGCTCAGGTTCAATAAGGAATTCCTGGAACAGGGGAAAGCTGAAGTCCTGGAAGAGCTTGTGGCGGGCGATTTCATCAATCACACGGCTCCGGGTACAGTACCCAACAATGCGGAAGGTCTAAAACAGTTTGTGCTTATGCTGCACAAAGGTTTTTCGGGTTTTCATATCGAGATTCACGAACAGGTTGGCGAAAATGACCTGGTCGCGACAAGAAAAACCATACACGCCATCCATACAGGCGAGATCATGGGGCATAACCCGACGGGCAAGCAAGTCAGTTTTAATGTAATGGACTTTGTCCGGCTTCGTGACGGTAAATATGCGGAGCATTGGGGGCAGAATAATATAATGCAGATAATACAACAATTATAACCTCTTTCCCAGCTTGGTCTCCGAAGGAACCCGGCGCAAAAAGCAGTCGTCTTTTCCATATCCTATTGAGCTTTAATTTACTGCCCGGAATCACAATATAAGGGCGGTTCCCTCCAATATCGCCCTGCTGGCTTTGTTTTACCTCCCTTGAGCTCCTGC
>JBBIGW010000089.1:0-14871 GCA_037447355.1 Bacteroidia bacterium | reverse complement strand
TCAGCAATTTTTTCAACTCCTCCACCCCTTCCTGTTTTTCTGCGCTGACCAGGAGCACCGTATAACCAATGGCCTCATACATGGCTTTCCACTGCTCATACAGCTCCCGTTCTTTCTGCTTGTACAGGTCTGATTTATTAAAAACGATTACGGCCGGAACATGATACATCTCCGAAGCCACCAGGAAGCGGTCAATAAAACCCTGCGAGGTCCGGGGCTCTTTCAGGGTGGCGATCAGCAGGGACTGATCCAGGTTGGCCGCCACGATATGGTGCTGGTGTTTGTGACGGGGGGATTGCCGGTTGAGATAATTATGCCGGTCGAGTATTTCATTGATGACGGCCGTACTATCGGCCGCGTTCTCGGTCTCCGCCTCCACCCGGTCACCCACCGCAACCGGATTTGTACTGGTAATATCATCCAGTTTCAGCACCCCTTTCATCCGCCCGTTCCAGAATTTACCCTGCTCATCCTTGAGGATATACCAGCTGCCCGTGGATTTATAGACAATTGCTTTCATGCTGTTGCAAGATACAGGATAAACCCATCAGGGGAATTTCCGGAACAGGGTAAACCGCAGGATTTGTTCGAGAAATACAAAAAGCAGGGCCGCGAGGACAAACGGAATAAACTGTTCTTTATAGCGCTTAAACGACTGTATTTCCACTTTTGATTTTTCCATTTTGTCAATCTGGCTGTACACACGCTGGAGCCCTTCGCGGTCCCTCGCCCTGAAAAACTTTCCTCCCGTTTCAGCAGCGATCCGCCCCAATAATTCATCATCCAGGAAATCGGTCAGGGGATTCTTCTTTCCCGGGGCGACACCTGTTTTCTCCACAATGGTGGACGGCGCAGCACCCATCCCGATGGTATATACTTTCACCTGCCTCGCTTTGGCGATCTCCAGCGCAGTCACCGGATCAATTAGCCTTGTCTCCGGGGGATCTTCCTTCCCGTCTGTCAGCAAAATAATCACTTTGCTCTTGCCCTTACTTTGGGTAAGCCGGTCCACCGCCGTGGCCAGGCCTTCCCCGATCACGGTTCCGTCAATCAGGTAACGACGGCTTTCCAGGGAACGGATCTGGCTGATCAATGTATTCCGGTCCGTGGTGATCGGGCATTGCGTAAAACTTTCCCCGGAAAAAATCACCAGTCCGATACGGTCCACCGGGCGGTTGCGTACAAATTCCTCCGCCATTTCCTTGGCCACATCCATCCTGGAAGGCAGGATATCCCTCGAACCCATACTGCCGCTTACATCCATACAAAGCACAATGTCAATTCCCTCCCCTTCTGTTTGTTGCTGGTCATTTCTTTTTTGCGGGCGGGCCAGGGCAATGATAAGGGCCGAAAGCGCCAGCAGTCGCAGCACAAAGGGAAGATGACGAAAACGGGTCTTCCAGGAACTGACGCCAAATGCATGGATAGTGGATACTTTAAAAGCGGCCTGGCTGCGGTTATTATTACGCCGGTACCACCAGGCAACCAATGGCAAAAGGGCAAATAACCCGAAGACCGCCGGGTACGCAAAATCCATATGTCTTATCCACTCGTACAGCATCAGTTGATTTGTTCGATTACTTCAATCGCTTTTTTTATACTTTCAAAAGCCTGCCGGTTGTCTGCCACCCCGGGCCCGTATTTGGCAAACTTTACAAAATCGCTCAGCCGCAATGCCTGCACGAGTTCATCACAGGAGGTTTTGTCCATCCCCAGTTCTTTTACCTGCAGCACCAGGTGATCCGTTGTTTCCTGCAGGGACAACAACCCTTTTTTCCGGAATATATACAGGCGGAAAATACCTGCCAGGGCGGTATGATAGGTCTTTGGATCAATAGTACCCGATTGCAAAACCTGCAGCCCTTTCATTGCTTCCTCAAAGGGACTGATCCCGGTCACTGGTTTTTCTGCGTTTACCGTTGGTTTCTTTTTCCGGGAAAAATACAGGAGCAGGATCAGCAGCAATACCCCGCCCCCGGCAATATACCACCACCATTCCGCTTTCCTTGCGGCCGGTTTCGCTTCCAGGATGTCTTTTATATCATGATAATCCGTCTTGGCGTCGAATTCAGAAAATACCACATCCACCGGGATGGAATCCGTTTTCAGTCCGCCCGAAAGTTCAAAAGCCGGGATAACCCAGTGCCCGGAATCAAAGCTGGTGATCCTGTAAATTCCCCTGAGCAGGGTTCCGTTGCTGTTGCTCTGCGTATCAACTACCGGTTTCTCCAGCCATTCAAAATGTGCAATGGAATCGACTGCCACAAAACGGATCGGCTCCTTTTCCGGGATCTGCACTTCAATGCTGAGCTGAAGCGGTTCCCCGATCAGGATACGGGTTTTATCCACCGTGGCCTTTACCGCAGCAGTCGTTTGCGCGGCGCTGCGCAGCCCTGTGGCAAATAAAAAGAAAACAACTAATAGTCTCCGGAAGATCATGGGTTCTTGGTTCGTTATGTCATCGGTTACGGCTCAGGAAAAAACGCTGCAATACTTTTACATAATCGTCCCCGGTCTTTACATGGAGCAGGTCACAACCCGCTTTTTTAAATACCTGGGTGGCATAGGCCGTTACCCGGAAAAACTCCTGTTCATACTGGTAGCGCACGAATGCATTGCCGCTGTCCACCCACCGGGTCTTCCCGGTCTCAGCATCCTCCGCCTGCAGCAAACCGGCATCCGGCAGCTGCATATCCATTTTGTCGTACAGTTTTATGCCGATCACATCGTGCTTCTTTCCCGCGATCCGCAGGGCATCTTCATAGCCGGCATCCAGGAAATCACTCAGGATAAATGCAATACTTTTCTGTTTGGTGGAATTGGTGAAATATCGCAGCGCTTTCCCCACCGATGTGCCCTTTCCTTTGGGTTCCTTACCGAGCAGTTCCCGCACAATGTACAACGCATGCTGTTTCCCTTTCTTCGGCGGGATATAGGCTTCCACCCTGTCGCTGTAAAAAATCACCCCGATCTTGTCCGCATTATTGACCGCGGAAAAACTCAGTACGGCTCCTATCTCTGTAATAATATCCCGCTTCCGGGCATGGCGTGTGCCAAAAAGGGAGCTGTTGCTGATGTCAACCAGCAGCATCACCGTCAGCTCCCTTTCTTCCTCAAACACTTTACTGAACGGATGCCCGAACCGGGCCGATACGTTCCAGTCAATAAAACGGATATCATCCCCCGCCGCATATTCCCGCACTTCCTTGAACGACATTCCCCTCCCTTTAAACGCACTGTGGTACTCCCCGGTAAACAGGTCGGTGGTGAGTTTTTTACTTTTGATCTCCAGTTCTCTTACTTTTTTCAGTATTTCTGTAGTGGTCAGCATATCGGGTGTCGGGTGTGAGGTGTCGGGGGTCGGGACCCGCTGAATTTTATTTTAATGTTGTATTTTTTTCAAAATAATTTATAAGGCCACTAAGTAACCTTCTGCACTCCTCTAAATCCGATAGCAATTTTTTTAGTTTCTCTTCATTCACATTAGACAGGTCAAAAGCGATATACATTTGTGTTTCCAACTCATAAAGCGACCCCCTGAAAATATGTAAGAACTGCAATGTTTCCTTTCTGAATTGCCTGCCGTACCCTTCAGCAATATTCGATGGGATTGAAACAGCGCATCTCCTCATCTGTGACATGAGTCCGTATTGCTCGTCTTTGGGAAAATCCTTTGTAATGATATAAATCTCTTTCACAAAAGTCCTTGCCTTTTTCCAAACATCCAGCTCCTTATATGTCTTATACTCCCCCATAAATTCAAGTTAACTTAGAACTCCCGACACCTCACACCCGACACCAGACAGCTTTTAAGGTACATTAATCGCTCCTAAAACCTCCTCAATCACATCCTCCACCTTCACATTCTCTGCTTCCGCTTCATAAGTCAGACCGATCCGGTGACGCAGCACATCCATACAAATGCTCCGCACATCTTCGGGGATCACAAACCCGCGTTTATTCAGAAAAGCCTGCGCCTTGGAAGCCAGTCCCAGGTTGATACTGCCCCGGGGGGAAGCCCCGTAGGAGATCAGCGGCTTCAGTTTTTCCAGTTTGTATTCCTCCGGCCGGCGGGTGGCAAATACAATATCAAGGATATACTGCTCGATCTTTTCATCCATATAGACCTGGTGGGTCAGGCTTCGCGCATTCAGCACTTCCTGTACCGATACCACCGGGTTTACCGCCGGGAAACTACCCTGCACACTTTGCCGCAGGATCAGCTGTTCTTCCTTCATCCGTGGATAATCCACGATCACTTTCATGATGAAGCGGTCTACCTGGGCTTCCGGCAAGGGATAGGTTCCTTCCTGCTCCAGCGGGTTCTGCGTGGCCAGCACGAGGAAGGGTTCATCCAGTTTGTAGGTGGAATCGCCGATCGTGACCTGCCGCTCCTGCATGGCTTCCAGCAAGGCACTCTGCACTTTGGCCGGGGCCCGGTTGATCTCATCCGCCAGGATAAAATTGGCAAAGATGGGCCCCTTGCGCACCACAAACTCATTGCGTTGCTGGTTATAGATCATGGTGCCGATCACATCGGCAGGCAGCAGATCGGGGGTAAACTGGATCCGGCTGAACCGGGCATGAATGGCCTGGGCCAGCGATTTGATCGTAAGGGTTTTGGCAAGACCCGGTACGCCTTCCAACAGCACATGGCCATTGCTCAGCAGGCCAATCAGCAACCGGTCCAGCATATGGCTCTGGCCCACTATTACATGGCTGATCTCTTTCCGTAATGTATCGGTAAACTGTCCGGCATGACTGATCTTCTCGTTCAGCTGGCGGATATCTTCTGCGGTTTTTAGCATAGTTGATGTTTAAATACGATGATGGCAGACAATTTGCATGTATCCCGGTGTACCAGGCCCCGGGCAGGCCGGTAACGGTCACAAAATACGAACTTGCTGTATGCAAATAATTTGCCGTTATTTCATTCGGTTGAAAATACGATACTAAACAGGGTAAAATACCGTTTTAAAGCCGGTACACATTGAGTAATTTGGTCATCAAATCCAGGAATATGCAAAAACAGTTTTTCACCTTTATCCTCCTGTCTGCCGCCCTGATATTTACGGGCACCGGGTGCCAGAAAGATTCAGCCCCGGTCAAAACAAAAACAGAACTGATCACCCAGGCCAGCTGGAAATTCAGCAGTGCCTCGGCCTCCGGGACCGATATAACCAATCATCCCGCAATTGCCTGCATCAAGGATGATGTGGTGATTTTTTCATCCAATGGTACCGGCTCGATTACCGAAGGCACCGTTGTATGCAGCCCCACCACGGCCGGCAGTTTTACCTGGATCTTCCAGAGCAGCGAAACCCAGCTGATGATGTCTTCCGGTATCTACCCGGCAGGCTCCGGCCTGTTTACGATCACCGCGCTGACAGAAACCAGCCTGACGATTACCCAGGATGTGATCATACCGCCATCCAGTACAGCTGTACCGGTTACCGCTGTTTATATTCATTAATTCAGGAAAGATATTTGCCCACGATCGGCACCCGTCTGCCCACGCCAAAAGCCTTGGGGGAAATCCGGATGATGGGACAAAACTGGTTGCGTTTGTATTCGTTGATATTGACCAGCCGCAGCACCCGGTCCACCAGGACTGGCTCAAATCCCTGCGCTTTTATTTCATTAGGTCCCTGCCTCCTTTCAATATATTGATACAATATCCGGTCAAGAATTTCATAATCGGGTAATGAATCTGAGTCTTTCTGACCCGGTCTTAATTCCGCTGAAGGCGCTTTGGTAATGATATTCTCCGGGATGATCTCTTTTTCCCTGTTGATATAACGGGCCAGCGCATAGACCTGCATTTTATAACAATCCCCCAGCACACCCAACCCTCCTGCCATATCTCCGTATAGCGTACCATAACCGGTGGCCAGTTCGCTTTTATTGGAAGTATTCAGCAGGATATAACCAAATTTATTGGCAATGGCCATCAGCAGGTTGCCCCTCGTACGGCTCTGGATATTCTCTTCCGCCACATTAAACGGCAGGTCATTGAATACCGGCTTCAGTTCCGCCAGGAAAGAATCATAAATATTTTTAATAGGGAGAATATCATAAGGATTTCCCAGGCGCTTACTCAGCTGTTCCGCATCACTCACACTATGACCGGTTGAATACTGTGATGGCATCAGCACCGCCCGCACATTCTCCTTGCCCAGCGCGTCACAGGCAATGGCCAGGGTAACGGCACTGTCAATGCCCCCGCTGCTTCCGAGAATGGCTTTGGCAAATCCCATCTTCGAAAAATAATCACGGATACTGCAAAGAATAGCCTGGTAAATTTCAGCCGTACTTAAATGATAATCCAGTTCCGCGGGATTGAATTCCGCATCCGGTAATGCGGGAGCAGGAACGGCCACCGGCAGGGTAAACGTTCCGTCTTCTTTCAGTTCAAAAACCTCCAGGGCTTCTTCAAACAGGGGAAGTTGTTTCACCAGGTTCGCCTCTTTATCAAAGACCAGTGAACCACCGTCAAAAACAATCTCGGTCTGGCTGCCCACACAATTGCAATACAGCATGGGCAGTTTGTACCTGGCTGTATTCAGTTTCACAATCGCCTTCCGGTCTTCCACATGGGTATAATCAAAGGGGGAAGCCGACAGGTTCAGCATGATATCCGGCCGCTGCTTCATCAGTTCATCCATGGGACAGTTCCGGTACAGGGGATTATCCCCCAGGTTCCAGATATCCTCGCAAATGGTCACGGCCAGTTTTTTCCCCTTGAACGGGATCACAGTCCAGTCATCGGCCGGTTCAAAATAGCGGTACTCATCAAAGACATCATAATTGGGAAGACAGGTCTTGTGCGCCACTCCCTTTATTTCCTTTTCGTACAACAGGTAAGCGGCATTGAATAGATCTTTCCCTTCCCGGTCGGGATTCCGGTCCGGTGCCCCGATCAGCACCCCGATGGTATCCGCGTGCTCCCTGATCTCACCGATCGCCTGGTAACACTTATTGATAAAATCGGTAAACTCCAGGAAATCCCGGGGCGGATAGCCGCAAACGCAAAGCTCAGAAAAAACCACCAGGTCGGCCCCCTGCGCCTTTGCCTGGCTGATACCGGCAATAATCTTGCGGGTATTGGCTTCGAAGTTCCCGATATGGTAATTTTGCTGGGCTAAAGCTATTTTCATAGTACAAATTTATGTGAATGTTTTTGTAGCTACATTCGTGTTACAACATTTTTGAACCCATATCGTTCTCTCAGTCACTATGAAAAAAACAATCTTTTTCCTCCTCCTGGGATTCGTCCTCTTTTCCTGTAAAAACAGGTCCGGCGCCCCGGATATTTCCGGTATCAGCGTGCATATCCCGGTAGAAAGATTTGACCAGCATCTCTTCAGCATTGATACCAATGATATAGCTACCGGCCTGCGCAAACTGCAGGAGCAGCACCCGGACTTCTATCTGGATTTTATGCAGAACATCCTCGGGGTGAGCGGTTCGGATACCAGTGGAAAAACCCGGGAGATAACCCGGGAATTCCTGCGGGGCTATGCCCCTGTGCAGCAATACCTCAGTAATACATTTAAAAACACGGACAGGCTGCAGCAGGAACTGGAACAGGCTTATCGTTATGTTAAATATTATTTCCCGCAGTATAAGACCGGTAAAGCGGTTCTTTTCACCGGCCCCTTTGATGCACCGGGAGTGGCCAGTGTCAATGCCGGTATCGCCATCGGGTTGCAGCAATATGCGGGGAATAATTATCCCGAATACCAGGCCCCTGTATTCCAGGAAATGTTTCCCACTTATATCTCCCGCCGCTTTTCCCCGGAATACATAGTGGCCAATTGTATGAAAGCCGTAACCGAAGAATTATTTCCTGACCAGAGTGCCGGCAAACCCCTGATCGAACAAATGATCGAAAAAGGAAAACAATGGTATATGCTGGACCGGTTCCTTCCCGGCAGCCCCGATTCCATTAAAACCGGTTTTACCCAAAAACAACTGGACTGGTGCAGCGGAAATGAAGGATTGATCTGGGCGTATATTATCAAGAACGAAGACCTGAATTCACTCAGCCCTGCAGTAATTCAGACCTATATCGGCGAGGCCCCCTTTACCCAGGGATTCTCACAGGAACAATCTCCCGGTAATCTCGGGCAATGGATCGGCTGGCAGATCGTAAAAAAATTCGCGGCAAAGAATGATGGCATCAGCCTGCAGGACCTGATGCAAACCGCGGCGGCCACCATCAATGAACAGGCTAAATACAAACCGAAATAGGGATCAGTTTACTTTAAACGGAACGATCATTTCGAAAGCGGGAATACAAACATCAAATAGGGTCCGGTTGAGGAGGTTTTCCATCTGGTAGGTGCCGTACATTTTTCCCATTTCCGTACGCAGGTTACATCCGCTTACATACTGGTAATTTTCACCGGGCTGTAAAGTGGGCTGAATCCCCACCACCCCTTCTCCTTCCACTTCGCGGTGGGTGCCGTTGCTGTCAAAAATATACCAGTGCCGGCGGTGCAGTTTTACCGGGAAGGTATTGTGGTTTTCCAGCGTGATCCGGTAAGCGAACATATATTCCGATTGCAGCGGGTTGCTGTAATCGGATTGATAAAAGGTTTCCACGCTTACTTGTACTCCTTCGGAGATCATGCTGGTCATAGGGTAAAAATAACGAAAATGCCCCAGACCCTGAACCCCTGTATCCCTTTAATGACGAATTTGTCATAAGCCCTTAATTTTGCCCCACGCATAAAAATAAACCTGTATGAAAATAGCTGTAGCTAAAGGAGACGGAATCGGGCCCGAAATAATGGATGCGGTGCTTAAAATATTCACTGCCAACAAAGTACCGCTGGAATATGAATTCGTGGATATGGGGAAATGGGTTTTCGACAAAGGTTTTAACAACGGGATGACCCCGGAAGCTAAGCAAAGCATTGAATCGCTGGGCCTGCTTTTTAAAGGTCCCATGGAAACGCCCAAGGGAAAGGGCGTGAAAAGTATCAATGTAACAGCCCGGAAAACCTGGAACACATTTGCCAATAAAAGGGATTTCCGGACCCTTCACGGCGTGGATACGGTTTTCAGTAAGGCCGGTATCCCAATTGATATCACCGTGGTAAGAGAGAACATCGAAGATACCTACGGAGGCATCGAACATATGCTCACCCATGATGTGGCCCTGAGCCGCCGCTTTATCACCCGCCCGGGGAGTATGCAGGTCATCCGCTATGCGTTTGAAATGGCCAGGCAGAAAAAAGCCCGGAGGATCACTTGTGGCCACAAAGCCAATATCATGAAGATCACGGACGGCCTGTTCCTCGAATGCTTTTACGAAGTGGCCAAAGAATATCCCGAACTGAAAGCCGATGATATCATCGTGGATGACCTCTGCATGAAACTGGTCACCCGCCCGGATAATTTTGACGTGGTGGTATTGACCAACCTGCAGGGTGATATTGTGTCTGATTTATGTGCAGGCCTTGTAGGCGGACTGGGATTTGCTCCTTCCGCCAATATCGGCGATCATATTTCCATCTTTGAAGCCGTACATGGCACGGCCCCGGATATTGCCGGGAAAAATATCGCCAATCCCACCGCTTTATTGTTAAGCGGGCTGGCCATGCTCCGGCATGTGGGCCTCACCGAAAATGCAGCCATCATTGAAAACGCATTGCTCTATACCCTGGAATCAGGTATCCATACCGGGGATTTCGGCGATAAATCAAAATCACCGGTTAATACCACACAGTTTGCCGAAGCGATTATCGGAAACTTTGGTAAGAACCCGGGGATCGGCGCCCGGGAGATCATCCCCAATATGCCCGGTACGCCTACCCCGCTGAAACTGGATATCAACTCCATGATGATCTCCAAAGAATCGGAAGATGAAGTGATCGCCGGAGTAGATTTGTTTATCGAAAGCGACGAACAACCTGCCGCCATCGCCGGCAAATGCAGGCGGCATGCCGGGGTGAAATTCAACCTGGTCAATATCAGTAACCGCGGCACCCAGGTCTGGCCAACCGGCTCGGTTTATACCAACCTGGTAAACCAGTACAATGTCCGTTTTGAAAGCATTGACGACGAACCCCTGAACCAGCAGGATGTGATCGGGCTCTATGTGAGCATGAGCGGCAACTTCAAGATCTGCTCTTTTGAATTATTGAACAGGTGGGGGGATAAGAAGGCCTATAGCCTGGCGCAGGGACAGTAAGGGAGGAAGTAGTTTGTAGTTGCTGAACTACGGGCTGTGAAGGTTGAACTACCCCGCCTTCTTCGTCTGCACATACCCGTTCTTCAGCAGCCATTGCAATACTTTCTCCCGTTGATCTCCCTGTACAATGGCCTCGCCGTCTTTTACAGAGCCGCCGGTACCACAGACCGTTTTCAATTTCTTTCCCAACTCTTCCAGATCGCCGGACCGGCCCGCAAATCCCGTTACCACCGTTACGGCCTTACCACCCCGTTGTTTCGTCTCCAGCCAGATCCGTAATTTCTGTTGCGCAGTCGGAAGGGTTCCCGTATCCTCCTGTTCGGCTTCAAATGAAAAATCCGGGTCTGTACTGTAAACAAAACCCCGGCTATCGGGTTTATTTTTCTTGCTCATGCCTCCTGGTTAAATGAATTTATAATGGAACTGCTTTCAGGCTCAGGTCCAGGCTCCGGGCCTGGTGGATCAGGGCGCCCACACTCACAAAATCCGCCCCTGTTTTCGCATAGTCTTCAATGTTATCCAGGTTAATCCCACCGCTGGCTTCCGTTTCAAAATCCTCCCCGATCAGCTGCACCGCTTCCCGGACCTGGTCCGGCTTAAAATTATCCAGCATGATCCGGAATACTTTCCCTTTCCCTGCAGCGATCACCCGCTTCACTTCTTCCAGGTTCCGGGTTTCCACTTCAATCTTCAGCCCGGGTTTATACCGCTGCACATAGTCAGCCGCCTGTGCAATGGCTTTCTCCAGGCTTCCGCAATAATCTAAATGATTATCCTTCAGCATAATCATATCATACAACCCAAACCGGTGGTTCACCCCGCCCCCGATCCGGACCGCCTCCTTCTCCAGCAAACGGAAATTCGGCGTGGTTTTCCGGGTATCTAGCAACCGGGTCTTATACCCTTTCAGCTTATCGGTATATTGCCTGGTGAGTGTGGCGATCCCGCTCATCCGCTGCATGCAGTTCAGCACCAGCCGTTCACATTGAAGAATGGTATGTACAGACGCTTCCACTTCAAAAGCCTTCTCCCCGTACTTCATTTCCTCCCCGTCATTTTTAAATTTGGTAAAAACGGTCCCCGGCACCTTGTACTGAAAAATTTTCTCCGCCACTTCCACCCCGGCCAGGATCCCGTCCTGCTTAATTTTCAGGATAGCTTTGCCCCGGGCAGCAACCGGAATACAGGACAGGGCCGAATGATCCCCATCGCCTACATCTTCGCGCAACGCTTCGTCGATCAGGTGATGCAATTTTTCATCAAAGTTCATGGAGCAAAAATAATGGTTCGGGGCAGGCGGGCATAAAAAATCCCCGTTGCGGTATGCAAACGGGGACTGATTCTTTATACGCTCTCCGAAAAGCTGTTGAGCCTGTTAATCTATTGACTGAAACCGGATCTCCTTCACCAATTCTTTCCCGTTGCGGGTACGCATGAAGATATTGGTCCGGAAATTTCCCGCATTGGTCTGCAGGGTACCGATCGCAAAATTACCCCCCGGGGACGTGCCTTTGTGTTTCAGCTCAAAGCCCTTTACCCCGTTATTGGAAAAGAAATCCTTTACGATCAACTGTGCCTGTGCTTTACTGTAACTGTCACTTTTATCCGGCAGGGTCAGCTCCACCGTATCATCAAAATGCTTTGCCAGTTCCGCGGCATTACCCGAGCGAAGGGCGTTAACCACTTCATCAATACCTTCCTGCGCCTTAAAAGATGAAAGCAACAGGACCGTACCGAGCAGCAATGATGTAAAAATCTGTTTCATATTCGTTCTGAGGTTGGTTTTCACAGTAGTAATAATCTAAAAACATGCCATGTTACGGATTAACGTTCGCAGGTACTAAAATACTAAAAATCAGCTGCTTTTGCCAAATCTGTCAGGTAAATCGCCGATTTCGGTGTAATTTTACAGGGTTCGGACGGGATTTGTTCCCTGGAAATGAATGTGTTTATACTTTGAATAATTCTGATCAAATGTCATCTAAAAAAGTAATCCTTGTGATCATGGACGGCTGGGGCCTTGGGAAAGTTGCATCAGCCGATGCGATCCAACATGCCAAAACGCCGTTTACCAGCAGTTTGTATTCCAAATACCCCCACTCCACCCTGGTCACCTGCGGGGAAGCCGTGGGGCTGCCCGATGGCCAGATGGGAAATTCGGAAGTGGGTCACCTGAACCTGGGCGCCGGCCGGATCGTGTACCAGGAACTGCAGCGCATCAATGTGGCAGTCAGGGATGGGTCCTTTGCCCAAAATGAAAAATTACTCAGTGCGATCCGTTATGCCAAAACCAATCACAAACCCCTGCACCTGCTGGGTCTTGTCAGCAACGGAGGCGTACACTCGCATATCAACCATGTAAAAGCAATTGCCGACACCTGTAAAGCGGAAGGCCTGGAACAGGTATTTATCCATGCGTTTACCGACGGAAGGGATTGTGATCCCAAAAGCGGCCTGGCTTTTATCATCGAACTGCAGCAGCACCTCAACGGCAGCGTGGGAAAGATCGCTTCTGTCAGCGGCCGCTATTATGCCATGGACCGGGATAAAAGATGGGAGCGGGTGAAACTGGCCTACGATGCCCTGGTCAACGGGCTGGGTGCCAAAGCCACGGATGCGGTAGCCGCCGTGGAAAGTTCCTATGCAAATAATGTGACGGATGAATTTATCAAACCCACGGTGATCGTGGACGAAGCGCAGCAACCGCTGGCTACGATCAAAGAAGGGGATGTGGCTATCTGTTTCAATTTCCGGACTGACCGCTGCCGCGAGATCACCCAGGTACTGACCCAGCTGGACCTGCCGGAATCTGACATGCATAAACTCGCCCTGCATTATACCACGATGACGGAATACGACAAGACCTATCAGAACGTAAACGTCATTTTTGAAAACGACAACCTGAATAATACCCTTGGGGAAATCCTGGAACAAAACGGGCTGAAACAGATCCGGATCGCCGAAACAGAAAAATACCCGCACGTAAGTTTCTTTTTCAGCGGCGGCCGCGAAAAACCCTTTGAAGGGGAAAAGCGGATCATGATCCAGTCGCCCAAAGTGGCCACCTATGACCAGCAGCCGGAGATGAGTGCGAACGAAGTCACCGATGCGATCGTGAGCGAAATCGAAAACCAATCAGCGGATTTTATCTGCCTGAACTTTGCCAATGCTGATATGGTGGGCCATACCGGTATCTGGGAAGCAGCGATCAAAGCCGTGGAAACCGTTGACCATTGTGTGGACCGGGTGGTAACCGCAGGTTTAGCCAATGGCTACACGATTTTCCTGACAGCCGACCATGGCAATTCGGATTATATGATCAATGATGACGGCAGCCCGAATACGGCACATACCCTGAACCTGGTGCCGTTCTTTATTATTGATAAAGACTGGAAAGGTACTATCCAACCCGGGAAACTGGGCGATATTGCTCCCACGATCCTTACCATGATGCGACTACCCGTTCCCAAAGAAATGACCGGAACAATTCTGATCGACAAACCTTAAAACAACCCGTATGTTTAAAAAAATCATGCTTGTTTTACTGGCCATCCTGGTGATCATCCAGTTTATTCATCCCAAAAAAAACCAGGCGGAGGGCCCGCAGGCCAATTATATCGGGAACAATTACGCGGTTCCCGCTGAGGTAAAAAGCATCCTGGAAAAAGCCTGCAACGACTGCCATAGCAACAATACCCGCTATCCCTGGTATGCCAACATCCAGCCGGTGCATTGGTGGCTGGATAAACACGTAAAAGACGGGAAAAAAGAAGTGAATTTTGATGAGTACGGTAACCGTCCTCCGCGTTACCAGTATAAAAAGATGAAGGAGATCATCGAACAGGTCAAAGAAGGGGAAATGCCGCTGAACTCCTATACCTGGACCCATACAGATGCCAAACTGACCCAGTCAGAAAAGGAAGCGCTTACGGGCTGGGCCCAGGCTGTAATGAACGATCTGAAATCCAGGTACCCCATTGACAGCCTGGAGAAAAAGAAGAACTAATGCGGCATTGAACAGGAAAAAATATATCAGTCTTCTCTTTTTCATACTCGGGTGCATTCCCCTGCTGTCCATGGTATTTGCCGATATCAGCAAGTGGAATATCAAGATCCGCAACGGCCGGGAAGACCGGTACGCCCGGGAGCTGCAAACGATCCGCCTGCCGGCAGCCGACGTTATCTGGATGGATAAAAATGAGATCTTCGTACACGGGAAAATGTTTGATATCAGCAGCCGGCATCTCGAAAACGGGTGGTACACTTTTAAAGGGAAATACGACAATAAGGAAACCGAACTGCTTGACCGGCAAATGAAGAAGACCCCTTCTTCCGGCAATGACCTTTATAAACTGACCCGGATCTTCAACTGCCTGCACAGTCTTTACTGCAGCCAGGCCGCTGAACTGACGGCCCTGGCCCTGCAGGAACCCTTGTATTCCTGCCAGCCGGGTGCTGATCCGGTCTTTTACTATTCTGAAATCCTCACTCCCCCGCCCCAACCGGGCCACCCCGTTTTTTTATAAGATTATCAACTACACATTACTGTAATTAAAATTTTCTATTATGAGAAAAACTGCATTGCTGTTTGCATTGCTGAACCTCCCTGCCTTTGTATTTGCACAAACAGACACAACCCGTGAAAAAACCCTGGAAGAGGCCGTGGTGTA
>JBBIGW010000088.1:0-14903 GCA_037447355.1 Bacteroidia bacterium | reverse complement strand
CCGGTAGCGCCCAATATGTATTTCTTGTCGATCCGGATGCTTACATCGAAATCGCCCCAAACGCCGTAAAACTCACGGGCGACATAAGGGGTGGGATGCCAGCCTTCATAATCATACTCACAGATCTTGGGGTACCACTGGCTCATGGAGTAGCGCACTTTACTGGCCGGATTGTCCCTCCCGCTTCTCCGGATCTGCAAGGGCACCTGGGCCCTGAACTCCATCTCAAAGACCACTTTTGACCGGGGTAAAATGGGTTTATCCAGTTTTACCTCCAGGATGGTTTCGTCCATACTGAAGGTCTGCGGTCTTCCGTTCATTTTCAGGGAAATGATTTCCTGGTAGCCGATCTCATCCGGTTTCAGATGCTGTATCCGGTCTTTTACGCGCTGGTCCCAGTCGGGTCCCCGGCCCGCCGTAATGGTTCCCTGTCTCCGGCTGCGGGTATCCATCATGCTGCCCGGCTGAAACGCGTTGAAATAAAGATGGTAAAATACACGGGTAAGCGTATCCGGTGAATTGTTCCAGTATTCCAGTTTTTGTTTACCGGTAAACCGGTTGGCCTGTACATCCATGTCGATATTCATGACATATTTCACTCGTTGCTGCCAGCGGTCGGGCTGGGCAAACAGGGCCATGCTGATGAAAAAAAACACAGCGAAAAGGGATATTCCTTTGGTCATTTAAATGATTTTCTGTTAAGGGGTAAATTTCGCATAATCAATCCTAAAGGAAAAACAAAATTGAAAGACGGGTATTCAATGAAGTTGCTGTTGATCATCCCGGTTATTCCTGATTATTAGCTTTGCCAGGTAGAAACACGCCTGATATTTACCCGTTTCGTTCGGTTTTTTGGGTACCCATGACCAATATCATTGAAAAGACGCAGTTCAATTTGCTTCTTTTGCACTTTCATAATCAAAAAAAACATAACATGAAAAAGAGTATTCTAGTACTGGTATGCTTAGCCTTAACCATCCCCCTCTTTGCACAGAATGAAAAAGGCTCACGACTTGCAGGCGTGGGATTCGGCGGCTTTCAATATACAAACAGTGACAGTAAAACATCCTATTCCAATACACCGACCGTCTACAATACGGACGGGAACAGTTTTTCCATCAGTGTGTATCCCAGTATTGCCTGGTTTATTAAAGACAATCTTGCGGTAGGGGGTTCCGTTAATTTCGGCTTTTACACTTCAGACAGTAAAAGCAGCAATACCGGCTCTTCCACAACTACCGACAGCAAATCCAACCAGCCCAGCGTTTATATTGGTCCTTATGCCCGTTATTATTTCGGAGGCAGTAAAACGGGTATGCCCTTTGCCCAGGTCAATTTCCAGTATGGTATTTATGGCGGTAAAAGCAAGAGTACCAGCAGCGGCGGCAGCAGCAGTGAAACCACCACAAAGCCCAAAGGAGACTGGAGTACGGGTCTGCAGTTCGGCTATGAGCATTTTGTCAACCAGCATTTAGGATTTTATGCATCCGTTGGCTTTTATTATAATAAAGCCAAAACCACCTATAAGTACCGGCCTTCCTCCGGAACAGGGTATGATTATACCAGCGATTATTCCCGTTTCTATATCCCCGTTAACATAGGACTCCAGGTTCACCTGGCTTCCAAAACAAAAAAATAATAAAGCTGATCCATAACAGAAGGGGCTGCCTGCACCGGCAGCCCTCTTATTCTTTGCCCCTCACCACAATCACAATCTCCCCCTTCACCGTCTTTTCTTTAAAATAGTCAGCCACTTCCTGCAGACCGCCTCGTTTATTTTCTTCAAACAATTTGGTGAGTTCGCGGCTTACACAACATAAACGATCCGCGCCGAAATAACCTGCCATTTCTTCCAGGGTCTTTACCAGCCGCACGGGGGATTCATAGAAAATCATCGTCCGTTCTTCAACGGCCAGTTGCTTCATCAGGGTTTGTCTTCCTTTTTTCAGCGGCAGGAAACCTTCAAAGCAAAAACGATTGGTGGGAATACCGCTATTGACCAACGCGGGCACAAAGGCGGTCGCGCCGGGCAGAGATTCCACTTTTACCCCGGCCTTAATACATTCCCTCACCAGCAGGAAAGCGGGATCTGAAATACCGGGGGTTCCGGCATCCGTGACAATAGCCATCTTTTTTCCTTCCAGCAACTGACTGATCAGGTGATGCAGCACTTTGTGCTCATTGTGCTGATGATAAGGGGAGATCGGTTTATTGATCTGGTAATGATGGAGCAAATGGGAACTGGTGCGGGTATCTTCCGCCAGTATGAGATCCACTTCTTTCAGCACGTCCAGGGCGCGGAGGGTAATGTCTTTCAGGTTGCCGATGGGAGTGGGAACGAGGTAGAGCAAGGTTGGTAAGTTAACGGGTTGACTGGTTAACGGGTTGACGGGTTGACGGGTTAACAGGTTGACGGGGGCTGCTGCCGGATGATTCTTATCAACATATCAACTTTTCAACCTATCAACTAATCAACATGTATTTCGAAATATTCCATTACCTGGTTACTCAACAATTTCCGGCTGGCTTCCTCCGCAATGGCTTTGGCCTTTTCAACTGAATCTGCATTGACCCGGAGCGCAATATTCTTGCCCACCCGTACATCTTCCACACCGCTTAAACCGAGGTTTCCGAGCCCCCCCATCACCGCTTTTCCCTGCGGATCCAGCAATTCTTTCAAGGGCATTACTTTTATCTGGACCGTATAGATCATGCTATTTTGTTTTTGAAGAGCAAAGATAAGACAACATAGGCCAAAATGATGACCGGCACGGCCAGCCATTTAAGCAGGAATACGGCAATCAGCGCCACTGCCAGCAGGAAGTACCTGGGCAGGTTATGCTGAACCGAATAATCCTTAAACTTCATGGCCATCAGCGGAAGAGAGGATACCATCAGCCAGGAAAGCAGGAGGACGATCCCGTATAAAATCCATTTGTCGTGCAAAAGTGTATAGACCCAGGGCTCATTTACATTCCAGTAGATCAGCGGTAAAGAAGCCACCAGTATGCCGGCTGCGGGAACGGGCATTCCTTTGAAATGATAAGTTTGGCTGCTATCAAGATTAAAACGGGCCAGTCGCCAGGCGGCCGCGCAGGGCAAAATAAAAGCAGGCAATAACCAGCCCATTGAAACATCCAGCCCCCCTTCCTGCTGTGCAAAACTCAGTCGCAGGAATTGATAAATAATCATACCGGGTGCCACGCCAAAACTCACCACATCCGCGAGCGAGTCCAGTTGCTTGCCCATTTCAGAACTGGCATTGAATAAACGGGCTACAAAGCCGTCGAGAAAATCCACCACAGCAGCAATCCCGATAAATAAGGATGCCATCCATATCTGTTCCGGGATATCCAGGTACTCCCGGCCTTCCGCATTTACATTAATGATGATTCCGTTCTGCAGCACCGCCACAATGGCCAGGCAGCCAAAGAGGAGGTTGAGCAGGGTAAAGATGTTCGGGATTTGTTTCATGAAATCAGTTGTGAGTTGTCGGTTGTCGGTTGTCAGGGTTTAAAGCAGTAACATTCCTGATAAAGTGAAACACTTTTAAAGAAGTACTATTTAAATCCCGCACCTGTAACAAACATAGCTGCTTTACAATTAATAAGTAATTATTTTCTCCATTTAATATAACCCGTTTGCATTCTTTCAGACACTACCCTCATTGGCACATTGACAAATTGGTACATTGGCACATTAGCTATTTCTTCATCAGTGCTTCAATCTCTTCTACCGTTACGGGAATATTCTTCATCAGGTCCACGCTGCCGTTCCGGGTCAGCCAGAAATTATTCTCGATCCGGACCCCCATTTGCTCCTCCTCGATATAGATACCCGGTTCAATCGTGAATACCATTCCCGCCTTTACCGGTTCCGTGCGGGTGCCCAGATCATGCACATCAAGCCCCAGGTGATGGGATATTCCATGGTACAGGTATTTGCGGTAGGCCCTGTTCTCCGGGTCTTCATTCTTCACATCCGATTTTCTCAGCAACCCGATCTTCAGGAACTGCTGCGTGGCTTCCTCGCCCACTTTATCGGTGTAATCGATAATGCTGATCCCTGGTTTTAAAATGCTTCTGGCGTAAAGATGCAGGTGCAGGCAGGCATTGTAAACCGTCTTCTGGCGGCGGGTGAATTTTCCATTTACCGGTACGGTACGGGTAAGGTCAGCACAATAACCTCCGTATTCCGCGCCAAAATCCATTAAGATCAGTTCCCCGTCTTTACATTCCTCACTGTTGTTGACATAATGCAGGGTCCGGGCCCGGTCGCCGCTGGCAATAATACTCCCATAAGCCGGACCGGTGGCCCGCTGACTCAGGAAGGAATGAAGGATCTCGGCCTCGATCTCGTACTCCATTACACCGGGTTTGATAAATTTTAATAAGCGGCGGAAACTGTTCTCTGTAATATCAATGGCTTTCTGCATCACTTCCACTTCCAGGGCGGTCTTGATGGCCCTGAGTTCTTTCATAATTTTTGCAGCCCGCAGGTAGCTGTGCAGGGGGTAGCGGCTCTTCATCTCATCAATGAAACGATAATCGCTGGAACGAAGCAGGTTGGCTTTGCGGTCATTTTCATTGCTGTCGAGATAGATATTGTCAGCCAAATGAATCCAGGGTTGCAGCAATCCATCCAGGCTGTCCAGCCAAACGATGGTTTTGATCCCGCTGGTAGCCTGGGCCTCTTTCATCCGCAGGCGTTTACCATCCCATTTTTCCTTGAGTTCGTTGGGACGCAGGAGCACCAGTACTTCGCGGTATTTGGGATCGGGGTTATCGGGAAACAGGACCAGCATACTCTCTTCCTGGGTGATCCCGCTGAGCCAGATCAGGTCGGTATTTTGTTTAAAGGAATAAATAGCATCCCCGTTGACCGGCACTTCGTCATTACTGACAAAAATGGCAATGGAATTTTTTTGCATCCGGCTTACAAACCGTTGTCTGTTCTGTATAAATATTTCAGGGTTTAATGGCAGGTATTTCATAAATAAAATTGCTTTTTTGCAAAAAAATCAGTTCGTCTAAAATCTACTCCCCGAATCGATATAATCCGGGCAAACCCGTTAACACCGCTGAATCTCCCTATAATGCACATGTTAATATGATCTTTTTCTTATTCAGGACTTTAGCGTTTGTCAATACAGGAAAGATCAATTTCTTTCTCCCTCACTGCTCTATAAAAATCAGCGGTATTTTGATTGAAACAAAGTACGATAGTTTTTTGATTCGAACTTTCATAATTAAATTTTATCCGGAATAAATTTTGGACTTCCGGTCTAAATAAAAAAGATGAATAAGCCTTGTCAATATAAGCAGGCAAAAAAACAAACAGGCCTTCGGACAGATCATAAGTTACAGTGGTATCCTTAGATAATCCATTATCAATTTCAATTACAAAACCCGCCCCGGAAACTTTGTTGAAAGTAGTATAATTCAAACATGGATGGTATCCAATAATTCTTCCAGTTGAAGCTGCATTTTCACATGTTAGTTTATTTTTTCCACAACCCGGGATTGCGAATAAAAATGCCGGAATAAGCAAATAATAAGATTTGAACATTTTCATAAAATAAGTACCTGGGTATTCCTACAATGTAGAAATATATTTTCAAAACCCCATTGATCATCGCCTTGAATAAAGATAGAATATTTTAATACACTTATCTGATTTTTAATGCTTTAAACAACAAGCACAAACGTTAGTTTATCTATAAATTTTGGTTACCTTTGCCACTTTACCAAACGCGCTTGCCTCTATATGTCAGTACCAACGATTGCCCTGCCCGCGAATCACCTGCTAAAACTCGGTCTCAAAAACACTGAAACCATTCGTTACCAAAGCACCCCGGAAGAACTGATCCAGGATACCCTGCGTATGGGCGAAGGGGTATTAAATGATACCGGCGCCCTGGTCATCCGGACGGGTGAGTTTACAGGCCGTTCTCCCCGGGATAAGTTTACCGTGAAAGATGAACATACGGCCGGTTCTGTTCACTGGAATGAATTCAATATCCCGATTAAACCCGAAAATTTTGATACCATTTTCGATAAGATCAGCGCTTATATAAACCAGCTCCCTGAGGTCTGGGTCCGCGACTGCTATGCCTGTGCCGATCCCCGCTACCGGCTCAACGTGCGGGTGGTGAATGAAAAACCCTGGAACAATCTTTTTGCCTACAATATGTTTCTCCGGCCAACCGAAGATGAACTGGAAAATTTTCACCCGGACTGGCACCTGATCGCCGCACCGGGATTGAAACTGGATCCGGCTGAATGCGGAACCCGCCAGCACAATGCTACCGTGGTTTCCTTTAAACATAAAATGATCCTGATCGCGGGTTCGGGTTATACCGGCGAAACCAAGAAAGGCATTTTCACCATCCTCAATTATATTTTACCGCATGAAAAAAATGTATTGAGTATGCACTGCAGCGCCAATATGGGCGAACAGGGAGATACAGCCATTTTCTTTGGCCTGAGCGGTACCGGTAAGACAACGCTGAGCGCCGACCCCAACCGCAAACTGATCGGGGATGACGAACATGCCTGGACCCGGGACACTATTTTCAATTTCGAAGGGGGCTGTTATGCCAAGACCATCAACCTTACCGAGGAAAAAGAACCGGAGATTTTTCATGCTATCCGGCCCGGCGCGCTGGTAGAGAATACCGGTTTCTTTGCAGGTACCAACCGGATCAATTTTGATGACGGTTCCATCACGGAAAATACAAGGGTCTCCTATCCCCTGCATTATATCAGTAATGCCCAGGAACCTTCCGTAGGCGGATTGCCCAAAAATATTTTCTTCCTTACCTGCGATGCATTCGGTGTATTGCCGCCTGTTTCCAAACTCAATGCCGGGCAGGCTATGTACCAGTTCATCTCCGGTTATACCGCGAAAGTAGCGGGTACGGAAGCGGGGGTCACCGAGCCCAAACCCACATTCAGCGCCTGCTTTGGCGCCCCCTTCCTTCCCTTGCATCCCGGGAAGTACGCCGCAATGCTGGGTAAAAAGATGCAGGAGAATAAAGTCAATGTCTGGATGATCAATACCGGCTGGACCGGCGGACCTTATGGCACGGGCAGCAGGATGAAACTAAACTATACCCGGGCCATGATCACGGCAGCACTGAACGGAACCCTGAATGAAGCGGAATTTGATACCGATCCCGTTTTCGGCATGGCCGTTCCGCGAACCTGTCCCGGTGTACCCGCCGCCTTACTGAATCCCCGGAATACCTGGACCGATAAAAAAGCCTACGACGAAAAAGCGAAATACCTCGCGGGATTATTTGTAAAGAATTTCGCCAACTACGCGGACGGGGTAACCGAAGAGATCCTTGCCGCGGCCCCCAGGGTCTAACTGTTTTACCGGACGGTTGTTTGAAATTATCCCGGCCCGCGAGGCCGGGATTTTTCTTTTTTTAACGAAACAACCAACCGGCTGGCAAAATTTTTGACACCCTGCTTCGTTCAATAAAAACGATGAACCGGTTTTTACTCTCCCTCTTCTTAATCACTCTTACCGCAGGGCTGGAAGCACAGGATCCCGGGGAGGACCTGCTGACCTGGAGTGCTTCCCGTAAACTCAGCTGGAGTGATTACAAAGCTTCTCCCAATCCCAACAGCGATGCAGCAGCCACCACCACCACCTATCTCAGCATCGACTACCATATTTCAGGTAACCATTTCAGCTATACGATCAAATCCTGGTTTTCCCGCACCCTGTCCTGGGGACGACATAAAAACAGTTATATCCTCAGTCATGAACAGGGACATTTTGATATCGCGGAAATCTATGCCCGTGAGCTGAACCGCCGGATGAGCGAATACCGGTTCGACAGCAATACATACCGGAAAGAACTGAAAAAGATCTATGAGGAAGTGGCTGGTGAAAAAGCCGGTTTGCAGGAGCAATATGACCGCGAGACGCAACATAGCATCAACAAAGAGAAGCAGGCCGAATGGGAAAAAAAGATCCGTTCAATGCTGGAGGAACTGAACGATTATGCTGATTACTGATCCTTGCGGTACAGGTCATTTCCCAGCCAGGCCTGGTAACGTACCAGCAATTCCACGAAGGTTTCCAGGTCCCTTTCCCGCACCAGCAGGGCTGAACCCGGAACGGCCAGGTCAAAATTTTTGTACCGGCGATAGACCTGCAGGTCCCAATGCCCCGGGTTGGCCGGGCGGTTCTCCATCGAAAAGACCGTCATCCGGGGTGTTACATAGTGATACTTCTCCACCGACCTCATTCCCCTATCATTGACCACCTGGTACATTTTTTCCAGCGCTTTTACCAGCTGTCCCAGGTCTTCCACATCCACCTGTGCGCTATATGCCGGGAAACGCAAATTGCCCAGTACCGATCCGGTAGTAAAGCAGATCGCCCTTTGTTTTTCCCCGGTGTTGAGTTCGTAGGCGGTTAATACCCCGATGTCCGTGTTGCCCGCCTGGCCGATCGTATCGGTGCTGACATGGATCCAGGAACCCGGGCGCAGCATCAGTTCCTGTAAGCGGCTGTTGGCATAACTGCTATCCACCTGGGCAAAGCAGCCGAAAGGAAGGAGCATAAAAAAAACCTGCAGTGTTCTCATAAGATGATGTTTACTGCAAGTTATTCCGGAAAAACTTTACACCGTGTTAAAAAAGACCGTAGAGTTCTGCATCCACTTTACGGATGATCTCCCCGAAATCCTCTTCGCGTTCGGCGAATTTGTTTTTGTCAACATCAATGATCAGCAGTTTTCCTTCTTTGTATTCGCCGATCCATTTGTTATAGTATTCGTTCAGCTTTTTCAGGTAATCAAGCCGGATATTTTCTTCGTATTCCCGGCCTCTTTTCTGGATCTGTCCCACGAGGGTCGGTACCGAGGCATTCAGGTAGATCAGCAGGTCGGGTGGCTGGACCAGGGTCTTTAAGGTCTGGAAGAAATGAAAATAATTATCGAAATCCCTTTTACTCATGAGCCCCATTTCGTGCAGGTTGGGCGCAAAAATATTGGCATCCTCGTAAATGGTACGGTCCTGGATCACGGTCTCGGTTCCTTTCTGGATCTCCACCAGCTGGCGGAGACGGCTGTTCAGGAAAAAGATCTGCAGGTTAAAACTCCAGCGGGGCATGTCCTCGTAAAAATCCATGAGGTAGGGATTGTGGTCCACATCCTCGAAATTGGGAATCCATTTATAATGCTTGCTCAGCATTTCGGTTAGCGTCGTCTTGCCGGCACCGATATTTCCTGCGACGGCGATATGTTTTGGTTTCTTTGCTTTTGCCATAACTTGATAATTCCGGGTAAAAAAAATCCCGGTGGTAGGGTTTCAAAGTAAGCCCTTTTTTGGAAATTGGGATGGCCAATCCGGGATTTTTAAAAATAATTCAATCCCACTGCTTCCCGTACCAGTTCCATGGTGGCCCGGGCGCTTTTACGGGCTTTTTCAGCCCCCGTTTCCATCACTTCTTTCAGGTAGGCCGGGTTGTTGCGGATCGCTTCGGCTTTTTCGCGTATGGGCGAGATAAAACGGACCATATCTTCAGCCAGTTGTTTTTTCATATCGCCGTACCGGATCGTACAGCCATCGTAATCGGCTTCAAATTTCCGGATCACTGCTTCCTCACTGACGAGTTTCATCAGCAGGAAGATGTTTTCGATATAGTCCGGTTTGGGGCTGTTGGGCACCGTGGGACCGTTATCGGTCTTTGCCTTCCTCACTTTTTTCCGGATGAGTTCATCCTCATCCGATAAATACAAAGTAGCCAGTTGATTTTCGCTTTTGCTCATTTTACCGGCCCCGTCCAGGCTGGGAACTTTTACCAGCTCCTCCCCGTAGTTAAAGGCAAGGGGTTCCGGAAATATTTCGCCGTAGCGGTGATTGAACCGGTTGGCAAAATTCCGGGCCATTTCAAGGTGCTGTTCCTGGTCCTTCCCCACCGGTACATACCTGGCGCGGTGCAGGAGGATATCGGCCGCCTGTAATACGGGGTAGGTCAGCAGGCCGGCATTGATATTATCCGGTTGCAGCCGGACTTTATCTTTAAAAGTAGTGGTCTTTTCCAGTTCGCCTTTATAGGCCAGCATGTTCAGGTGCAAATAAAGTTCAGCTGTTTCATGAATATGGCTCTGGCAGAAAAGCGCCACTTTTTCAGGGTTGAGTCCGCAGGCGATATTTTCCGAAAGCACCCGGTGTACATTGGTCTTCAGTTCCTTTGTATCGGGATGGGTGGTCAGGGAATGCAGATCGGCCACCATAAAATAGCATTCGAACTCCTCCTGCATCCGCACATAATTCCGCACCGCCCCGAAATAACTCCCGAGGTGTAAAAAACCGGTGGGGCGGATGCCACTCATAACGATCTCTTTCTTTACTGCCATAGGGCGGCGAAGATAAGAATTAGTCCCGAGTTCCTCCCCCGCGAAAGGACTTACCGCTAATAAAACTCATGGGCCTGACTCGGCCGTCCTGATTATCTTTGTCCCCATGGAAGTCAACGATCAGTTAGTGGATAAGCTGGCCCACCTGTCCCGCCTGCAGTTTACAGATAACGAAAAAGCCGCGATCAAAAATGACCTGCAGCGGATGATCGGTTTCGTGGAAAAACTGAATGAACTGGACCTGGCCGGCGTCGAACCCCTGCTGCACATGAGCGGGGAGGTAAATGTGCTGCGCGAAGATGAGATCAGGGGATCGGTAAGCCGTGAAACGGCGTTGAAAAACGCGCCCCTGCACGATGAGCAATTTTTCAAGGTTCCCAAAGTGATAAAAAAATAATATGGCACAGGGTATCATCCATCTCGAAAGTATTCACAAAAGCTATTTCATGGGTAAACAGGCTTTGCCGGTGCTGAAAGGTATCTCGCTGGATATTTTCAAAAACGAATACGTGGCGCTGATGGGACCCTCCGGTTCCGGCAAGAGCACCCTGATGAATATCCTGGGATGCCTGGACACACCCACCGGCGGCCGCTATATCCTGAATGGAAACGATGTCAGCACCATGACCGACAATTCACTGGCCGAGATCAGGAATAAAGAGATCGGTTTCGTATTCCAGCAGTTCAACCTGCTGCCGCGTTTAACCGCGGCGGAGAATGTGGCCCTGCCGCTTGTGTATGCGGGGATGAACCGGAAACAACGCACGGAAAAAGCGATGCAGGTCCTGGAATTGGTGGGACTTACCGACCGGAGTCATCATAAACCCAATGAATTGTCCGGGGGACAATGCCAGCGGGTTGCAATCGCCCGGGCACTGGTGAATGATCCTTCCATTATTCTGGCGGACGAACCCACCGGTAACCTCGACACCAAGACTTCTTACGAGATCATGGAGATCTTCAATACCATCCACAGCAACGGCAATACGATCGTGCTGGTGACCCACGAAGAAGATATTGCCAACCATGCCCACCGGATCGTACGGTTACGCGACGGGCTGGTGGAGACCGACAGGAAGAATGAACATGCCGGTCAGTACGTACACCATTCGTGAATAAAATATCCCGGTGCAAAACATTTCTTTCCGGAACTTTGTTGAGAAGCCAATTCAATCAATATGGCAACCAGGATATACACCAAAACCGGGGACAGGGGTTCCACTTCGCTGATCGGGGGAACGAAAGTGTCCAAATCTCACCTGCGCATTGAAGCATACGGCACCGTAGATGAACTGAATTCGCATATCGGGCTTTGCCGTGATCTCCTCACGGATGAGGCCAGCCGCATAACCCTGCACGAAATACAGGACCGCCTGTTTACGATTGGCTCTTCCCTTGCCTGTGATCCGGCCAAAGAATCAAAGATGCAGTTGCCTGACCTGAACGAAAACGATGTGGAATGGCTGGAAAAAGAAATGGACCGGATGAATGAAACACTTCCCGAAATGAAGAGTTTTATTTTGCCCGGGGGGCATCTCCTCGTTTCCCAGTTGCATATTGCCCGCTGTGTGGCCCGCCGTGCCGAACGCTGCTGTGTACGGCTTGAACCGGGACAAGCAGAAACTGATCTCCTCATCCTCCGCTACCTGAACCGGTTAAGCGATTATCTTTTTATTTTAAGCCGGTATACCGGTATGCAGCTGAATGCGGTTGAAATTCCCTGGAAACCCCGGCTGCGTAATGAATAGGGAGAACACTGCTATTGTACAATTTTCCCGTCCTTCATGTGCAGGACCCGGTCGCTCAGCAACGCAAGTTCTTCGTTATGGGTAACGATCAGGAAGGTCTGTGAGAACTGGTCCCGCAGATCAAAGAACAACTGGTGCAATTCCTTTGCATTGGTGGTGTCGAGGTTACCCGTGGGCTCATCCGCAAAAATAATATCCGGTTTATTGATCAGGGCCCTGGCCACAGCCACCCGTTGCTGTTCGCCACCCGAGAGCTGGCCGGGTTTATTCTCCATCCGCTGGCTGAGTCCCAGCAACTGCAATAACTTTTCCGCTTCCCCCTTTACTTCAGTTTTTTTACGGCCGGCCAGCCAGCCGGGGATACATACATTTTCGAGGGCAGTAAACTCAGGCAGCAGGTGATGGAACTGGAAAACAAAGCCGATATTTTTATTCCGGAAAGCAGCCATTTTTTTGCCGGAAAGGGTATTGAGCAATACATTATTCATCCGGACCTCCCCCATATCAGCTTTATCCAGGGTGCCGAGAATATGCAGGAGTGTGCTCTTGCCTGAACCGGATGGCCCGACGATTGAAACTACTTCTCCCCTGCTGATTTCGACATCCACCCCTTTTAAAACTTCCACTGTTCCATACCGTTTATAAATGTTTTTCCCGCTTATCATTCGTCAAATATCGCAAATAACGGGTGCCGGCAAAAAACTCCAGGCAGCAGCCTGGCCGGATTTTAGCATTTCCTTTAAAAAACCGTTTACAACTAAGGATTTGGAAAATTCGCTAATACAACTACATTTGCGGAAAATTAGGGGGTATCCCGGTAAAAACCGGGGCCCATAATCCTTCCTTACTGCGGCCCGCTTCACGGCGAATCAGGCAGGCGGGAATCAAAAACAAAAACCCTGAAAAGATGTTTTGGACATTAGAATTAGCTTCGTACCTGGAAGATGCACCCTGGCCGGCCACCAAAGATGAGCTGATCGATTATTCTATCCGTTCCGGCGCCCCTATTGAAGTGGTGGAAAACCTGCAGGAACTGGAAGATGAAGGCGATGTATACGAAACCATCGAGGACATCTGGCCGGACTATCCCACCCAGGATGACTTCCTGTTTAATGAAGACGAGTATTAAACGTAACTGAAAAGAAATACAACCCCTTCCGAGGGGTTTTTTTATGCCCCGGTATGTCCGTCAGTCAAGCTTGTATTTACCCAGGTCAGCCGGGTTGCAGATATCAATGAATTCCTTTTTACCCCGGTTCTCACCCCGGGCTATTTTCAGGAAAATATCCAGTGATTTCCAATACACATGATCGCGATTGGTATCCAGCACCAGCAAATGCGACATGATAATATTCCCGGCCATTTCCACCAGGCGGCGGGCATGAAAATCCGTGTACTCGTTCTGGTTAACCTCCAGCACTTTCTTCACCGCTTCTTCATATTCACCGGTCATCTCCGCAATATAATTCCGGTAACCCAGCAGTTCGGGCTTTACATCCATTTCTTCATAGGCCCGCATTTGTGCCAGGTACCCCCCGGTGGTTACCCCCCTTACTGCCGCCACCACCTGTAACTGGGTCGTGCCCTCGTAAATACTGGTGATCCGGGCATCCCGGTAGATCCGTTCGATGGGATAGTCTTTCATAAACCCGGATCCCCCGTGTATCTGCAGGGCATCATAAGCCACCTGGTTACAGATCTCGGAGGAAAGGCCTTTGGACATCGGGGTGAAAATATCTGCCAGTTTCTGGTAGGCTTTTAATTCCGTCCTTTCTTCAGGACTGAGGGATCTTTCTTTTGAAATATGCTCGTACGCCTTGTATACATCCACAAAGCGGGCTGTTTCATACAAGAGCGAACGGATCGCATCCACTTTCGCTTTCATCCGGGAGATCATCTCATAAACAGCCGGAAACTTACTGATCGAACTGCCAAACTGCACCCTTTCCTTCGCATAGGCCACCGCTTCACGCCAGGCGGCATCGGCCACTCCCACTGACTGCGCGGCAATACCCAAACGGGCCCCGTTCATCAGGGCCATTACATATTTGATGAGGCCGAATTTTCGCTGTCCCACCAGTTCGGCCGGTGCATTCCGGAAGACCAGTTCGCAGGTAGGTGAACCAATGATCCCCAGTTTGTGTTCGATCCGTCTTACGGTAACCGCATGGCTGTTACGGTCGTAAATGAACATGGAGAGGCCGCGGCCATCGGCTGTTCCTTCTTCCGAACGGGCAAGCACCAGCGAAATATTTCCATCCCCGTTAGTGATAAACCGTTTCACCCCGTTCAGGTACCACTTACCTTCCACCAGGGAAGCTTTTAACTGTACGGCCTGCAGATCGCTGCCGGCATCCGGTTCTGTCAGGTCCATGGCCGCTGTTTCCCCCGCTGCGATACGGGGCAGGTAACGTTGTTGTTGTTCCTCATCCGCAAATTCATGAATGGTTTCAGCACAGTCCTGCAGGCCCCATATATTTACAAAGCCGGCGTCGGCCCGGGAGACCATATCTGCCGCCATGATATAGGGCACAATGGGAAAATTGAGACCCTGGAATTTTCTGGGCAGGGTGATTCCCATCAAACCGGCCTGAACAATCGCGTCCAGGTTTTTTTGGGTGCCAGCCGCATATTGCACATGCCCGTCCACCAGGTGAGGTCCCTCGGCATCCACACTCTCCGCATTGGGCGCAACTGTATTGGCGCAGATATCACCCACAATTTCCAGCACCTGGTCGTAACTGTCCATCGCATCTTCGAATCAACCGGGGCAT
>JBBIGW010000087.1:0-15050 GCA_037447355.1 Bacteroidia bacterium | reverse complement strand
TTTTTCAAACTCATCCACTTTCAGCGATATTGTTTCTGTTCGTTCCCGCCGGGCAATCATCAGGGTAATGATCCGCCGGATATCCCTGAAATTATCATCGTCTTTGAGGCGGATCGCGCTCTTTGCTGCCAGTTCATTTACCGGCAGAGGTGGCAACGGTTTATAATAACTGTTCTTTGCAACGGGCTCACTGCTGAGTACATTGGGCAGAAATTTTTCCCGGTACTCGATCGCATCAAACGCGTCGGGCAGGTACACATCGGGCTGTACCCCGTTCTTCTGCACCGACTCCCCGTTCAGCCTGTACAATTTACCGGTGGTGATCTTCACCATATCCATTCCCCGGTCATTCATGGGTGGTTTTTTCATCGCGGTATCCAGGGCCATCATTTGCTGCATCGTGGCCTTCCCGAACGTGGGACTCCCCGCGATCACCGCCCGGTTATAATCCTGCAGGGCCGCGGCCAGCATTTCCGAGGCGGAGGCGCTTTGGCCATTGACCAGCAAAACCAGGGGACCTGAATAGATCGTTCCCCGGTTGGGGTCCTTGAGGTAAACGATCTTTGGTTCCTTTGTCCGGATCCCGGCCTGCGGACCCTCGTCCACAAAAATGCCGATCATATCCATGGCTTCTCCCACAGAACCGCCCCCGTTATAACGCACATCGAGGATCAGCCCCTCTATATTTTCCTTTTTCAGCTTCACGATCTCCTTGGCCACATCATTGGCGCAACTGGAGCCGGTCTCGTTTTCCCACTCCGTATAAAAACCGGGTAATAAAATATAACCGATCTTTTTCTCCCCCTCCAGCACAAAGCCCTTTACCACGTTTTCCTCGTTCTCGATTTTTTCCTTGCGCAGCATCACGGTCCTGATCGTTCCGTCTGTTTTCCGGATCCGGATGATTATTTTCCCTTCGGCTGAACGATCCAGCTCCTCCCTTGCTTCCTGCAATCCCAACCCGGTCATATCCTTCGTTTCTTTTCCTTCCCAAAGAATGCTCAGGATCACATCTCCCTTGTTTAAGTCCCCCGATTTCCAGGCGGGTCCCCCGGGGGCCAGTTTATCCACGGTGATCTGCCCTTTTTCATTTTCATCGATGTCAAGTCCCAGCGACAAGGCCTCGGTACTCAGCTGTTCCTGGAATTCCTGTTTTCCCTGCGGGGAAAAATAATTGGTATGCGGATCAAAACTCTCTGCCAGCGCATCTAAGTATAATTCGGTGATATATCCCTCCAGCCCGGTCGGGTGTTCAGTGATCCGCTCCAGGTTTCTTATCTCAGTTTTCTTCAGTTGCTCCCTTACGCTCAGCTCTGATACCGTGATCACGGTTTTCAGGGAGGTCCTGTTGCTATCTTCCCCGGCCATATCAAATAATTGATCCAGCGCCTTGAATTTCAGGTTCCGGGACCAGCGACCGGCAAGAGCCGGAATATCGGCGGCAAAAAGGAACTGATCCCTTTTCCCGCTGGTTACTGTTTCATTCACCGTAAAATCAAAGGGTTTCGCTGTAACCTTTGCAATTATGGAATCCGCTCTTTTGACTGCTTTCCGGTAAAGCGAAGAAAAAAGATTATAAAAAGCCCAGCCCTTATTGTTCAGTTCATCATCCAGCTGCAGACTGTATGCCTGCAGGGATTTGTACTCAGGATCGGTAAACAGGAGCCGGCGGCCATCGGCCCGGTTGAGGATCGTTTTAAACATACTGAGTGAAAAACTGTCGTCCACCGGCCGGGGGGACAGGTGGTTCAGTTCGATCATTCTTTTTACCAGGACGGCTTTTTGCTGAAGCGGGGCGGGTTGCCCGGACAGGAGTTGCTGCCACAGCAGGAGCAGCAATAAAGGAACAGGTTTCATGCCGCAAAAGTTAAGTATTACCGGGGAAATTATGGCAGGTGGGTATCCATTTTTTTTACAGGATACCTTTTACATATAACCGTTGAAACAATTATTCCTGCCGATCCCTCTTATCTCGCAATCACCCGCATCCCCCCGCCGCTTCCGGCATTGTTCAACCCGGTCTTGCTCAGGCTATAGGTAAAACTGAGCAGGAAGAACCGGCGCAGGGTGAGCACCCTTGAATCTTCAATATAATTATTGCTGGTATTGCGGCTGATCCCCACATTCCGGTTCAGCAGGTCCCTTGCGCTCAATTTGAGTTCACCCCGGTTAAAGCGCAATACCTGTTTGCTGATGCCGGCATTCCACAATGGTACTTTGAGGTTATACCCGGCTGCCCGCTGGCTGTTGATGGTATAGGTAAAATCCGTACTGAAGAAAAAGCCTTTGGGCAACTGCCAGTCTGCCGAAGCGCTGTACTCCTGCGAGAAATAATCAGTATTGAACCCCGGCTGCAGGGAATATTTCGTGTTATTATAACTGAAGCCCGCCCCCATGGCCAGGCTCAGCTTCTCCGTAGGGTTCATATCCAGTCTCAGCTCCGGTCCCAGGTTCAGGTTTTTGATGGCGTTCTCCTTTACGGCGCCCGAAACAGTATTGAACAACTGCTTCCCTTTGTTGTACCCCCCATTGCTGCTGAATTCAAGGGTGCCTTTCAGAAAACGTACCGGCAGGCTGTAACTGAAATTGGCATTCAGGCTGTACACCCCGTTTACATTCACGGGCCTTGTCTTCCGCACTCCTGTTTGCTGGTTCAGCGAATCATAGTTCACGATCTTGTTCTTTGTGGCCTGCATCCGCAGGAAGAAAAACAGGTTCCTGTTCTTATACGGACTTACCAGGGTCAGCCCGGCCTGCAGGTTATGATTGTACTCCTGCTTCAGGTACGGGTTGCCTTCCCGGATAAGGAGCGGGTTGCTGATATCCGGCACCGGTTGCAACTGCGCCATGGAGGGCTGGTTGGTATTGGTAGTATAGGTAAGTGAAAGATTCCTGAACCGGGAAAAATTATACTGGACCCTCGCATTGGGCAACAGGTTGCGAAAGCTTTTACGGATCACCGAATCCTTTACCCCGCTGGTGATCTTACCTTCCAGATCAGCCTGCTGCCAGCTCAGTCCCAGTGAATAATTGTATTTCTTCTGCTGATTTCGGAACCGCAGCCCCGCATTGGTATAGCCATACCTGTTTTCAAAATCATTACTGAGCTGATTGTTCAGCTGGTCATATTTACCATTGCTCTTATTGTAATCAAAGGTCTCCCGGCCCGATACATTCTTCGTATTGCTTTGCCCCAGGCTGAATTCCAGCAGGGACCTTTTCCCTAACGGTTCGGTGTACACGACTCTTGCCGTATATCCTTTCAGGTTGCCCCGGCTTTTATTTAACTGGTCCAGGGTGTCCTTGCGCAGCAGGCTGCCATCCGGGTTATAAAACCGGTTAATGGATGAAAGACTGCCATCCCCCTCGCTCTCATTCAGGCTGGTTTGCAGGGAAAGGGAAAAAGTCCTTCCCCGGCGGACAAATTTCCGCCACCAGGAGATCTCGTTCCGGAAATTGAAACCGGTATTCCGGGCTTCGCTGTTGCTGAACCCTTCATTGATCAGAAACTGCTGTTCAGAAAGGGTTTGGTAATCGCTGACGGAGCGGTTCTTTGCTTCCTGGTAACTGAAAGAGGGGATCACCCGGATCGTATTCATCGAATCCAGCTGGTAAAGTAAATTAAGATTGAGCCGGTGGGTATTGTTCAGGTTATCGGCATAGGTATTCGCATTATAATAAGAAGTGTCGGGTAATATATACTGCCGTTGCAAGTGGCTTTCCGAATTCGGGTTATAGCGGTTGTAAAAATAATTGCTCTGCAGGTCGAGTTTTGTCCCGATAATATTATTGTAGTTCAGTCCCCCTCCCCAGGCGGTATTGATCCCGCTGTTGCGGTTGCCGCCGTTGATCCCCATCGCGGCAGCGTCCTCGCTGGATAAATTTATATTGATATTGCCCCCGCCTCCCCGTTGCATCCGGGCCAGTTCCCCGGTAAAATTCAAAATATCCATAAAGGAAAACCCCTCTGCATTGGTATTGTTTCCCATCCCGATGGCGGAGAACTGGCGGGCGCCCTTGAAGGAATTGACATTGAATTTACCTTCATAGCGCTCTTTATCACCGCCCCCGGCACTTACTTTACCGAAAACTCCCTTCTTTTTATCCTTCTTCAGTTTCAGGTTGATGGTCTTTTCATAATTGCCATCTTCAAAACCGGTGAGCTGGGCCTGGTCACTCTGCCGGTCATAGACCTGTACTTTATCCACTGCATCAGCCGGGAGGTTTTTGGTGGCAACCTTGGGATCGTTCCCAAAAAACTCCTTCCCGTCCACCAGCACTTTGCTGACGGTCTCGCCCTGCGCCTTAACCGTGCCGTCCTTCTCCACTTTCACCCCCGGTAATTTTTTAAGCAGTTGCTCCACGCTGGCATTGGGCGCTGTTTTAAATGAGCCGGCATTGTACTGGATCGTATCATTGATCAGGGTAACGGGCGGGGCTTCATTGGCCAGCACGACTTCGGTCAATACCTTGGTCTTATCATTCATGATCACGCGGCCCAGGTCCGGGCTTTTCGCCGTATCAAGGATGGAAAAATAGTGATTGCTGTTATGATAGCCGACATGCGTGATCAGCAGCCGGTACTCCCCGTTGGCCAGCCCACTGATCGCAAAGCGGCCATCAGGGCCGGTCATGGTAAAAGTTACCAGGGAAGAATCTTTCTTTTCCAGTACGGTAATCGTGGCAGCACCCACGGGCTGTTTGCTGATCGTATCGTAAGCGATCCCTTTTACGCTGCCGTTTTTCTGCGCGGCGATCAGGGTGCTTAGTGTAAGGGTCAGAAGGAATAAACAGATCTTTCTCATGGCTCCTGGTTTCTGCTGCGAAAATATCCAGGCCATGCGGGAAATTGGGTTAAGGGGGCTTTGTTTAAGGTTAAATAAGGTTAATTTCTTTAAAGGAGCCCAACTCGCCTTGCGGCGGGTGCTCAACGTTCAATGTTCATTAGGAGGCCCTTATCAACTTATCAACCATTTAACCTTTCAACTAATTAAAAGACTCAATATTCAATGCTCAATTTTCAATGTTCATTAGGAGGCCCTGTCAACCCATCAACCAGTCAACTTTTTTCAACTGACACAGTTAAAGACTCAATGCTCAATTTTCAATGCTCAATTTTCATTAGAAGGCCCTTATCAACTTATCAACCATATAACCTTTCAACTAATTAAAAGACTCAATATTCAATGCTCAATTTTCATTAGAAGGCCCTGTCAACCCATCAACTAATCCTCCACCCTCCCCTGCTCATCATCCTCCCGCTCCTTATCATACACCAGTATCTTCACCTGCCAGTCCATGGGCGCTTTGTATTGCAGTGAAAGCTCCACTTTTATTTTCTTTACATCCGCTGCGGCCGGATCGAAGACAAAGAGTACGGTGTTGAATTTATTCTCTTCGGATGGTGTTTCGTATTCACCCCGGAGACGGAAATGCGCTTTGCCAAGTACGACAGCGAGGTTATTGAGCTGGTTGAAAAAGGATTTGTATTTTTTCTTCGCTTCTTCAAAATCATCGGTGGTATGCATGGTGGCCTCCCAGCTGACCACGCCTTCCCGTTTGGAAGAATAACGGGTAATAAACGCTTCTTCCGCTCCGCGAATAGTAAAATTGCAGAAATAATCGGTGGACTGTTCGTGCTGCACTTTCAATTCTCCCATCAGGTTGATAAACCGGTTGGGATAATCCTCAATCACTTTTTTGATATCGGCAGCCAGGCCGCTGGCAACCGGGAGCCGGAGCTGTGCCGGCAGCACGAAAGGAAGGGCAAAAAGAATCGTAAGAAATACAAGTGTTTTTACTGTTTTTTTCATTAGTACGGGATTTAACGGGTTGATAACAAGGACCAATATTATTAAATTTTACATTTATTACATACTTTTATTAGGAACCTATTCGTTAACCCTTCGTAAATTATCCTGATATGAAAAACAAACAACTGGTCCATTACCACGAATCTGCCAAGATTTACCGTAATTATTACAAACCCTCTTTCAATATTGTACGTTTGCTGAAGTCCGTATTATCTATATTTATATCCGGTTCTTCACCGGCTGCCACGGGCCAGTACCGCCGGCTCTGATCAACGCTTTACTAACCCCTATTATATGCAAAGGGACTCACGCTGTGAGCCCCTTTTTTTTGTTGTCATGGCTGTTATTAATACATTCTCACATCCCGCATGTTCCGTTCCATGAACCGTGGCATACCGGGCATACCGGGCTGCTGTTGCTGTGTCTTACCTCCCATGCGGTTCAGGGTGAACAGGAAACTTACCATAAAATAACGTTTCAGCACCATGCTGCGGGTGTCTTCCACATAGTTAAGGGTGGTGGTACGGGTGATACTCTGGTTCTGGTTCAGGATATCATTCACCGAGAATTTAAGTTCCCCGTTCTTATTCTTAAAAAACTGCTTGCTGAAACTGGCATTCCACAACGGTATGCTCTGGTTGTAACCGGCTGCCCGGCCTGTATTGATCAAAATATCAAAATTGGTGGAGAGGATAAAATTTTTCGGGAAGGTATAGGCAATATCCCCTGAATAGGTCTGCGTATAATAATCCTCGTTCTGGCTGCTGTTCACAGTATATTTTACCGTATTGTAGGCCAGGTTGGCCTTTACTCCAAAATCAATTTTCTCCTTGTTGATATTGAAACCGGCCCCCTGGTTGATGGTAAAGGTGCGGGTATAGTTCTTCTTCCCGGACAGCAGGCTCACATCCTGGATATATGACATGTTATTGGTCAGGTTAATACTGGACCCCTTCAGCTTGGGATTTTTGAACGGCAGACCAAGTGTAAAGAAAGAAAAAGCCCGGTAATAGCCGTCCAGGTTTTCATACGTAGTGCTGGTCTTCCGTCCTGCGGTTGTAATGCTGTTTACAATTTTATTGGCCGTGGTACTGAAATTAAGATTGGCTGCCACGAATTTAAAGGTCAGCATATTGAACGTGTTGAAGCCGATATTGAAATTATGGTTGAACTCCTGGTCCAGGTTGGGGTTCCCGATTCTTACGTTCAGCGTATCCGTCAGGTCCGGCACATTCTGTAACTGGGTTACGGAGGGCTGGTTGGTCCTCCCGTTATAATAAATACGGAGGTTCTTGCTGCGGACGGGTGAGTAAGTAAAGCTGGCAGTGGGAAAGAGATTGGTATAGGTCTGCCCGGTTAAGAATACCTTATTGCTGTCGGCCCGGAAACTCTGGTTGTCCAGGGAAGAGCGCTGTACACCCACCCCAAACTGGTAATTGTATTTCTTTTCCTGTACCCGGAAATTGGCCCCGAAGCGATGCGCTTCAAAAGTATTTTTAAAATCATTGGTCAGGGAAAGGTTCGGGCTGTCGTATTTGCCGGATGAGCCGTTATAGTTATAGGTTTTCCGGTTGGACTTACTCACATTGTTCGTATACGCATAATTGAACTCGAGCAGTTTATTTAACCCAAAGGGCTCGGTGTACGAGGTACTGATCACATTATTGTGCGTTTCCGTTTTCTGCTGGTACTGCTGGTTCTGTAAGAACTGGGATTGCAGGCTTCCGTCCGGGTTGTAAAAAAGGTAATTGGAAAAAGTAAACCCGTCGCTCTCACTGTTGCCGGTTGTATTATTCAGCCCGATGGTCAGGGTCCGGCCTGTTTTACCGAACTTATGCCGGAACAACAGGTTATTTCCCAGGCTCAGCCCGTCGCGGGTATTGGTGTTTTTTGAATTTCCCTCAATAGACAGGAACTGGTTTGCCGGCGTAATGGATTCAGTGCTGTTGCTGTCGAGACTGAAATTCTCCGAATGCTGAATAGTAAATGTCGGGGTGTACAGGATCGAATTCATGGAATCGATCAGGAATTCAAAGCGCAGGTTAAAGCGATGATTCTGGTTCAGGTTATCAGACCGCGTTCTCCGGCGCTGCTCGGATGTCGAATCCGGGCGCCAGAATGTTTTACGGAATGTGCTTTGCTCCTGGCGGGGTCTTGAATCAGAGAAGAAATAACTGCCTGTGATCTTTGCCTTCCGGCCCCATTCATCACTGTAATTGAGTCCCAGGGAGGTGGATTTAATGATCCCGCTGCTGCCGCCTCCGCCAAAGAAAGCACCCATACCGCCCCGGCCGCCGGAAACCTGCATACCAGCACCGAAACCACCTGCACCGCCAAAATTCCCGCCGCCCCCGCTAAAGCCGCCCATCGCACTGATAATATCGGAGAAGGAGAATCCCTGTTTATTGATATTATTGGAATTAAACAATAAGGAGATCCGTTGCGGTCCGGTGAATTTATTTACACTCAGGTTCGTTTCATAACGTCCCTGGTCACCCGCTGCCAGCAGCGCCTTGCCAAAATAACCCTTATTACGATCCTTCTTCAGTTTGATATTAATGGTCTTGCTGCGGCTGCCATCATCGATCTTAGTGAACTTGGCCTGGTCACTCATGTCATCAAAAACCTGCACGCTTTCCACCATATCGGCCGTCAGGTTTTTAGTGGCCAGCTTGGGATCGGTACCAAAGAACTCCTTCCCGTCCACCAGTACTTTCTGTACCTGTTCGCCCTGTGCTTTTACGGTTCCTTCCTTATCCACTTCCATCCCGGGGATCTTTTTCAGCAAATCCTCCAGCGAAGCATTGGGCTGCGTTTTAAAACCACTGGTATTGAACTGTACCGTATCATTCTTTACCTGTATGGGAGATTCTGTGGTAATGGTGACCCCTTCCAGCAGTTTATAATCTTTCTGCAAAACCAGGATACCCAGGTCAATCCCTTTTACGGATGCAGTAATGGAAATGGTTTTTTTTATTTCCTGGTAACCCTTACTGGTTATGATAACCCGGTAATCACCTGCCACAAGGCCCTTTACCTCAAAACTGCCCTGTTTATTGGACAGTGTGAAGGTAGCGAGGGAGGAGTCTTTTGCATACAAAACAGAAACCGTGGCGTCTGCAATGGATTGCTTTGCAGTGGTATCCACCAGTTTACCCTTGATGCTGCCATCGGCTTTCTGCGCTTGTATCCCGCTTATTAATCCAAAAAAAATAAGGGATAGGACAATACCCTTCTTCATAATCAGCTAAATGTGTGTACGAAAATAGACGTAAGGCGGGGGCACAACCTTCGCGAAAAGACCCGGTTTTACCGGAAACAGGGATGAATTGGACGAATCCGCCGATGAATGGCTTAGCTGAACAGGTATTCCACATCCTCCCGGGTCAGGGTCTTCACAAAGGAAGCATCATCGGAAATGATATCCCGGGCCAGGGCTCTTTTCTTTTCCTGCAACTGGAGGATCTTGTCCTCGATCGTGTCTTTACAGATCATCCGGTAAGCAAAAATATTCTTGGTCTGCCCGATCCGGTGGGTCCGGTCAATCGCCTGTTGCTCCACGGCAGGATTCCACCAGGGATCCACGATATACACATAATCCGCTGCGGTAAGGTTCAGACCCACACCTCCCGCTTTCAGCGAGATCAGGAAGACCCGTACTTCATCATTGTGCTGGAAACTCTGGATGGCTTTTTCCCGGTCAGGGGCTGATGTGCTGCCATCAAAATATTCGAAGCGGATACCCAACTCGGTTAGTTTTTCTTTGATCAGCGCCAGCATTCCGAGGAACTGGGAAAAGATCAGTGCCTTGTGGTTGCCCATATCCTCGCTTAATTCCCGGGCCAGTTCATCCAGTTTGATGGAATGATTTTCAAACTTCTCCTGCTCATTCAGAATCGCCGGTGAATCACAGATCTGCCGCAGTTTCATCAATCCCTGCAGGATGGTCAGTTGTGATTTCTGGATACCCTGTGTTTCAATGGTACCCAGTATCTGGTTGCGGAAATCATTGCGGTACGCATCATAGATACTGCGTTGTTCTTCTTCCATTTCACAAAACAGGATCATCTCCTGTTTTTCCGGAAGATCCCGGGCCACCTGTTCCTTTGTACGGCGGAGTATAAACGGATACAGGATCTTCCGCAGGTGATCCTTGCGGTCCTGTTCGCCGAATTTATCAATGGGGATGGCAAATTCCTGCCGGAAGAATTCCATCGTACCCAGCATACCGGGGTTCAGGAAATTCATCTGGGCAAAAATGTCAAAGGTATTGTTCTGCAGCGGGGTACCGCTCATACAGAGCCGGTGCTTTGCATTCAGCAAACAGGCGGCCTTGGTCACTTTGCTCGAAGGATTCTTGATGGCCTGTGATTCATCCAGGATCACATAATCAAATTCCACGCTCATCAGCAGTTTGATATCACTCCGCAATGTTCCGTAAGTGGTGATCGTCACATCGTGATCAGTCAGTTCCTCTTTTACCCGGGTCCGCGTGGCACCATGGTGGATCCGGTAGCTAAGAGAGGGCGTGAATTTCCGGATCTCGTTTTCCCAGTTATAGATCAGGGTGGTGGGACAAACCACCAGCCCTTTCAGTTTGCCCTGCTCATTTTTATAAAATTCCATGAAGGACAGGGCCTGTACGGTTTTACCCAAACCCATATCATCTGCCAGTATGCCGCCCCAGTTTATATCCTTCAGGTAATTGAGCCACTGGTAACCGGCCACCTGGTAAGGCCGCAGGATCTTTTGTAAATAATGGGTCGGTTCAATCTCTTTGATCTTATTAAACTCCCGCAGTTTCTCATACTTTTCTTCCAGCTGTACCACCAGTTCTTCCTCATCCCGGGTTTCGTACAGTTCATCCACCACGCTCAGGTGGTAGCGGGATAATTTCAATGAATCCGTTTTCCCCTCGCCGACCCGGAAGAGGAGGGAATATTTTTTCAGCCACTCCTCGGGCAATATCCCCAGGGTGCCATCATTCAGGTGTACAAACTGCTGCTTATTGGCAAGGGCTCTTTTAACCTCAGCCACGGTTACTTTCTGGTCACCGAATAAAATATCCACCCGCGCATCGAACCAGTCGGTATTGCTGCTGATAAAGATCCTGGTCTGCGGTTTGGCCGTATTGAAACGGAAATTCTTAAGCGCCTCAAACCCGAACACAGGGGTCTTGTTTTCCTTCATCGCATCCACGAAAAGGAAGAACCAGTTATTTTTCAGTACATCCGTTCCCTTGAGCGCCAGGGTAGCAAAGTCTTCGTTGTAAACAAAATTGGAATGCAGGTTCTGCAGGGACTGGATAAACTCCTGTTCCTTCTCCCGGTTGCGGTGCACCACCAGTACCTTGTCACCCTGTGGTACGATCACTTCGTCCCGGTCCCGGGCTTTTGTCTCGTAACCCTTATAGGAAAATGAGGGCTGAAACACGAGGTATTCCCCTTTTTCCAGCAGGAATAATTTCACTTCGGGGTTGCCGTCCCTGATCTCCTGCACAAGGGCCTTGTCAAAATCCACTTTATGCTCCCGGGCCAGGGGCATGATAAAGGTCTGCAGGCTGCTCTGCCAGGCAGAGGAATTAATGTTCATCTTGCCGCCGGGCAGGAATTTCTCCACCAGGTGGATCACTTCATTGTTGTTCCAGAGATGTGCCTGGTTATTGTATAAAAAGAAGAGCGGTGTTTCGGCTTCATTGTCACCGAGGTCAAATTCCAGCGGACCGGCTTTCACCCGGCACTGCACACTGTAATGCGAATTCCTGCGGATAATAAAATGCGGCTGTGCATTCTCCCCCTGCAATTGCAGCGGCTCGAGGTTATTTGTTTTAAAGGCTTTACCGCCGGGCAGTAAAAAAACAAAGGGATTTCCGGCACAATCGTTGAACAGTTTTTTCAGTTTGGGCAGCATGTATTCCGCCATCAGCTCCCGGGTCTCATCCGGCAGGTCATCCTCTTCCTGGTGAATGATATTTTCCCAGATGCCGGAGAAGGGGGAATTCCGGCTGATGTATTTATTGATCTCAGGCTCCTGCAATTTACGCAGCAGGGTCAGCAGCTCCCGGTCTCCTTCGGGCAACTGGTCGGTATTCACATAGCGGCTGATATCCGCTTTCTCCACTTTGCCTGCAAAACCATCCTGGCCTTCATTGGGCTCCCCGATCACCACATCCACTGCAAACCGGGGGTAATTTTTCTTATTGAAATTAAATACCACGCCCAGCCGTTGGGAGGGTTGTGGTACCGCTTCCTCCTCCAGTACCGGCAATTCCTTTTCGTTTTCCTTCTCCCGCAGCGGAAGCAGGACCGGGCGGTTCGGTGCCGCCACCGGGGCCACCCGCTTGATCCCGGGGTCCAGCACCCGTAAAAAAGGCTTCCCGTCCTTATAGGCAAATTCAAATTTCCCTTTCAGGTCATCTTCCAGCGAATAGCCATAAGCTTCCAGCAATTTATTTTTTTCCTTATCCCAGTTGCGGATGCTGTCAAAATAATTGGCGCCATGGGCATTCAGCAACTGGAGCAATACGATCATCTTGGGCAGGCAGAGCGGGTGGTTCTCATCTTCGTAATCGCAGCTCGTATCAAAATTCCGTTCCTCGTTCTTCCGGATGATCACTTTATAGGTTTGACCGTCCAGGTTCACCGAGGCTTTTACGGTTTCATTTTCCGCGTATTCAATACCCGCTTTATTCGTGCGTAAAAAAGTTTCCGCATCCATAAAGGTTTCCGGGGAACAAAGCAGGCGCAGCGTTTTCAGGTCAATGGTCTTCATCTTGGCCACGGTATGGCGCTGGTCATACTTTACATTATCCGACTGCAGGTGGCCCCGGTCAATCAGTTCCTGCAGCTGGAATAAAGCCGCGGCTTCGTGGCGGCAGATATCGCCCAGGTTATAGGGACAGGCACAACGGAGAGACGTGTCTTTGGTATCCTTGAACTTCTGAATATAAACTTTGTAGTAAGTAGAATAACTGTCATCCTTTACCCGGAATACCGCGGAGCCAAACAGGTCATCGTATTCCACCAGCTCTACAAAACCGATAGCGTGTATTTTTTTTCCCCTGCGGATCACTTCATCCGTTCCATGGGTGTACACATATTTAATAAGGTGCGGTAAGGCCATTTAATCTGTCAGTTTGCAGTCTGCAGTGTGCGGTCAGCAGTTGCAACGGTAGGGCTGCAGACTGCCGGCTGCCCGCTGCCAACTGGGGTTGGGGCAATCGGCAAATCTAAATGAATATGAAGCGGATTTCCTTGCGAAAAGCAATAAATAAAAAATTAATTTTTTTCGGGAATTGTACCCGGAAAATGAAGTATCTTAGTAGGTTTTTTACCGCACAATCAATTTCCCTTCCGCATAGACGGGCAGTACATTCGCCACATCCGGTGTGAGGCAGAAACGGATATCTTCAATTAAACCGAAACGTTCCACCAGGCGGTGATAATGCGTCATCTTCGGAGCAAAGTCCACCAGTTTGTTTTTATACTTGATATACATGGTTTCCGCCATCAGGGAACTGTCGCAGTGGATGGTAAAATATTTACTGAGCTGGTGGATCACCGCGCCGGCAAAGAGTGTGTCTTCGAGGTTGAACCGGTCCTTCCAGCCGGCACAGCCCAGCACCACATTCTTTTTTTCTTTCAGCAGGAAATCACAAACAGCGGATAAATTGGGAAAGGAGCCGGATACAATGGTGTCCGCGTTACGGTCCAGCGCCATCTGCAATAAACGGGTGCCGTTGGTGGTCGTCAGTACCAGGGTCTTATTTTCAATAAACTCCCGTGAATATTCCAGGGGGGAGTTCCCATGCTGCAACCCCTCGGCGATCATCCCGTCCCGCTCACCCGCGGCAATCCCGTCAATATTCCGGCTGATCTCAATGGCCCTTGCCACCGAATCCACCGGGATCACACATTTGGCGCCGTTGTATAAAGCGGAGGCAATGGTGGACGTGGCGCGGAATACATCAATGACCACCACCACACTGTTGCTCAGATCATATAAGTTTAATAATGCCGGGGAAATGGATGTATGCAGGGAGGGTTTTTGACTCATAGTTATACTGCAAAATTAATGCAACAGCGCCGAATACCCTGAACTGTTTATGCGTTCAGCCATTTTTTCCATTTCCCGTTTTCCGCATATTCCCGGATGGTTTTATTGCGCTGGTCCAGGAGTTTCTTCATATACCCGGTGAGGTAAAGAGCATTGAACCATTTTCCAAAAATGCCATAGGGTGTTTCAAAATGCAAAAGATCGATCAGGATGGTGCCGTTATCACAGGGTTTGAAATAATGCTCGTGTTTCATCATTTTAAAATCACCCTCCACCTGTTCATCAATGAACATTTCCCCCGTTTTCATTTCCGTGATCTTTACCCGCATCAGTCTTTCCTTAAACAGGTGACGGGCCCGCCAGGTGACGGTCTCTTCTTTCCCGATCAGGCCAAAGCGGGTTCCGGCCACCGCCTCTTCTTTATGACCGGCCATGGATTCCTTATGCAAACCAATATGACGGCTGAGGTCAAATACCACCTCCGCAGGCGCAGCAATAAAACTGGTAAGATGAATCGTTGGCATAGCGGAATTTTTTTTACCCGGTGGTAAAATACCGGATTCCTCAGCCCGGTGCAAAAACAAGACCACAATTTTCTTTACGAAAAGGGAATTTTCGCCACTTTGGCCAGCAGGAGTTTATCCCTGACCTGGATGTAAATCTGCGAATCGATCGCTGCAAATGCCGGGGGTACATATCCCATCCCGATCGCTTTGCCGAGGCTGGGCGACTGGGTGCCGGAAGTAACGACACCCAGGGCATTCCCCTCGGCGTCCTTTATTTCATACCCGTGACGGGGGATGCCCTTGTCCACCATTTCAAATCCCACCAGCTTACGGCTTACGCCTCCGGCTTTTTGTTTTGCAAAGGTCTCTTTAGAAGTAAAGTCTTTGGTGAACTTCGTGATCCATCCCAACCCGGCTTCGATGGGTGAAGTGGTATCATCAATATCATTCCCGTATAAACAGAATCCCATTTCAAGCCGGAGGGTGTCGCGGGCGCCCAGCCCGATCGGCTTCATTCCCTGCGGACCGCCGGCTGCAAAAATCGCCTCCCATATTTTATCAGCCGCGCCATCCTTGTCTTCAAAATAGATCTCCACCCCACCGGCCCCGGTATAACCCGTTGCGCTCACGAGCACATTTTCCACCCCGGCAAATACTCCTTTGGTAAACGTATAAT
>JBBIGW010000086.1:0-15090 GCA_037447355.1 Bacteroidia bacterium | reverse complement strand
ATTGATCATCTGCTCCAGTTGTTTCAGGCATTTGTATTTTTTATTACGCACCACTTGTTCCGTTTCATATTCTGTCCGTTCCAGTATCTCTTTCATCGAAAGATTTTCATAATAAAAGAGAACTAAGATCTTCCGGCAGGTTTCCCCCAGTTCCCCGACGATCCGCAACACTTCTGCTTTCTCTTCCCGGCCCGTGATGTAGTGGCTGGTATCCAGTTCCAACCGCTCCTGTCCCTTTTCATATCTTTCTTCCCGTACCTGGGCCCTGCCCCTTCTTTTCAGTTCATTGAGCCAGGTGTACCGGTTCAGGGAAAACAGGAAGGTCTTTACGGAAGATTCCCCCCTGAACTTATCCCGTTTTACCACATCAATAAAGCTGACCAGTACTTCCTGGAAGATATCTTCCGCATCCTGCCGGCTGCCACTATTGTTCATCACATACCAGCACAGCCCTTCAAAATGGCCGCGGTATATCGCTTTTATGGTTTCTTCCATCCGTTGTCCGGACCGGAGATTGCCCAGCAGTTCCGAATCCGGGAAGTTTCTGATCACCTCCATGCTTTATACATAAATTTGTGTTTCTGGAATATTGATTTGTAACCTAAACTAAGCATATTTTTTGCAGAAATAGTACAAAAACCGTTAACCAGCAATGACTTACTTCGAATTATTCGGTATCCCGGTACAATTAAAAGTGAACACGGCCCCCTTATCCGGCCGGTTTTTTGCCCTGAGTAAGCAATACCACCCGGATTTTTTTGCCAATGAGGACGAGGTGACGCGGGAGGAAGCTCTCGGGAAATCGGCCCTGCTGAACAAGGCCTGGAAGACCTTTCAAAACCCGGATGAGACGATCCGGTATGTGCTCAAACTGAAAGGCCTGCTGGAAGAGGAAGAAAAATACCAGTTGCCTCCTGATTTTCTTATGGAGGTAATGGAGATCAACGAGGCCCTGATGGAACCGGAGGGGCAGAACCTGGGAGATTTGGAAAATCGAATCAATATACTTCAATCAGACATTTATGAACCTGTTAAAGAAATGGTGGAACATTATCAGGAAGCTATTGTTCCCGAAGAAGCGTTGCTGCAGGTAAAAGCCTACTATTTCAAGAAAAAATATCTGGACCGCATCAGGCGCCAATTAGCAGGAATGGCTTAATATTGCAGCCCCAAAGGCCCGGGTGGCGGAACCTGCCTATCGGCAGGCGGGTTGGCAGACGCAGCAGACTCAAAACCTGCCGGCCGTTAGGCGGGTCTGTCGTTTGCAAGAATGTACCGGGTATAACTAGCTCTTATAATAAATAAAATATTGCCCGGGTGGCGGAATTGGTAGACGCAGCAGACTCAAAATCTGCCGTTCGCAAGAATGTATCGGTTCGATTCCGATCCCGGGCACAGCAGGAAGACTGTCGATATTTTTTGGCAGTCTTTTTTTATTTTCACCTGCCATGTTTTTCGTTTATGCCATAAAGAGCCTCACCAGGAACTACATTTATGTGGGACTTACAAATAATCCTGACAGAAGAATCAGCCAACACCAGCGAGGCAAAAATAAAATAACCCGGCCCTGATAAAATGAGCAGAAGGGATTTCCTTCACAACCTGTATAGGCGCTCACTCCACTTTCCAGCAAATTATCACTTCCTTTCTATTTAATGAAAGTTTCTCAGAAAGTTCAAGCCTGATATAAGATCCTCCACCAGTGATTCGTTTTTTTCCGCCACCATCACGTCAGTATTTATTAAAAAGATTCAGCACGAACAAGCTTAAGTTTTTGGCAGGTGGTATATATTCAGCAAACAGATTTTGCAGGTATGCATTCTTCCGGAACCGCGTTGCCAGTTTTTCCCATATCCCGGCCCAGATAAGGTCTTCCTTATTCCGCAATGTTTCATTGATCAGTTCTATCATCGGATCATTGATGAGTTGTGTCCCGATTTTTTTCGAAACAATGATCTGCGCACCGGGACTGATACCGGCAATACTTAGTAGATTATTGTAGCCCCCGCAGGATCCGATAATGAATAGCTTCACACCGGGTTGCAACCTTTTCATGGTCTTACTAAGGTGAAAGCTATGTCCGCGGTGAATCAGGATAGCTGGCTCCATCCCTTCTCTCCGTAAAAAAGCAGCCAATGAATCCTGTGCCTGCAGGTCTTTCCCTGTGATAATATCCAGCGGACGGCTGGCATAAATGGCCAGTGGCTGTCCGGTTCGGGAATGTATGGAAACCCAGTAAGGGTTTTCAGCAATTTCCCATTTTTTCCCATCCCTGAATAATTTCATAAAGTGCTTAAAGGAAGCGATCCCGTCCTCATCACCGTAAAATAAAACATACTGAATAATATCCCCGTTTTTATTCTGCAACTGTTTTCGCTCCAGCCTGTCAAGATCTCCCGGTGCGGCACTGGCATGATTCATCGTACCTCTTTCAGCAGCCATCTCAAACACCTGCTGCAAAATACGGTAAAGGCGTCTGCCCAAATACAATTTTCCGGACTTACACCGATTATAATTAACAGCCAGCTCATTTTGCATGAGTTGGCGGGCTCCCGGAATCGCGCTGAAATCAGCAAAGGAATCCGCCAGGTCCATTGTATTGGCCAGTCCGGAACGCTTGTCGCTCTCTATTCCCGTCGCATACTTTTTCAATACAACAGCCGCTGAAACCGGTGATATGTGCCGTAGAAAATCGCCCAGCATATTGTGAGTGGCCGCCATCCGTATAAATTGCCGGAAATTGTCAAAATGCAACAGGCCGAATATCGAATCGGCTGGCGATGTTTTGAGACATTCCATTAACCTCCTGTACAACCCAAGATAACTTGAGGTGTACAGGGATCCCCCGCTTTCTGTAATAATATAATAGATGTCTTCCGCCCTGAGCCCATCCAATGGCCTGAAACGGGTCTGCTCAGCCACCCCGTGTAATTCATTAATCCGGGTTATATAAAAAGCGGCGGCTTTCCCCTTTATGGCATCCCGCAAAGGAATGAGAAAATGCATAGAACTGTCTGGCGCCCTGTTCAATTCTTCTTTCAGCGTATTGACCAATAATTTAAAATAGCTCCCGGTATCCTTCTCTATTTCAAGTATTGCCGGAATTGATATCCTGTTTTCCGCCAGAGGTATTACAAAGGGAAGCAATTCAGACACATTCCGTTCACAAGACATTGACACGATCTGTTGCAGATATATATTCCTGTTCCTGAGAATGTGTTGCCGGATTCCAGGCCGTTGCTGCAACAGGTGCGAAATAAGTTTCATTGGGTAATGAGCAGCTGCCAGGAGCAACAAGGAGTCTTCAAACCGAAAACCGGGGTGCGCTTCCAGGTACTGCAGGATGGTGGACGGCGATGCTGCCACCTGGTTAAGAACCACAATATCTTGCAGCTCCGCATATTCCTTGTACTGCGAGAAAGAAGCGGCCAGCAACTGGCTGCTCCAGGCTTCCTGGTTTTTCAAAAATGCATAGTAGGGCTTTCGAAAGAGGAAGGCGTCCAGCAATCCCATATAAGCATCCAGTAGCCCCGGAATATCATACATTTCGTATTCTTCAAAAAAAAGGCTCTCTCTTAGTTTCCTGATAAAAAAATAAAGGCTTTGTACCCCTTTTGCCTTATCCCCATCTGTAAGTACATCCTCCCGGAGCACGGCCCGGCTTAAACTGTCCACCTCAAGTTCCGCAAACCGCAACAGTCTTTTTGCAACAGCCGAATCAATAACAGCATACCCGATTTCAGAAACCAGTTTCGATTGTTCTTCCTTCAGCTGTTCAATGGACACAGAGTGCGTGACAGGCTGGACAAATCCTGTAACAGGCCACAGGATTACCAATAAAAGTAATGGGAGTAAAACGGGTTTTCGCATTACAGCAAATTCACTGAATTGTTTATTCAGAAGAGCAGGCCTTCTGAAATAAATTCAAGGTTATTTGTAAACTACAAACCATCCCGCCATTTTTTTCTGATTAAAATCATGTACGCCGCCCTTTAACGCCCTTGTCCATTTAAACCTCCCCCCCCGGGTGCGGGCTACGTTATCACATTCCATTATTGACTACCTTAGGGGCAATAAAAAACAGGTGGAAACAAGGATAAATACCGCAATCAACCGCCTGCTAAACATGGCATTCTTTCCGGATGCCTGTTCCTTTTCGTACCAGGCCAGTTGTACGCGGTCCCGCCCAATAAACATGTTCAGCAGGTAATCCTGCCGGGTACCCGTGATGAAGCCATCGCTTTCATCGACTCCATCGGTGAACTGAGACCCAGCCGCTGGTGGCCCAGGCAAATTCCAAACTCCGGCTTCTCTTCTTTTTAGCAGTAACTGAGCAAGGCAGTTAAAGATGGTTGTACAACGGCTTATGGATCAGTATAAGATTTTCACTTGTCAAGTTTGACAGGCAGTGATGTTAACTAGCTCTATATGGTACTATAACTCTGCCAGAAGAAGTGATAAGGCAGCTATATGGATTGATGAATCCTGCGTAGAATCTTTAAATGAGGTTAGCTGGATTGAAGTTTTAATGAATTACATTTATTTCTAAGCGGATGCAAAGTTTACCACTTCAACTAAATCGATCAATATCTCGTTCGAATTTAGTCCAGCAAAGGACACTGAAGAGGACCACCGTATTTCCGGTAATCTTTTTTAGGGTACCCGGTTATACCCGGCGGCTATTTCGACAAAATAATCATGGCGAGGCCTGCGATATACAATACCAGCATACTATTTAGTAAAGATTTCGTGCCCCCGGGAGCCTTATCAAATTCCTTCCAGACATAAATACCCCATAAAGCCGCCACCACTGTTGCGCCCTGTCCCAATCCATACGAAATGGCCGGACCGGCCTTCCCGGATGCAATGATGCTAAGGGACATACCGATACACCAGATGCCCCCTCCCAGGATACCAATCAAATGGTCTTTTGTAATGCCTTTAAAGTAACCCGAAAAAGAAACTGCTGTTCCGATGAAAGGACGCTTCATCTGCAGTGTATTGAACAGAAAACTGCTGACCACAACACCCGCGGCAAAGATAACTAGGGCTGTATACGGCGTCAGTTTTCCTGCTTCCGGCGCGGCAAAATCAGTAACCATGGAGCCGGCCACATACTTATAAAACAATCCCATTAAGCAACCGCTGATGACGGAGATGATCAACCCTTTCTTCGAAACCCCCGAAGAGGAACCGGACTGCAATTTCTGATAAGCCCTTGCATTGAGGACAATGGCGAGGGCAATCAGGGCAACGCCACCGAAGATCAGCAGCGGATTCCCCTGCGGCGCTGAAATATAATTTACCACAACACCCAATACCAACGCGATACCAATGCCCACAGGGAAGGCCACGGACATGCCCGCAATAGCAATGGCTGCCACCAGCAGGATATTGGCGAGATTGAAAATAACACCCCCGGCAAAAGCAGAAAGCATATTGCTGTTGTCCGCCTGTTTCAGGTCATCCAGGAAAGCTCTTCCCGCTTCCCCGGAACTTCCCAGGGTAAAGGCCAGCAGCAAAGTGGTCAGCAATATGCCAAACCCGTAATCCCAGTAAAATAGTTCGAACCTCCATGTCTTGCTGGTTAATTTTGTGGTATTTGCCCAGGAGCCCCAGCAAAGCATGGTGACTACACAAAGCAGTATGGCTAATCCGTAATTTTCGACAATAAACATATGGCAGATTTTAGGTGGTGAAAAAATTATAACCCGATTTCGTTTCTATAAGGAACAGATGCCTGGGCACCCATCCGGGTTACAGAAATGGAAGCCGCTTTCACGGCGAATTCAATAGCGGGCGCCCAACCCATCTTCTCCGTAAGGGCTACAGTCAGCGCCCCGCTGAAGGTATCCCCGGCGGCAGTCGTATCGAGCGCCTTCACTACGGGTGCCGCAATGCCGAATTCCAATTCCGCATTTTTAAAATAAGCTCCCTGCTTACCCAATGTGATAATAACATTCTGCACGCCCTTCCTTAAAAAATAATCCGCCGCCAGTGCCGCTGATCCTTCCTCTTCCACGCGGATACCTGTCAGCAATGCTGCCTCGGTTTCATTGGGTGTTATCAGGAATAAGCCTTCCAGTATCTCATCATCGAGGGGCTGCGCCGGAGCCGGATTAATCACGACCTGCTGCCGACCTGCTTTTGCCTTTCTTACAACGGTCCGGATCGTTTCGACAGGGATTTCCAGTTGCATCAGGATAATTCCGGCATCTTTCAACCCGCTTACCTGCTCAATATCTTCAGGTAAAAGCCGGTTATTCGCACCCGGAGCCACCACGATACAGTTCTCTCCTTCCTCATTTACCATGATCAGGGCCGTCCCGGACGGGGCCGCTTCATCCACAAAAACAAAATCGGTATGTATGCCTTCCCTATTAAATCCTTCTATGCTTTGCTTCCCGAAAATATCATCCCCGACTTTTGCCACTAATGTCACATCGCCTCCCAGGCGGGCAGCAGCAACCGCCTGGTTTGCACCTTTCCCACCGGCATTCATCAGGAAAGTGCCACCTAAAATTGTTTCGCCCGGCAAGGGCAGTTTGGCTGATTTCACCACCATATCCGTATTGGAACTGCCGATCACGAAAATTTGCTTTTTACTCATCCTGTTAAGTTGGATTTATCGATAGGTTCTTAAAAATTACCCGTACCGTTAACGTCAGTCTAATTCAAACCGGATCCAGTCCAGGTTCAGCGAGCCATCCGTTACCAGGAGCTTCACCCTGTTTTTTCCCTGCTTCAACAAGAAATTCCCCAGGGGGAGCTCCATCCAACCTGTAGCAGATACCCTGATCTCCGTATTCTTATTATTAACCCGGATGGAAAAACGGGCCGGTGCCACAGCAGTTGTCAGCCGGGCGGTCAACCGGTATTTCCGGGTCTTAAGACTGGTAAAATCATAGCCCACCCATTCCTGCTTTTTCAATTCAACAGACTGGTCGGACCAAAACTGGTTTTTGTCCTTGCTGTCCAGGTTTATTTTTACCGGTTCCCTTTTCCGGTAATAGGCAGATTTGGCAAGCGTGTCTTTCACATAATAAGAACGGTTATACCCTTCCTGCCCGTAATTCTCCGCTTCAATTTTCCCGGGGATCCGGGTCATGATCGCGTTGCAAACATCTTCGTAATAGACGCAGTTGGCTATTTTACAATTTTCCAGTAGTTCATTAAAGCAGTTTTCCGCCTGGGTGCTGTCCGGCCTCACTCCTCCCCGGGTGTATTCTGCAATCAAATCCCAGTTGGCGGGTTTCTTTACTGAATAAGGTGTATTCTGCGTATCCATTTTTTTCCAGGGCCAGAAGGAAAACCCAATATTGTTCGCTTCGAGATATTGAGAACTGGCCCAGTAAATCGCATTTCCCTTTTCGCCGGTTTCGCCGACCCAGACAGGGGTTTTCAATTCCTCCCGTCTTTTTAAATATTCTTCAATGCCGTTCAGGTTATCGGGTCTTGCCCAGCAGTAATAATGAAACTGGTAAAAAACATTTTTATCAAACGGCTTATCAAACAATGACCAGTCGTTTGACCAGTCAAAGCCTTCCAGTGTGATCATATGCCGTTGGTCCACTTTCCGTATCTCTGTCGTCAGCCGCTGGTAGAGAGGTACCAGTAAATGTTTATACTTTTCAGCTGACCCGGTTGCCTTGGGCAGCGGTTCATTTAATAAATCATAGGCGGCAACCACCGGTTCGTCCCTGTACTTCCCCGCTATTTTCACCCAGAGATCCACCAGCTGGTCCTGGTATTTTTTTTCGATAAAGAGCTCCGGGATATCCCGGGGACTGTCATCAATATTGGCGCCGGTCTGCCCGCCAGGTGCCCCGTGCATATCGATGATCACATACAGTTTGTATTTGCGGCACCAGGCAACCAGGGAATCGATCAACTGGAATCCTTCCTGCACATAGACAGGGTTTTCTTCTTCTGTCAGAAACAATCTTGAATTCAAAGCCGGTCTCACCGAATTGAATCCTAAAGCTGCGATACGTTTTATATCGGCCTCCGTAATATAATTTTGCCGGAATGTCTTCCAGAATCGGGTTGCTTTTTCTGCCCCGATCAGGTCCGTTACGACCTTTTCGATCTTGCGGGGACGATCCCCCAGCGCTCCAAACTTCCACATATAACCTTCCGGCAGGAGCCAGTTGCCCAGCCCCACCCCTTTTAAATAAACCTTCCTTCCTGACTCATCTACGATATCCTGTCCCGAAGTGGATAAAAATGTGAGAACATTTCTTCCTTTTACCTGCGCTACAGAAATAGTACCCAACAGGACCGCAAAACTCAGGATGCTAATTTTTTTCACGACTTAATATTTTATTTTCAAAGGCAACCATACCCTCATCTCACCCTCCGACTGGCTGGCTTCTGCAAATGGCACCAGGACTATTTTCCCTTTCCCGTCAGCCATCGCAACCGTATAAGACTGTTTACCAATCCACCCGGCCGGCAGGCTCTTTGTATGCATAAGCAGATTGGACGGATCCAGTGCTACTCCTTCTTTTGTGTTTGCCAGTTTTTCGTTTACCTCTGTTGTATTCAGGCTCTTGTCCAATGCCAGGACCTGTGGCCCCCGTTGCAGGGCAAACTGACCGGGATAACTCTTTCCTCCCGGCAGGTACTGAACGGGCATATCAAAACTGATATACAGTTTTTCGCCGGCTTTCCAGCTCCTGGAAATGTTTACCAACTGATCAGGGCCGGCTTTGTACAGGGTCCCCCCTGCGGTTGCTGTAAAATTCGTACACCAGGCCGGCACCCGCAATGCCAATGGAATAACAGCAGCCGATGGCGCGGAAACTGTCAGGGTAAAGTTCCCTGATTCCGGGAAATTTCCATCCAGTCTCACTACCACTTCCGTGTTCTTTTTTCCCTGCCCGTTCAGATTATATTTGTAAACGGCCGGCTCATAAAACAAGACCGTCGGTATCTTATTCAATTTCCCAAAGGTGAAACCAGGTACCAGCGCAATTCCCCTGGGCACACTCGACTGGCAACAGGTTATATTACAGGTGTACGGCTTCTTACCCATCAAAGGGGTATAATAGCTGACACAGCCGGTTTGCGGATTCTCTGCGGCCAGTAAATGATTGTATACAGATTTTTCAAGCTGCTCCAGGTATTTCAGGTCCCCGGTCACTGCAAATAAATTCTGGTTTAACTGCACCCAGGTGGTCGTAACACAACCTTCACCCATATTGGCTGTATTGTCAGCCGGTAAATAATCATCCTCCTGGAAATATTCATGAGAGCTGGATGTACCGGTAATGTATAGCTGATTTTTCACCACGTCCTGCCAGGCCAGTTCGACCGCCTGTAAAAAACGGGGTTCCCCGGTTACCCGGTACAATTTGATCAGCCCCACATAATTGGACAACATTTCGTATGCTTTTCCGTTACCCACTTTTGTCACTTTCCCGGTAGCTACAATGGAACTGATCACTTTGGGTCCGTTCTCCTGTTCCCAGGCATCGAGAATATAATAGCAAAAATCCAGGTACTTTTTATCGGCGGTGTACTTGTATAATTCCACCATCCCGTCCAGTACACTGGTCGCTGCCATCCCGATATGGGTGCCGGCCTGGATAATATCCATTTGCCCGGGGCCCTTTCCAAAGGTCCGGCATAAGAGGTCGCCCATTTTCCGGCAGGCTTCCAATGCGGGCTGGTACCCGGTGGTGGAATAATAAGCCAGCAACCCGTGCAAATTGTATTTATGCGACCAAACATCCCAGCTGGTCCAGTACTGGTCCGGCGTATAAGTACCCAGGTAGCCATCCGGCAGTTGTGAACTGATCAGTTCATACATCAGCCGGTCCATTTGTTTCTTCAGGGCAGGGTTGCGGGTGAGTTTCCAGACATTACAGGCTGCTTCCAGGTACTTGCCAATATGTTCACCCGCCCAGGGATGTATGCCCGGCCGTTTCAGATAAGAGCCGATCAATCCGAATTCATCCACCTTCAGCAACCGTTGCTCCAGGTTTTGCCGGAAACGGGTATTCAGATACCCGTTGTATTGTTCGTTTTCGAATAAACCGCCTGAAAAATGATCCGGAATTTTATTCTCCACAAGCGGGCTGACGCTCCCTTTAGAAGGCAATGAGAGCCCGGCAGTCGCCACATACAGTTCCTCCCTTTCAAGAAAAAGGCTGCTCCCCTGGTCATTTACTTTGTACCCGATAGTAAAGACCGTTTCTCCCGGTGCCCGGAAATCAGAAAAGGCCACCGTGCTTGTTGACCCGGTGCCGGGTGCGAGCCGGATCTGCCGGGTCTGCGAAAATAATTTCCTGGCTTTTGCTTTATCAGCCACCCAATAGTGTATCGTTCCGCTGAATGCATGAGCGGCTTTATTCGTAAAATGGATCTTTGTTATGAAACCCCTGCGGGTTGTTTCAATAATGCTATGTTTTACCTCCACTTCATCCATCCATCCCAGGGGCGCCACTGTGTAGGGTCCCTCCCACATCCCCATGCCCCCGATCAGGTTATAAACCCGGACAGCCAGCAGGTTTTCCTGGTCCCATTTCACTTCCTTTTCCGGAATAATATAAACCCGTTGCTTCTCCCATTGGGTAATATAGCCCGGGGGAAAAGAACCGGTTTCTCCAATCTGCTTTCCATTGAAAAAGGTCTGGTCCGCATCGTCAATTTTTCCAAGCTGAAGTTTCAGCCCCTTCCCGGCAGCGGTCTTCATGGTAGCTGGAATGAAAACTTTTATCCGGTACCAGGCATAAGAGGAATCTTTCGTATAACTTTTCCCCAATTGCTGCATACCCCAGTCGCTATCGTTATACGCCGGGTTGGCCCATTCCGGATCATCGCCAAATCTGAATTTACCCTCCTTCGGTAAATTAATTGACTGCGCCTGAGAAGAAGATACGATAAGCAGGAGCATTACCGCCATACCCAAAAAGCTACCGGATAATTTCATACAGCTGTTGTTTTAATCGTAAACAAGTCGATAAACCTGTCCATAAAAGTTATTGACCCAGCCTGATTGTAAGCACATCATGGGCCTGGATAGTCGCTTTCAGGTTTTTATTAGTTGTTCCCAGATCTTTCTTCAGCCACAGATCACGAATCTTCGTCTGGCCGGTTACATTGTAGGTTTTACCATTCAGGTTGCTGAAATACCTGTTCCAGTCAAAGTCGATGGAAGCTGCCACGCCGCTCCGGTTGAAAAAGCAAAGGGCAATATCTCCATTTGAAAGCGGCTTGAGCCAAAGCTCTATATTGCCGTCTAGTGTCCACCACCGGTATCCCTGCTTACCAAGTGTGTCCTGGTTCAAAGCAATGATTTCTTTGTTAGTAAGTATTTCTTTTATTGCGGGAGCCATGAAGCGGATATCGTTGCCGGTAATCAGCGGGGCGGCCATCATACTCCATAAGGTAAAATGTGAACGGGATTCCACCTCTGTCAGCACCCCGTTTCCTGCCTGAAGCATATCCGGGTCGTTCCAGCCTCCGGGGCCGGCATATCGTCCGAGTTCCGCATTTTTATCCATCACTAATGTCCAGCCCATACCTCCCCAGTTCACTTTGCAATCCCAGCAATTCATGATATCACTGGTGGTTCTCCAAAGATGCCCTACGTTTTTGGCCCAGGTCCAGGGTTCTGTACTTCCCCATTCACATATACTGAAAACAATGGGACGTTTGGCTGCATACAATGCATCCCGCATTATTTTGTAAGCTCCCTCTGCCTTTTGGGCATCCGTATTACAAAAATCATATTTCAGGTAATCTACCCCCCATGAAGCATACATTTTAGCATCCTGGTATTCATGCCCCCGCCCCCCGGGCCTGCCTTCGCAGGTCCTGCTGCCGGCGCAGGAATACAATCCGAATTTCAATCCCTTTGAATGAATATAATCGGCCAATGCTTTCATCCCGGAGGGAAAACGTTCCGGGTCGCTTACAATATTTCCGTTTTCATCGCGGGAAACCTGCCAGCAATCATCAATCACAATGTATTCGTATCCGGCATCCTTCATCCCATTTGAGGCCATTGCATCCGCCGTTTCCCGGATCAGTTTTTCATCTACGTTGCAGGCAAATTTATTCCAGCTGTTCCAGCCCATGGGGGGTGTCTTAGCCAGTCCGTCAAACTTTTGCGCATGCAGCATTCCTGGAAAGACCAGCAATACGAGGAAAGAAATGTATTTCATATTGGCCGTGTTATAACAGTTTTTCAATTTTATACTTCTCTTCTTTTGTAACCGTTTTCCATTCATCCGTACGGAACGGTACAGCGGGGAATCCTTCTTTGTTGAACAGGTTGCAGTCACTGGCATCCCCGATCCAGCCGAAATGGACGGCAATGGGGTTTTCCACACTATCACAGGTAAGAATAACCGTATTCCCGGATATATGCGCCCGGGCATAATGAAAGACCTGGTCTTTACCCGCGATTTCAAAGCCTTTGATGTAGCCGTATTTATCAGGGGTTATCAACCCCGTACCGGTATGATCAAATGAAAGGATCACCTGGCTGCCTTTTATCTCCATTGACCTGAACGCGGGGCCCTGCGACTCCATGGGCTTCCCATAAATCTTGTTTAATGCGAGGGCAGTCAGCCGTCTCCCCACTTCCTGTTTATTGGTCGGGTGAATATCCCGGGGATGACCAATATCCGTCGTCACCACCATACCGGTGGCAGGCACCTGGAGTGTCAGGGTTTGCGCTTCTCTCAGTTCGGCCCAGCCACAGCCTTCATTGCTGTTGCCGGTAGTGGCAAAAGTGGCCAGTTGTACAAAATAAAATGGCATTTGAGAATTCTTCCATTTGCTGCGCCAGTCCTGTATTAATAAGGGAAATGCTTTCCGGTACTGGTAGGACCTGCTTGCATTGGATTCTCCCTGGTACCACAATACTCCCTGGAATGCAAAGGGGATCAGCGGACTGATCATGGCATTATAACAGAGGGAAGGCAGGGAGTTTTCGTTGGTGGTTTTTTTAACCGACTCCACCTGGAACTTCCAATCCCCTGCAAGGGAAACAGAAAACCTGTCCAGGCTTAATTTCATTTCAGCCGGATCCCCATAAATACCCCCGCCACCTCCATTGTCCACCACGCGGACCGCAATCACATTATTCCCTTCCTTTAATATCCCGGCAGGAATATTATAGTTCCTGTTTGCATCCCATTGGTTGGTGGCACCTATTTTGACCCCGTTTACATAGGTGATATCATTGTCATCGATTTTTGCCAGTTCCAGCAATGCCTCTTTTGTAAAATCAAGAGGAGGCAGGACCATTGTTTTCCTCAGCCAGACCACCCCATCCAGTTCCCCGATACTTTGTTCCTCCCATAATTGGGGTTGCTTTAAAACGGGCCATTTTGAATCATCAAAAGCTGTATTCATCAATAAACCCGGGGTCAGGTCCTGTATCCGGGTTCCCTGCAGCGCTTCGATCCGTAATTCACTGGCTTTCACTTTTAACCGGGTCAGCGAATCCAGGTCCATCCGGGGCATACCGGCAATCATTTCCCGGAATTCATCGCTGCCTTCAAAGGCTTCCCGGCTGATCCATGTTTCAATATTGGTACCACCCCAGGAGGCATTGATCAGCCCGATGGGAACCTTTAGTTCATTATAGATATTCCGCGCAAAGAAATAGCCGATCGCGGAGAAATCAGCCACCGTGGATGAATCGCATACATCCCAGCGGCTGTTTTCAAAATCAGTTTTGGGCAGTGAACTGATGGTTTTACCGATTTTAATATGCCTGATAAAAGGGTTGTTGGCCATCGCCATTTCCTTCCTTGCATTCATTGACTGTCCTACACTCCATTCCATATTCGACTGGCCACTGCAGATCCAGACCTCGCCCACCAGTATGTTTTTGATCACCAGGCTGCTTTTCCCCTTTAGGGTCATTTCATAGGGGCCACCTGCTGTTTCGGGATCCAGCCGCAATATCCATTTCCCGCTTTTATCTGCCCGGGTTGTTTTAACCTGGTCATGGAACCGTACTTCAATTTTTTCATTGGCATGCGCCCAGCCCCAGACCGGAACCGGAACATTGCGCTGAAAGACCATATTATCTGAAAACAATGCAGGCAATTTGATGTTGGCATAGAGGCCGGCCTGGATCTGGAGCACCCCGGTAAGAAGCAAATAAACTCTTTTCATCTTTTAGTAAAATTAATCTGAATAAATACGGGCAAATGGTCGGAAGGATATTTAAGGTCATAGGAATCGGACAGCACCGCAAATTTATTAACGGTAATGCCCGTATTTCTCGAAATGAAAATATAATCGATCAGTAAAGTTACCCGCTTATTAAACTCAAAATTATTGAAGGTACCCGCGGGTCCGTATGGTTTTGCCACCGAGGCATCCCTTGTATCCTCCATTTTTTCCCGCAGCTTTACCAACGGGACCGTTCCGGGTTCTGCGTTAAAGTCTCCCATAAAAAATACAGGCAATTTTTTAGTATTGACAGAATCCATCCTTTTTAAGATCAGTTCAACGGACTTAACCCTGGCCAGTTCCCCGTTATTATCCAAATGGGTATTAAAGACCCAGAATTGCCGGCCTGTTTTCCTGTCAGTAAACAGGGCATAGGTACAAACGCGTAAATATGAGGCATCCCATCCTTTGGAAATTTCGCCGGGTGTTTCTGAAAGCCAGAAAGTTGCCTGTTTTAGCAGCCTGAGCCGGCGGAAATTGTAAAAAATGGGAGAAGACTCCCCTTTTCCGGCTCCTTCCCGGCCTATGCCGATATGTTTATAGCTGGAAAGAACAGTGTCGAGGTAATTGACCTGGCCCGGGAGGCATTCCTGCATGCCCACAATATCCGGTTCATAAAATTTTAACTGGGCGGCAAACACTTCTTTGCGGTTGCCCCATTTATTTTCTCCGTCTGCTTCGGTTTCAAGACGGATATTATAGGTCATTAATTGTAAAGACTGGCTGAACGCAGCGCCCGGCAGCAGCCAGCAGAGAAGGAATACCGGGGCTCTATATTTTTTAAACATAACATTCATTATTACTGGTACACCCGGATCCAGTCCACTTCCATTACGGCCGGGAATACAGAATCATCCACCCCGTATTTTCCACCCAGTTCCCGCCGAT
>JBBIGW010000085.1:0-15625 GCA_037447355.1 Bacteroidia bacterium | reverse complement strand
ATTATCCAGGGGTACGGTCGGGGAGATACCCAGCCCGTCCTGCCCATAGCCGAGCAGGGTTACTTTTCCAAAATAAGTAAGACGCGTACCAATGGTCAGTTTTTTTCTCCCATATTCCAGGTTCAGTGCCCCCTTCATTCCGGGAGCCGAGGCCAGGATAAATTTTTGTTCACGGTCACTCAGGAAAGTTTGTTTCAGGAATGCAGATCCGCTCAATTTATCCGGCACATTGATCTTATTGATCTTCATCGTTTGCAGGTTCCCGGCCAATAAAGCACGGAACCGGTTATCGCCAAATTTCTTATTGTAATCGATCACGATATCCACACCGGCATTGGTGGTGTTTACCGCATTGGCAAAGAACTGGGCATAACTGACATTCAGCCCCGCCATCAGGGAACGCAGGTTGGGATCCAGGTCAGGATCACTGCCATCAAACTGCCCGCTGATCACAACACGGTCTTTGATCTTCGTGAGATAGCCGTCAACCGTAATATTCAGGCTGCCGCTGGCTCTCCAGGTAAAGCCCACGCTGGCGCTCAGGCTTTTTTCCTGTGTGAGATCAGGGATACCCGCTGCTTTGGCCAGGTTGCTGTAATTCGGAGCGATCTTGACTTCAGCAATATTTCCGGCCTGTACCGTGGTAAAAGTAGAACTGAAATTGATCTGCTGTAAGGATGGTGCCCTGAAACCGGTACTGAAAGAGCCCCGGATATTTACATCCTTCGTGGCTTTTATGCGGGTCGCAATTTTGTAGTTATGGGTGAATCCGAAATCATTGTATTGTTCCAGGCGTACCGCCAGGTCCATCAGCCAGGAAGGCAGGATATCAAATTCAGCATCGGCATAAGCGCCGAAAACATGCCGTTTGGCATTCACCACATCAGCCGGCTGGTAACCCGGGAAACCCTGGGCACCGCTGGCTTTATCCCCGTTCGGATCATAATTTTTGTAAGAAGCTTCTTCACCGGAGTAGATCTTATAATTCTCATAACGGAATTCCAGGCCAAGGCCCAGGTTGAAATTTTTGATGAACTCCCGGCTGAAATTCAGGTTGCTGGTATTCTGAAGGAAAGAGAATCCCCCGTCGTCAAAATGCTGTTGGGCGGAGCCGACAGAAGCATTGAATGTTTTATCCCCGTAAAAATGAAAATTATTCCGGCCGGTGGTATTGCTCAGGTCCCAGGTCCAGTTATTGAAGATGATTCCCTTTAATCCGCCGGTTGCCGAAAAGTCTTTGATCTTCGTCTGAATATGCGGGCTGTACCAGATCTCCCCGTCACTGCCGGTCTTCATGATACCCGGTACAAAAACCAGGTCACCATTGGCATCCGTGGGAAAACGGTCGGGCCGGGCTGACCAGTTGCGGGTAAATGCAAAGGCATCGGATGATTTACTGTTGGTACCACCGAATGAGTAGAAGGAAATTTTTGAAGAAGCTGGTAATTCAAGATTATAAAATGATCCGAAGGCCTCGAGATCTCCATCGCCGTGCCCGCGGCGGTAAATGTTCAGGTACATGGCTTCGTTATCCTGCTGGTAATTGGCCGTTTTCAATGCCTGGCGGAAGGTCTTGGTGGTTTTGATCCCATCAAAAGTCAGGTTGATAAAACCGCCTTTTTTACCAAGGGGTAATCCAAAATTGATATTACCGGCCAGGGCCTTGCCATCGAGTTTACCGGCATGCTCATAGTCCTTATGAAGGGATGATTCAAAAGCTGTATTGAATTTCGGATCATAAAAAGCGGAGACGCCGATGGAGCCGGTTATATCGTTCACTGATTTTTTTGTGATGATATTGATGACACCGGCGATCGCATCTGATCCGTACTGAGCGGAGGCCCCGTCCCTTAAGATCTCCACACGGTCAATAGCAGCGGCCGGTATGGCATTCAGGTCCGTACCCGTATTGCCCCTGCCCCTTGTGCCAAACATAGCCACAAAGGCTGTCTGGTGCCGGCGCTTTCCATTGACCAGCACCAATGTCTGGTCGGGACCCAGCCCGCGAAGAGTGGCCAGGTCAATATGATCGGCTCCGTCACTGCCGCTTTGTTTATTGTAGTTGAAGGATGGCGCTGTGTAATTCAGGATGGAGGTCAGGTCCATCCGCGCCGTGGGAGCGGTTACCTGTGAAATATTGATCACATCCACCGGGGCCGTGGTCTCTGTTTTGACCCGGCCTGCCCTGCGGGAACCAACGAGGACAACCTGTCCCAGTTCTTCAATGGACTGAGCCAGGGTAATATTGACAGGACCTGATCCGGTCTTCACGGTTTGTTTCACGTAGCCCACAGAGGAAATTTCCAGTTCATCTTCCCCGGGGAGGGTGAGGCTGAAACTGCCATCCGCTCCGGTCAGGGCTAATTTGCCTGATTTAGTGGCTTTGACGGACACACCGGCAATGGGTAACCCATTCGCATCGGTTATTTTACCCGTGACAGTTTGTTGTGCCAGCAGGGTTAGCCCGGAAAAAAAACTGAGAAAAAAAAGCAGAAGAGCTTTTCGCATAGTAGTTGGTTTTGGCCTGGTGTCGACAGGCAGTTAAAAGATATCTTAAATATAAAGGAAATTATATTTATATGAAATCTTTTAAGGGATTTTTGGCCACGGATTACACGACAGGCAGGGATGGACAAAGACTTTTTTGCCTTCGGTAAATTATGCGGGCAACGCACATAAACCAGGAATGCTTATTGATTTCCGGCCCTTTATATCTTCCGGACTTTCCGTCTTCCCGACTTCCCGTCTTCGGACTTCCGTCTTCCCGACTTCCCAACAGGTTCCTCGGTTAACACGGATTACGACGAAATGGCGCAAGCCTATTTTCTAAAAACAATCTCCATAGAAGGGCCTATGAACTACGAACTACAAACTACAAACTATAAACTACATTCTTCCCGGATAAACCTCCAGTGCTTTCTCCAAACAATCCATTGCTGCATTGATCGCTTCCAGGTTCAGCACATAGGCCAGCCTCACTTCGTTTTTACCCAGGCCCGCAGTACTATAGAAACCGGTGGCAGGAGCCAGCATAACGGTTTGGTTGTTATAATTGAATTCTTCCAGCAGCCACTGGCAGAATTTATCACTGTCATCGATCGGCAGCCGGGCAATAGCATAAAAAGCCCCCCCCGGATTGGGGCAAAATACAGCAGGCATGGCATTCAGCCGTTTCACAAGCAGATCCCGCCTGCGTTGGTATTCTGCTTTCGGGGCATCAAAATAAGATTGGGGGAGATCCACTGCCGCTTCGGCCATGATCTGTGCCAGGCCAGGAGGACTGAGCCGGGCCTGGGCAAATTTCATAGCGGTATCATAAACGGCTTTGTTCTTTGTAACGAAAGCGCCGAGCCGGGCACCGCAGGCACTGTAACGTTTGGAAATGGTATCCATCAGTATCACATGGGAGTCCAGTCCCCCGAGGTGCATGGCACTTACGTAGTCGCCATCATAACAGAATTCCCGGTAGGCTTCATCACTGAACAGGTAGAGATTGTTTTTAATACAGAGCTCTTTCACCGCTTCCATTTCCTCCCGGCTGTAAAGATAACCGGTGGGATTATTGGGGCTGCAGATCATGATGGCCCTGGTTTTGCCGGTGATCACTTTTTCAAATTCCGTAATGGGAGGCAGGGCAAACCCGGTTTCGATACGGGAGGGGATCGGGACAACCTTCACACCCGCAGCACAGGCAAAGCCGTTGTAATTGGCATAGAAAGGTTCGGGTATGATCACTTCATCTCCCGGGTTCATGCAGGTGAAAAAGCCAAACATAATGGCCTCGCTGCCCCCGGTGGTGACCAGGATCTGGTCATGACTTACCCCGATCCCCACTCTTTTATAATACTGTACCAGTTTGCGGCGGTAGCTTTCATTACCGGCGCTATGACTGTACTCGAGTACTTTAATGTCGGCATGACGAACGGCGTCAATAATGGCCGGGGGAGTTTCAATATCCGGTTGCCCGATATTCAGGTGATATACTTTGATTCCTTTCTTCTTGGCGGCCTCTGCATAAGGTACCAGTTTGCGAATGGGTGAAGGGGGCATCTGGTTGCCCCGCTGAGAAATGGTTAGCATGCGGCAAAGGTAGGGAGGGATCAGCAATGCAACCGAATCACCGGTTATTGAAAAATGTATCCTGACCGGGAACTCTGTGCTGCTCAATTTAAAAATTGCATTATGCAATTACGTAATATGTAATCAGTCTTATAGTACCCCGGTTCTATTGTGGCTGATCAACAATTTCTGAAGTTAATACCATGCCTTGTGTTTGAATAAGTGCTTACGCTTACCAGAACGGGATAATCGTAAGGAAAACAGGGGCTAACTTGATAAAAGTCAGTATAATTACTGTGCATATCAATGAACTTGCTTTGGCTTTTTTAAGGACCTTATCCGGCAATATAAAAAAGGATTTGAACAGGGAGCGTACAGTTGACAAAGCATGCTTTTTTTCAAATAATGAGCGGTCAGGGTATGTTAAGGAATGTAGTAAGATCAACAAAGATGCCGGGCATGAAACTTTTTTCCACCAACCGATTTATTAACGCGGCCCTGCTGTTGGCCCTGCTGGCCAGCAGTTTTGTTTTTTTCATATCTGTCCGGCAATCGAAACGGGTTAAGAGTACTTCCCGTGAACTGACCCATACACAGCAGGTAACCGGCAGTATTGACCGGATCATTTCCATTACATCGGAATTACAGGTTGCTGCAAGGGAATATGCCAGTACGGGCATAGAAGAGTTCCGGCTGCCTGGCAGGGAAGCGAAGGAGAATCTTAAAAAAAATCTTGCTGTGCTGTTGGTGCAGGAGGGCAACAATCCGGCATATACCCGGAAACTTGATTCCCTTCAGTATTATATCCGGAGCAGTACCGGGAATTCCGAGGCGATGATTGCTTACCGGAAGCAGCATAAGAATACAGAAGCGATTGCCCTGGTGGCTTCGGGCCGGGGCAGATTGTACACGGACCGGATCAGGAGTATTGGCGAAGAAATAAAAAATACCGAGGAAAGAAAACTGGCGGAAACCAGGCGGGAAAATGAACTGGGGATATTAAACCTGAATGTAATTCTCTACAGCGGGCTTGGAGCCGTGGTCCTGCTCAGCCTCGCCATTTTTACCCGGGTTAAAAGCCATTACGAGGAGCACAGGGCTGGTGAAGAAAAGTTCAGGTCCCTGCTGGAGTCAGCCCCCGATGCCACAATCATCAGCAACACTCATGGTACCATCATCATGGCCAACCGGCAGGCGGAAAACCTGTTCGGGTACAGCAGGACTGAATTGCTGGGTATGAAAGTGGAACTGCTGATACCGGAAGAACTACGCGAGCGGCATATCATATCAAGGGAGAAATATGTCCGTCAGGCGGGGAATGAAGTGCTCTCGACATCCGGAAAGGAAACCAGGGCGCTGCGGAAAGATCATACGCTTATACCCGTGGAGATCAGCATATCCCCGATCGATACCCAGGCCGGAAAATTCATTACCGCCTCTATCCGGGATATTTCCCAGCGGGAAAGAGCCCAGGCACAAATTCAGCAGTTGTTTACACAGATCAACCAGGCCAGTGAAGCAATTTGTGTTACCGATGAACAGCAGTTGATCCAGACCTGGAACAAGGGCGCCGAGCAGCTCTACGGGTTTTCCGCGGAGGAAGCCATGGGGAAGAATTTTGCGGATTTATTGAAAGCCCAGATCGATGATGAAGAATACCAGCATGCTTTCGGGGATGTTACTAAGAACGATTATTGGTCCGGCGATATTAGCCACCGGAAGAAAAACGGGGAGATCATTTACATACACTCTTCCCTTTCCGCCATCCGTAACCCGGTGGGTAAAATTGACGGCTATGTTTCCGTTGGGTTTGATATTTCGGAGGAGAAGAAATTAAGAGAGCAGGTTAATCATCTCGCCAGTATCGTGGAGCAGTCCACGGAAGCGATTATTTCAGTGGACAGTAACCGGCAGGTGATCAGTTGGAACAAGGGGGCGGAGACCCTGCATGGTTATACCGAGGCTGAAGCCAGGGGGAAGACCCTGCCGGATCTGGGACTGGCCCGGTTCACCCCGGAAGAAGTGGATGAAAGCATGCGGTCCATGACAGCGAACGGGGTCTGGAAAAAAGAAACGGTCTTATATCATAAGGACGGCAGCTCCTTTTTTGGCGCCATTACCGGCAACCCGGTTTTCGATGAAAACAAGGAGATGCGGTCAGTGGTATTTTTTGAAAAAGATATCAGCCTGCGCAAACAACTGGAAGATGAGTTGCAGAAATCCAATGAAGCGCTGGAAGCGAAAGTACAGTCGCGGACCGCTGAGATCCGGCAAAGCGAAAAGCAATACCGCTACCTGTTTGAAAATAATCCCATGCCCATGCTGGTGTTTGACCTGGACAGTTTCCGTTTCCTGGATGTGAATGAGACGGCGATGGAAAAATACGGGTACAACCGGATGGAATTCCTGGACCTGAAGCTGACGGATATCCTGTTACCGGCAGACCGGGAGCGGTTCCGCAAATTCAGCCAGGTATGGGAGATCCCTTTTGCCGATGCCGGGAACCGCGTGTGGCGGCACCAGGCAAAGGAAAAGACCGAGATGGATATGGAGGTCAATACTCATTTTATTTATTTCAAAGGGAAAAAAGCCGGGTTGGTTTTGCTGAACGATGTGACGAGCCGGCTCCGGGCAGAGCGGGAACTGGTAGCCAGTGAGAAAAAATTCAGGGCCCTGATCGATAATAGTTATGATGTTATAACGATGCTCGACGAAAACCTGAAAGTGATCTACCGGAGTCCCTCGGCCACCCGTATTACCGGGATTACCAATGAAGAAACCCTGGGGATGGATGGGATGACCTTTATCCATCCCGATGACAAGGATTCGGTCAGCGTGGTGATGCAGGAATTGCTGAAAATGCCGGGCAAATCACTGAAGATCACATTTCGGTACAGGTGCAGGGATGGCAGTTATATCTGGGTTGAGGGAAATTGTACCAACCTGCTCCTGGTTAGTGAAGTAAAGGCGATTGTCTTCAACCTGAAAGATATAACACGGATGATCAGCGCGCAGGAAGAGATCATTGCCAGTGAGGAAAGATACCGGCTGGCGCTGGAAAACATGATCGAAGGGGTGCAGATCATTGGCTTTGACTGGCGGTATAAATATGTCAACAAAGCCCTGGCCGATCAGGTTCATACCACAAAGGACCAGCTGATTGGTGCAACCCTGATGGAGACTTTTCCCGGGATTGAGGAAACGGAACTGTATGGTTATATCCGCCGGTGTTTTAAAGACAGGACACCGGTCCAGCTTGAAAGCCGGTTTGTGCTTCCCGATAAAAATTTTATCTGGGCGGAGTTGAGTATACAACCGGTGCCCGAAGGGGTATTTATCCTGAGCGTGGATATCACGGAAAAAGTACGGGCTTCGGAAGAACTGAAAGGGGAACAGCAGAAACTCGAATCGATCGCTGCTTCTTCACCGGGGCTGATCTATTCCTTCCAGATGAAACCAGACCGGTCCCTGAACTTCCCTTATGCCAGCAACGCGTTTGAAGACATATTCGGGTATGGCCATGAACTGATCAAAAAAGATATTTCGCAGTTGCTGAATGCCACGGTGTTGGAAGACCGGCAGTTATTCCTTGACAGCATGATGGCCTCTGCCCGGGATATGAAACCCTGGAAACTGGAGTTTCGCTATCATCACCCGGTTAAAGGACTGATCTGGCTGGAAGGTAGTTCGATTCCCAGTAAAGATCCCGAGGGAGGGACTACCTGGTACGGGATCATTATGGATGTTACAGAACGAAGACGGATCCAGGAAAAAGTCATTGAGCAGAGTGCAAGGCTCAGAACGCTGAGCGATAACCTGCCGGGTGTTATGATCTACCAGGTGGCAGGCGAGCCTTTTGATAAAAGGCATTTCACCTATGTCAGCAATGAAGTGACGCGGCTGACCGGAAAGACCCCGGAAGATGTAATTAAGGATCCGTCCATCCTGTATGGAATCATCCTGGAAGAGGACCGGCCAAAACTGCAGGCCGCAGAAGAAAGAGCATACGAAAACTTCTCTGTATTTAATGTAGAGGCCCGCTGCCGGTCGCATAATGGTGAGATCCGCTGGCTGAATATTGTTTCTTCCCCGCGCAAAACGGAGCAGGGAATGCTGGTATGGGATGGTTTCCATATGGATATTACCGGGCGGAAGGTCGCTGAGGAAGCAATCCGGGAAAGCGAGGAGAAATACCGCATGCTGGTTGACCAGGCTTTTGACGGCATTCTTTTCTATGATGAAAAAGGACAGATACTGGATTGTAATAACAGTGCCGCCGTCAACACCGGGTACAGCCGGGAAGAATTACTTCAGATGAATGTGGGGCAGCTGTTCTACGAACAGGACCTGGCGATCCGTCCCCTGGATATTGAATCAGTTGCCAGGGAAAAACAGGTTTTTGACTTCCGAACCATGCGGAAAAAAGGAGGGGTGTCCGCTGAAATTGAACTGGTGACCCGGATCCTGCCGGATGGCCGGTTTATTGCCATGGCCCGGGATATTACCGAACAAAACCATGCCCTTTCCCAGCAGAACCTGCTTTCTTCTATCGTCAACTTCTCGGATGATGCGATCATCAGTATGGACCTGAACGGGATCATTACCAGTTGGAACAAGGGCGCCGAAAACATATATGGGTACAGTGAAGCGGAAATGCTGGGAACAGATATCGGTAAGCTGGCGCCGGACCCCATGAAAGATGATGAACATGAATGGATGTTGAAAATAAAGAATGGGGAGTATGTGGAGCATTACGAAACAAAAAGAATGCGAAAAGACGGGGGACTGATCTATGTCTCTATTTCAGCATCCCCGCTCTTGCTGAAAGGAGTGATAAACGGGATTTCAAAAATTGTCCGGGATATTACGAAAGAAAAAATGGATGAGGACAACCTGCGGATCTCCAATGAGCGTTATGAATCCGTGGCCAAAGCCACCAGTGATGCGATCTGGGATTTTGACTATGTGACCAATAAGACTTTTATTGCCGGCACCGGGTATAAGTACCTGTTTGGTTATCCCCTCGTTAATACTTTCAGTGAACCGGAATTCTGGGAGTCCAGGCTGCACCCGGACGACAGGGAAAGAGTACTGGCGGAGATGGAAAGCGCCAAATCTGATAAGGCCATTTCCCAGTCCAGTATTGAATACCGCTTTCGCAAAGCGGATGGTACCTATGCTTATCTCAATGACCGGTTTTTCATCATCCGGGATGAACAGGGAAATCCCCTGCGCCTGCTGGGCGCCAAGCAGGATATTACATTGCGCAAGGAAGCGGAAGAAGAACTGAAAAGAAGTGTGCTCGAGAAACAAATCCTGCTGGAACGCTTATCCGTTATCCTGAACACGCTGCCTGCCAGCGTGGCCCTCCTCGATACAAAAGGAGTGGTGGTGGAAGTCAATGAGGCCTGGAAGGCATTCTCAGACGAAAACGGATTCTCCGGGGAAAATTATGGGATCGGCAACAGTTACCTTACCATCTCCACTCAATCCTTTGGGGACAATGAGGAGGACGGTAAGAAAATCTCAATGGGCATCCGTGATGTCCTGGCCGGGACCCTGAACCAGTTTGAATACGAATACCCCTGGCATTTACCCCGGCTGAAACGCTGGTTCAGGATCGTGGTGACCCCGCTGAAAGGAAAAGAATTTACCGGGGCTGTTGTGATGCACATGGATATTTCCGAGATCCGGCGACTGGAACAGGAACGGATCGAAAGCAGGATCGAGGAGCAGAAAAGGATCACGGAAGCGATGTTAAAAGGACAGGAGAAAGAACGAAATGCCATTGGTATCGAACTGCATGACAATGTGAACCAGATACTGGTAGGAACGAAAGTATTGCTTTCCGTGATGCGTGATTTCCCGGAAAGAGAAGAAGAGCTTTTGCCTACCTGTATTGAAAACATCAGCCTGGCAATCCAGGAAAACCGGAAAATCGCCCATGAACTGGTTACCCCCAATCTTACGGTGGAGAACCTGCTTCAGCAAATTACCCGGCTGGGTCAGACCATGCTGAAGAATGCGGGGATCAATGTCTTTGTAAACCATGAAAGTTTTGATGAAAGTTTGCTGACGGATGATATGAAACTGGCCTTGTACCGGGTGGTGCAGGAACAATGTACCAATATCATTAAATATGCCGCAGCCGGGCAGGTGATCTTTTCCCTGACCACTAAAGAGGAACTATTCTACATGCGGATTGCGGATGACGGTAACGGGATGGACCCCGAACAGGTTACCCATGGTATCGGGTTTAAAAATATTGCCAGCCGGCTGGGTGTGTTCAGTGGTACGGTTAATATTGAAACAGCGCCGGGGCAGGGTTTTGCGCTGGAAATAGAGATCCCCCTGCTAAAATCGAAATCTCTCCGGCCCGCCAGCTGAATCAGCTGATCAGTTGATGGTTTTCAACTATGTGTACAGAGAAATACAGCGTGTAATGAGCTACCTTTGCCCAATAAATGCCGGCCATTGAAAAGCGCAAACCGCATAACTTTCTTAAAGGGTTTTTTCCTGTTATTTTTTATAGGTGGAACAGCTCATCGTTCCCTGTCCCAGCTTTGCACCGGCAGCCTGGGTGACCCGGTGGTGAATATGGATTTTGGGTCTGGTACCAATCCTCCCAGCAATTTTACCGCACCGGGTTATACCTACACCGGTTCTTCCTGTCCCAACGATGGTTTTTATACAGTTACCGGTTTTAGTACGGGTTGTTTCGGGAATGCCTGGCATACCGTGGCGGCCGATCATACCGGAAACGGGTATTATATGCTGGTCAATGCATCTTACCAGCCGGGTGATTTTTTTGTAACCACGGTAACCAGTCTTTGTCCCAATACCACTTACGAGTTTTCCGCCTGGATCATGAATGTTCTTTTATCACCCAGTGGTATAAAACCGGATATCACTTTCCGGATAGAAACACCCGGCGGCACGATCCTTAACCAGTACAGTACCGGGGGGATCGCTGTAACCAACCAGCCCACCTGGCAACAGTACGGATTTTATTTTACCACGACAGCCGGCAATGCCGATGTGGTACTCCGCATGACCAACAATGCACCCGGCGGCGGGGGAAATGACCTGGCGCTGGATGATATCAGTTTCCGGCCCTGCGGCCCCGATGTAAGTTCCGTGATACAGGGACTGAACAGTCCCGTGGATATATGCGTTTACGATCAGCCTTCTTATGATTTCTCCGCTTCTGTTTCGCCCGGGTTTACCATCCCGGTTTACCAATGGCAACTGAGTACTGATACCGGGAAGACCTGGACGGATATCCCCGGGGCAAACAGCCTTTTCTATCAGCGAACCCCAACCCCTGCCGGTCATTTCCGGTACCGCCTTACGGTGGCGGAAAGCGGTAATGCCGGTATTCCGTCCTGCCGCATCGCATCGAATGTCCTGGAGATAACCGCTCATCCCCGGCCAGTGGTAAATGCCGGTCCGGATAAGATCCTGGTAACGGGTTACAGCAACACGCAATTGACAGCCACTGTTTCAGGGGAAAATGTACAATATAACTGGGTTCCTCCTGACTACCTGAGCTCCGATACCGTGCTGCAGCCACTGGTAACAGCTGACAGGGACATGCAATATGTGCTGGCCGCGGTATCGGGTTTTGGTTGTACCAACGAGGATATCGTCAATGTGAAAGTAGTGGCCGGTGTATTTGTCCCCACGGCCTTTACACCCAATAACGATGGAAAGAACGACCGCTGGACCATTCCCTTTCTTGACCCGGCCTGGGGGGCCAGGGTGATGGTATTTAACCGGTCGGGGCAGCTGGTTTACCAGGTCAAAGGGATTGCGGTGGACTGGGACGGGAAATACAAGGGAATTCCCCTGGACAGCGGTATGTTTGTCTATTATATTCAGTTTACGGATGGAAAACCTGATCTGAAGGGAACGGTGACGCTTATACGATAATTTTTCCGGGGAAATAAAAAATCCTCCCGGACCCGGGAGGATTTTTTTATAGTTCAGTAAAGGAATTACCCTTTTTTAGCGGGCTGCTCTTTCGCGCCTTTTTCCTTCAGATAAAGTTCGTATGCTTCAGCGGTCAGCACTTCACCGGTGATTTTTACCGACTTGGTCTGGTCGATACCGGCCAGTTTAATATAAACATCTTTATTGATCGGGCCGGCGGCTGCCGCATTGTAATCCACTTTTAATTTAACGGTGGTACCCGGCAGGATCGGTTCCACAATTTTTTCCGGGGTGGTACAGCCACAACTGGCCCAGGTGTTTTCCACCACAACCGGCTTGTCGGAAATATTTTTGATCTCGAAATAATAACTGACCGGAACCCCCTGTTTTACTTTCCCGAAATCATGATTATCGGTATTCACTTTGATCAGTTCATCCACTTTAACCTGGGCGGAAACGGCGAGGGTGAAAACAAAGGCGGAAGCGAGTAAGAAGATTTTTTTCATTGGTTTTAAAATTTAGTAAGATTGTTTTTTTAATAAATCAACAGAGGCATTAACCGGGGCCGGCCCGTCAGGGGCTTTCCACACAGTACCTCTTATTTTAATTTGCTTCGTTTGCGTACTGTTGTTATAGGTGATCGTAATGTATTTTTCAAAAAAGCCTTCGGCGGCGGCATTGTAACCGATCCGGATCTTAGCCGTAGCCCCGGGAGCAATGGGCTCGCGGCTCCATTCTGGTGTGGTGCATCCGCAACTGGCCTGAACATTATCCAGCTTAAGAGGGCTTTTGCTGATATTCACTATCTCAAAAAAGTGATACACCGGCTTGCCCTGGGGGATCTTGCTGAAATCAAATTCGGTCTCTTTCAGGTTCAGGGTTTCTTCCGCAGGTACTGCCGCAGGTTTTATGACAGCCCCATGGTCATGCTCGTCCTTTTCTTTTTGCACAGGTTCCTGGGCCTGCACCGCAGAAAGGGCGGTCATGAAAAAAAGAAGAAGGAAAAGATTCTTCATTATGAGCGGTTTAGGGGGTCAAATTTAAGGGAAAGATGGCAGATGTCATAGAGGGGTTGCATGGGTTAACAGGTATTTTTTAACAGGGGGTTTGTACGGGGGCATTCTCCCTATTTTTGTTGTATGGAAAACACCCATCCGGACTTATTGACTGATACCGGGAAACTGTCCTTCGACCGTTTCCAGGAAGAAGTATTGAATGATTACCGCATTGCCTGTATCAGCAGGGAAACCAGTTTATTAGGCAGGAAGGAAGTATTGGGCGGGAAAGCCAAGTTTGGCATTTTCGGAGATGGCAAGGAACTGGCCCAGGTGGCTATGGCCAAATTCTTCCAGCCCGGGGATTACCGGAGTGGATATTACCGCGACCAGACCTTTATGTTTGCGATCGGGCTTACTACGGCCGAACAGGTTTTTGCACAACTGTATGCCGACCCGGATCCTTCGCGGGAACCTTTCAGTTCCGGCCGGCAGATGAACTGCCATTTCTCCACCCGTAATGTAAACGAACAGGGCGAATGGATGGAGCTGGCCAGCACAAAAAATATTGCCAGTGATATGGCCCCGACAGCCGCCCAGATGCCGCGGTCCCTGGGCCTCGCTTATGCCTCAAGGGCTTTTCGCCAGGTAGAAGAGCTGAAAGCATTCCGGGGATTATCCGATAACGGGAATGAAGTATGTTTTACCACCATCGGGGATGCCTCGACGAGTGAAGGACATTTCTGGGAAACCATCAATGCCGCTGCCGTATTACAGGTGCCACTGGCCGTATTTGTCTGGGATGACGGGTATGGAATATCGGTTCCTAAAAAATACCAGACCGTTAAAGCCTCCATCTCGGATGCACTGGAAGGGATGCGGAAAACAACCGGTACAAACGGGATCCACATTTATAAAGTGAAAGGATGGGATTATGCCGGCATGTGTGAAGCTTTTGAAGAAGGGATCCGCCTGGCGCGTGAATTGCATATCCCCGTACTCTTTCATGTGGAAGAAATTACCCAGCCCCAGGGACACTCCACTTCCGGCAGTCATGAACGCTACAAGAGCCCCGAACGGCTGGAATGGGAGCGGGAATGGGACGGGATCAAAAAAATGAAGGAATGGATCATCGCCAATGTCCTGGCCAGTGAGGAAGAACTGGATGAAATTGCCGGAAAAGCCAAAGAGCATGTGCGGGAAAGCAAGGCTGCCGCCTGGGCCAAATTTATTACGCCCATAAAAAAACAGGTAGCCCGTGCCACCGACCTGATCCATGCCATGGCCAATGCCTTACCCGAACATACTACGGAACTGCATAAGATCGCGGTCGGGTTATCGGCCAACCGGGAACCCCTGCGCCGGGATGTTTTAAAAGGATTGAATACGGCACTGAATATTGCCGGAAATGCCGATGCGGCTTTCTGGATCCGGGATTATTATAAAGACCTGGTGGAAGAGAATAATAAGCTGTATAATTCGCATTTATATAACGAAGGCCCCCGCAGCGCCCTGCATGTACAGGAGATAAAAGCGGTGATTCCCGCTGAAGCACCCCTGCTCAATGGTTTCGAAATACTGAACCGGTTCTTTGATGAATTGTTTGCGACCAATCCCAAAGTGCTGGCATTCGGCGAAGACCTCGGCTTTATCGGGGATGTGAACCAGGGATTCAGCGGCTTGCAGCAAAAGCACGGAGCCGAACGGATCTTTGATACCGGGATCCGGGAACTCACGATCATCGGGCAGGGGGTCGGGCTGGCACTTCGCGGGCTGAGGCCGATTGCGGAGATCCAGTACCTCGATTACCTGCTGTATGGATTGCAGCCACTCAGCGACGATGTGGCCACCCTCCATTACCGTACCGGCGGTCACCAGAGCTGCCCCCTGATCGTACGCACCCGCGGCCACCGCCTCGAAGGGATCTGGCACAGCGGTTCTCCCATGGGAATGATCATCAACGCCCTCCGGGGTATCTATATCTGTGTGCCCCGGAATATGACCCAGGCAGCCGGTATGTACAATACCCTCCTGCGCAGCAATGACCCTGGACTGGTGATCGAATGCCTCAATGGCTACCGCCTGAAAGAAAAACTGCCCTCCAACCTGATGGAGTTTACCGTGCCCCTGGGGATACCTGAAGTACTCCGCGAGGGAACGGATATGACCATTGTGTCCTATGGGTCCACGTTGCGGGTCATACAGGAGGCGGTGCAGGTACTCGATACGCTCGGCATCAGTTGCGAAGTGATCGATGTGCAGACCCTGCTGCCGTTTGATATTCATCATACCATCCTCGAATCCCTGAAAAAGACCAGCCGGATCGTTTTTGTTGACGAGGATGTACCGGGTGGCGCCGCGGCCTATATGTTCAATAAAGTGATGGAGGAACAGGGAGGATACAAATACCTCGATGTCGCGCCACGTACCATTACTGCAAAAGCGCACCGGCCGGCTTATGGAAGCGATGGCGATTATTTCAGCAAGCCCAATGCGGAAGAGATTGAGGCGGTGATCAGGGAGATGATGAGGGAGTAGGAGTTTGGGAGTCAGTAGTCGGTAGTTCGTAGCTCGCAGCTCAAAGCTCGCAGCTTGTAATTAAACCAGCATTAATGAAACTTACACTCTACCAGGTTGAT
>JBBIGW010000084.1:0-15754 GCA_037447355.1 Bacteroidia bacterium | reverse complement strand
CTGGTACCCGGCATCTTCCACGGCAAATCCTTTCAGCGGTAATTCATCCCCGTTCGGGGGATCCAGTTTCACCTGCTCCCCTTTTTCGTTGGTGAGTGTATCCGTAAGGGGATTGAAAGTCAGGTCCCCGGCAATCGCCAGGGCTGTTACCAGTTCGGGGCTGGCCACAAAAGCCATGGTATTGGGATTGCCATCCGCTCTTTTCGCGAAGTTGCGGTTAAAGGAATGTACAATGGTATTTTTCTCCTGTTTTTCAGCGCCCATCCGTTCCCACATCCCGATACAGGGACCGCAGGCATTGGCAAATACGGTGGCCCCGATCTTTGCAAATGTATCCAGGAATCCGTCTCTTTCGATCGTATAACGAACCTGTTCTGATCCGGGGGTGATGGTAAATTCTGCCTTTGTCTTCAGCCCTTTTGCAGCCACCTGTTTGGCCAGGCTCACGGCACGGCTGATATCCTCATAAGAAGAATTGGTGCAGCTTCCGATCAGGCCTACTTCCACTTTGGTGGGCCAGCCGTTCTTAGCGGCGGCTTCCTTCATTTGGGAAACGGGGGTCGCCAGGTCCGGGGTGAATGGCCCGTTCAGGTGCGGCTCCAGTTCACTCAGGTTGATCTCAATGACTTTATCGAAATATTTTTCCGGGTTGGCATATACATCCGCATCACCCGTCAGGTATTCTTTGATCTGATCAGCAGCTTCCGCTACTTCTGCACGGCCGGTGGCTTTCAGGTAACGGCTCATGCTTTCATCATAGCCGAATGTGGAAGTAGTGGCCCCGATCTCAGCACCCATATTACAGATAGTGCCTTTACCGGTGCAGCTCATATTGGTGGCCCCTTCTCCAAAATATTCAACAATGGCATTGGTTCCGCCTTTTACCGTTAAAATGCCCGCTACTTTAAGGATGACATCTTTCGGTGCGGTCCAGCCGCTCAGTTTCCCGGTCAGTTTTACCCCGATCAGTTTGGGCATCAGCAATTCCCAGCTCAGCCCGGCCATTACATCACAGGCATCCGCACCACCCACACCGATCGCGATCATGCCGAGTCCGCCTGCATTCACGGTATGTGAGTCAGTACCGATCATCATCCCGCCGGGGAACGCATAGTTTTCCAGCACCACCTGGTGGATGATACCGGCGCCAGGTTTCCAGAACCCGATCCCGTATTTATTGGAAATGGAGGAAAGAAAATTATACACTTCCTGGTTATCGGTCACTGCTTTGCTCAGGTCAGCTTTACCTTCATTTTTTGCCACGATCAGGTGATCGCAGTGTACTGTACTTGGGACTGCCACTTTTTTTCGCCCGGTGGTATCAAACTGGAGCAGGGCCATCTGGGCAGTGGCATCCTGCATGGCCACCCGGTCCGGAGCAAAATCAACATAGGCTTTTCCTCTTTCGAAATCTTTTACTGCTCCGCCAGCTGAGAGGTGTGCATATAAAATTTTCTCTGCGAGGGTCAGGGGCCGGCCCAGGGCTTTACGTGCTGCATCCACTTTGGCGGGCATTTCCCTGTACGTCTTTTTAATGAGGTCGAGATCAAATACCATGGTAAATAGACAATTTGATAATTAGAAAATTCGGCAATTTAACATTGACAACCTGCATTTTAGTTCAATTTGCCGGCTTTGGAAAAGTTACCAGGGGGAGTCATTGAGTAAATGGCAAATTGGCTGTTTGCTAATTGAAAATGTGCTGCAAAAGTACGAAAATCACGGGTCTGTATAACTCCGGTTTGCAGCAATTGTTTAAATTTTCTAATTTAGGGCTATGAACAGATTCAAGGATTTTGTGGAATGGAATGCCTTTGGTGTTTGTTCTGCTATCGGGAACCGGTTGGGCATCGCCACCAGTAAAATCCGGCAGTATTTTATGTATGCTTCCATCCTGACCATGGGCTCCCCGATTATCCTGTACATGGTACTGGCTTTTTTCCGGAATGTCCGGAAATATATTATGGCCGCCAAGCGCAATCCCTGGTATTACCTTTAAAAAAAGCGCTGCCCCTTCCGGAACAGCGCTTCCTGTTATTTTCGGCCTTGCTTAGTTTTTGGTCTTTATGACGATCACGCCGTTTTTCCCCTTTTCACCAAACCGGGCTTTCGCGTCTTCCCCTTTCAAACATCCACTGAAACAATGGTATCGGGGTTTATTTTGTCTGAATCGGTCTTCGTCTTCTCCGACCCGTTGACAATATAAAGCGGCTGCGGAGCATCTTTCGTTGTTAACCGGATGACCCCCTGTTTCGCATTTTCTCCGTAAAGACGGGTAGCGGACTCCCCCTTCAGGACATCCATCCTTTCGATCGTTTCCGGTTACAGGGCTTCCACGGCTGCTTTGCCGGACCGTTTTCCATTGACAACATACAGGAGATTATCCGGCAGGGAACCCGCTGCCACTTGTAGAATTTCTACGCCCCGTTCCTACCGCTTCCTCTGTCCAGGAGGGAGGCGGCGGAGGAGGAGGCGGCGTTCCGTATTTTTTCAAAAAAATCTCCTTTTCAGAAGGTATGGAAAGGTCATACTGCTCCTGTTTGCCATCCAGTAAAAAAACAGTTGCCTTATTGTCTTTGTGAATGCTGATGTCTTTAACCCCTCTTGGCATTGCCGGGGGTGGTGGCGGCGGTAGCGGGGTGCCATATTTTTTTTCAAATGCTTTTTTCTCCGCAGGGTTGGTAAAGTCGTATTGTTCTACTGTACCGTTCTTCAAACTCACCCTTGCCTTCCTGTTGTTTATTTCAATTGACTCCACGTTTTCCGGCAGTTTGGGTGCGGCCGGCGGCAGGGGAACTCCGGGGACGGCCATTCCCGGAACAGATGGAGGCGGCGGGGGTGCTGACGGTAAAGGCATACCAGCCACCGCGATTTCTCCAGGTCCTGCAGGGGCCGGCGGAGGGGGCGGATAAGGCAGGGTCCCGTATATTTTTTCTGCCGCTTTTCGCTCCTCATCAGATTCCATGTTAATTTTTTCTACTGTGCCATCCTTCTTAGTAATTTGAAGAACAGCTACCGAATTGTCCTGCCGGAATACCCAGCCCGCTTCTTTTACATCCGGGTTTCTTTTCAGGAATTCCTGTATGGGATTGACAGGAGGTGGCGGCGGGGAAGGCGGCATTGTTACTTTATCCGGAATGGTATCCATACCGGTTCCCGTTTCCGGATTCCCCATACTGCTGGTCCTGCTTCCCGGATTGGCTGCCTCCTTCCAGTTATTCCGGAAGGCCAGCAGCAGCACAGACAGGAGCGGCAGTATAAACAGAAATTTTACCAAATGGAACCTGGCTGATCTGAATTTGTTCATCATGGCTATACGTTTTTTTAATGAAGAAAAATTAAACTGATTGGCTATACTAAAGTGATTGTTACCGATAACTTTTAACAGCAGGTACTGGTAGTGCTTCCGGTCCATGCCCTGTTCCAGCACCTGCCGGTCTGCGATATATTCAAGGTTTTGCCGGATGGATCTCTTCAGCAGCCAGGCAAAAGGATTGTACCAGTTCAGCAGGCAAAGCAATTCACCCCAGATAATGTCAGCGCTGTGCTTTTGTTTCACATGCACAAACTCGTGCCGGATGATCTCTTCCAGTTCGTCGCTGCTGTGCTGTTCCTGGTTGATAAAAATGGAATTACCAAAGGAAAACGGGATAATGGATTCATTGACCTGGTAGAAACGCATACCGCCATAGTTCAGCAGGGTTGATTTTTCCCGCATCCGCCGGATAGACCACAACTGTAAACCCAGCCGGACCAGCATAAACAGTGCTCCTGCCAGCAATACCAGGAAGACATAATCCCAGCCGGTTAACGCACCGGATCCACTCCTGTGACTGATAAAATTTACCTGCCCGATCACCGGTACCCAGCTGATCACCACGCTGTCCTTTATATCCGACTGCTCCAGCGTCCGCGAAATATCCACAAAGGGCAGGCAAAAGCTCAACAAAGTATACCCCAGGAGGTACCAGCGATTCCAGTTGTAAAAGGTCAGTCTTCTCAACACAAACTGGTAAAACAAATACACCAGCCCGAGGCTGAGGGATAATTTTAGCAGGTATTCAAAAAGAAGTGGCATAGGAGAGCTTAAGAAGTTTAGAGATGAGGGTTGCCTTTTTCAATCAACCTGATGATTTCTTTCAGCTCTTTTGCGGAAAGTTTTTTCTGCTCCACAAAAAAATTCACCAGCTCTTTGTAGGAATTATCAAAGTATTCCTTCACTACTTTGCCCATGAATTTCTTCTTGTACTCCTCTTCACTTACTGCCGGTTTGTAGAGATAGGCATTGCCCAGGAGACGGCTGCGGAGATAGCCTTTCTTTTCCAGGTTCTTGATCGTCGAAGCCACGGTGGTGTAGGGCAGGGAATCGTCGAGGTGTTCCATAAAAGCCTTTACATTGCCTTCGCCGGTACGCCAGACGGCTTGCATCGTTTCCTCTTCAGCGTGGGTGAGCTTTTCCATTTCTACGAAATTTTCGTAAATCTACGAATAATTCGTAATACGCCAAATTTAATTTGTTAAAGAAGTCAGAAAGCCGGTAAAGGACTTCCGGTCTTCCCGACTTCCCTATATCAACTCCCGCAATTTCCCCACAACAAAATCAATTTCTCCCTTTGTATTGTATTTGCTAAATGAAAAACGGACTGGCACCCGATTGGGATTGTTATTAATGGCCCGGATCACATGGCTGCCGATATCAGCCCCGCTGCTGCAGGCACTCCCGCCGGAAGCACAGATGCCCAGCATATCCAGGTTAAAAAGGATCATCTCGGATTTTTCTGTCTTGGGGAAAGCCACATTGAGTACGGTATACAAACTCTTCCCGGTATAATCCCCGTTGAACTGCACACCCGGAATTTTTTGTTGTAATTGCTCAATCATGTATGTTTTCAATGACTGGATATAAGTGCTGTCATTTTCCTGGTTCCTGTCCGCCAGTTCCAGCGCTTTGGCAAAGCCGACGATACCATACAGGTTCTCCGTACCGGCCCGCATATTCCGCTCCTGCCCTCCCCCGAAGATCACCGGGTTGACCTTTATATTGTCGTTGATATATAAAATGCCCACGCCCTTGGGGCCATGAAACTTGTGACCGGCACCGGTAGCAAAATGTACCGGGTTTCTCCGCAGATCGATCTTGTAATGCCCGACCGTCTGCACGGTATCCGAATGAAAAATAGCGTTGTATTTCTTACAGATCTCACCGGCCGCATAAATATCCAGCAGGTTGCCGATCTCATTATTGGCATGCATCAGGCTTACGAGGCAGCGTTCGGTCCGGGTAGCCAGTTGTTCTTCCAGGTCCTGCAGATCCACATGACCATCGGGCAGGATCTTTACAAAACTGCTGGTTATGGTACCCAGGTGATCAAAATGTTCCACTGCATGTAATACCGCATGGTGTTCGATGGGTGATGTAATGATATGCCGGCAAGCCAAATCACGGATGGAAGCCGCAATAGCCATATTATCACTTTCGGTGCCGCCACTGGTAAAAAAGATCTCACCAGGATTCGCCTGCAGGATCCGGGCCACGGTCTTTCGCGCATTCTCAATGGCCAGCCGGCTTTCCCGTCCATACGAATAAACGGAGGAAGGATTTCCGAAATGAGTGGTCATATAGGGCAGTATGGCCTCCAGGACTTCCGGGGCCAGTTGAGTGGTCGCTGCGTTATCTAAATAAATGCGGTTCATGTGTTTACGGTACCAGTGAAAAATAAGCCGCAAAGGTAAGCATTAGAGCGCATAAAAGCGGGGTTGATCCGGCCCCGCCCCGTGCGCAAAAAGGGTGCTGTTTTTAACCGCGCTGTCCTTTATTGAAGTACCTTGAAGTACAATTGATGCATATGGAAAAACATTCCCCGGATTGCCCGGGCGAAAGCCGGCGCAATTTCATTAAGCAAACCACGGCCCTGACTGCACTGACCATAGTTCCTTCCGCGCTGGTACAAGCGGGCGAACAACATGAAGCCATCGCTACATTTCTTGAAAAAACACCCCTGCAACTGGAAGTGAACGGAAAAACCGTACAAGTGCTGGTGGATCCGGGAGTCAGTTTATTGGATATGCTGCGGGAACAACTGGGACTGACCGGCACCAAGAAAGGATGCGACCAGGGTCATTGCGGTGCCTGCATCGTTCATGTGGACGGGAAACGGGTCAATTCCTGCCTGAGTGAAGCCGCGGACAATAACGGGAAAAAAATCACGACGATCGAGGGATTATCGAACGGGGATCAACTACATCCCGTACAGGAAGCCTTTATTAAACACGATGCCTTCCAGTGCGGTTACTGCACCCCGGGACAAATCATGTCGGCCGTGGCCTGCATCCGGGAAGGACAGGCCAACACCCCGGAAGATATCCGGGAATATATGAGTGACAATATCTGCCGCTGCGGAGCTTATCCCAATATTGTGGCCGCGATACTCGAAGCTAAAAACAGCGGGCAAAAGATCTGATTCCGCAACAATTACCTGAACCATTATAATACAGCGTTATGGATAAGGAAAAATTATTTACGCTCCCCTGGGAAGAAGATGACCGGGTGGACGGGATAGAAAAAGTAACCGGGCATGCCAGATATACGGCCGATCATAAACCCGAAAATATGGTCTATGCAGTATTTGTAACCAGTACGATTGCCCGTGGTGCAGTAAAAAATTTATTGCTCAGCGAGGCAAAAAACGCGCCGGGTGTACTGGAAATCCTTTCCCACCTGAACTGCCCTCCCGTTCCGGGTTACCAGCCCTGGGCGAAAGACCCGAATAAAAAAGGTTTTGAATGGCGCGGGCTAAAACCTTTTCAGAACAATCTCGTCTGGTACTACGGTCAGCCCATCGCACTGGTGGTAGCGGTTACCTGGGAAAAAGCAGTGAAAGCTGCCGCGCTTGTAAAAGCGGAATATTTAGTGGAAGTGGCGGAAACAGATTTTGAAAAATTCAGAAAGGACCCTTCCCGGCTGAAACCATCCGGCGAATACAAACGCGGGGAAGCCGATGCCTATAAGCAGGCAGCGGTTTTTGTGGAAAATGAATACCATACTCCCATTGAGACGCACAATCCCATTGAACTGCATGCCAGCATCGCGGTATGGGAGGACGATGACAAACTCACCGTATATGATAAATCGCAGGGGCCAAAAGGCACCCAGTCGGAACTGGCCCGCAATTTCGGGCTGGAAGAAAAGAATGTACGGGTCATTACCAAATTTGTGGGAGGAGCCTTCGGTTCCGCCCTGCGCAGCTGGCCGCATGTGGTGGCTGCCTGTATCGCTGCTAAAATGGTGAAACGTCCCGTACGGCTGCAACTCACCCGCCGGCAGATGTTTACCATGGTCGGCTACCGGCCCATGGCCTGGCAGTATATTGCCATTGGTGCCAGCAGGGAGGGTAAACTCACGGGAATCACCCATCATGCCGTGAGCATTACATCCCGTTATGAAGATTTCCGCGAAGGAATTGTAAACGCGTCCCAGTATTTATATGATTGTCCGAATGTAAACACAAGCTATAAAATACTGCCGCAGGATGTGAATACCCCTACCTGGATGCGCGGACCGGGAGAAGCCACCGGCGCTTTTGCACTGGAATCTGCGCTCGATGAACTGGCGTATAAACTGGGTATGGACCCGGTGGAACTGCGGATCAAAAACTACGCGGAACTGCACCCGGTGAATAAACTCCCCTGGACCAGTAAATTTCTGAAAGAATGTTATGATAAAGGACGTGAACTGGTGGGCTGGTCAAACCGACCTGCGATACCGCGGACACTTACCGAAGACGGTAAACTGATCGGCTATGGTATGGGCGGAGGCGTATTCGGCGCCTCCCGTGGCACGGCAGCGGTGAAAGCTGTACTGAACAGTGAAGGCAAACTTACCCTCTACAGTGCAGTAAGCGATATGGGACCCGGTACTGCTACGGCTATGGTCCGTATTGCGGCCGGCATTATGCAGATGCCCGTTTCTAAAATCAGTTTTCTCCTGGGAGATACGGAATTCCCGCCAGGCCCGACCCAGGGAGGCTCCACCACCACTTCCACCGTGGGTACGGCCGTGAGTATGGTATGTGAAACGCTGAAGGCCCAGCTGATCGAACTGGCACAAATAAATTCCACTGATTTAAACGGACTCAGTACGGAGGAACTGGCCTGTGGCAATGAAACAGTTTATGCAAAAAAAGACGGTACAAAAAAAATCAGCCTGGCGGCTCTTGTCATGGCCAGCGGCAAACCGCAACTGGAGATCCTGAAAGAAACAGGTCCGGATCCGGCCATCCGGAGCAAATACGCGATGAATTCATTCTCCGCACATTTTGTAAAAGTGGCCGTGGATCCCGTCACCGGAACGATTGAGCTGAAAAAAATAGTCTGTACCGGTGATGGTGGAAAAATCGTCAGTCCCAAAACCGCCCGCAGCCAGATGATTGGCGGTGCGGTGGGAGGAATCGGTATGGCATTGACCGAGGAAGCGCTGATCGATACCCAAACTGGCAAATACCTCACGGATACGCTGGGTACTTACCTCGTACCCCGGCACCGGGATGTTCCGTTTATCGATACCTGGTTCCCCGACAAACCGGACCTGCTGATCAATCCCATGGGGTCAAAAGGTGTGGGCGAAATCGCCCTGATCGGGTTTGCCGCAGCCGTGGCAAATGCCGTTTACAATGCGACCGGGAAACGAATTACACGATTGCCTATTAAACCGGAAATGCTGGTATAAAAACTTCATACATATAATTTATTCAAAATACCGCGCCATGAAACATACATTCGCAGCGTTACTTTCATTGCTGCTTTGGGTTAACGGGAATAGCCAGGTCATCAACCGGGGCCCGATTGATATCCATAAAAATTTTTTCGGTACCAGTTATTGGGAAAATGACCGGAGACTGACCCCTGCTGAACTGATGAACACCCTGTCGGTCCATCCCGCCGCCCATGCCGAAATGAAAAAAGCCCGGACCAACCAGGCGTTTTCAACCATCTTTTCTTTCGCCGGGGGCGCTTTGATCGGCTGGCCCATCGGCACCGCGGCAGGTGGCGGCGATCCCAACTGGACACTGGCTGCCGTAGGCGCCGGGCTGGTGGCCATTGCAATTCCCTTTGAAATCACGTTTAACAAAAAAGCAAAGAATGCGGTGACCCTGTATAACAGCAGCCTGCAAAAGAACAGCGGGCGTAAGCCGATAGTAAATTGGGGATTGAGTGCAAATAAAGCCGGACTGGTCCTGCATTTCTGAAAGGAAATGCTGGCGTAAAGGAAGCAGCCCGGGAAGGATCCGCTCTTTTTTTGTCATGCTGTATCAACTGAATTCCCGGATATCCCGCATCAGCTGCATGGCAATATTATTTGCCTTGGTCTCAAAATCACTTTCAGCATAAATGCGGATGATGGGTTCCGTATTGGACGTGCGCAGGTGTACCCAGTCGTTATCGAATTCTATCTTCAGCCCGTCCTCGGTATGGAGGGGCTGGTTCCTGTATTTTTCTTTAATCGTGTCAAAAATCGCTTTCACATCCACCCCGTTCTGCAGCTCGATCTTATTCTTGGAAATAAAATAATCCGGGTAGGTTCCCCGCAAAGATTTAATGCCCTTTTTATGGCTGGCAAGGTGACTCAGGAATAAGCCGATCCCGATCAGGGCATCCCGCCCATAGTGAAAATCCGGTACGATGATCCCGCCATTCCCTTCACCACCAATTACCGCGTCGGTTTCCTTCATTTTCTTTACCACATTCACTTCTCCGACGGCAGAAGGAGAATAAGATCCCCCGTGTCTCAGGGTTACTTCCTTCAATGCCTTTGTACTGCTCATATTGCTGACGGTATTCCCTTTCCGCTTACTCAGCACATAATCTGCTACGGCCACCAGGGTATATTCCTCGCCGAATAAAGAGCCGTCTTCATTTACAAAACACAAACGGTCCACATCCGGATCCACCGCTATCCCAAGGTCGGCTTTCTGCTGCACCACTTCATTGCACAATTGGGAGAGATGCTCGGGCAATGGTTCGGGATTGTGCGCAAATTTTCCGTTCACTTCCGCATTCAGCACAATCACATCCGTTACGCCAAGCGCCCGCAGCAGCGCCGGTACATAAATAGCCCCGGTTGAATTGATCGCATCTACCACTACCTTGAAATGCCTTTTGGCAATGGCTTTTGCATTTACCAGCGGGTATTTCAGGATCGAATCAATATGTTTTTGGCCGTAGCTGTCGTCAGTGATCACCGTCCCCAGTTTGTCCACCCCTGCAAAAGAAAAATCTTCCTGAGCGGCCAGTTCCAGCACCCGGGCCCCGGTTTCCGCGGAAATAAATTCCCCGTCCGCGTTCAGCAGTTTCAGGGCATTCCATTCTTTAGGATTATGACTGGCGGTAAGAATGATCCCCCCGTCCGCATTTTCCATTTTAACGGCCACTTCCACTGTGGGCGTGGTGGAAAGACCGAGATCCACCACATCAATTCCCAGGCCCGTCAGTGTATGAATGACCAGTTGCTGTACCATGGGGCCGCTGATCCGGCCATCGCGGCCTACCACGATCCGGGTGCTTTGTTTTCCTTCCGACACAATAGTTCCGTATGCTGCTGTAAACTTCACAATATCCACCGGGGTAAGGTTCCCGCCCGGTTTCCCGCCTATCGTTCCCCGGATCCCTGAAATGCTCTTGATTAATGCCACGTTATTTTTTTAAGGCGACAAAAATACGCATTTCAAAATCAATGCCTTCTTTTTGCACAGCCTGCTTATTTTTGTTGCATGACAGAAACAGCATGGTATAAAGACTGGTTCAATTCTTCCTATTATCATAAATTGTATTTTGACCGGGATGAAATTGAAGCTGCCGCTTTTATCAACAGGCTGATCAGTCACCTGCAGCCCGCCGCCGGCAGCCGCATGCTGGATGTGGCCTGCGGCAAAGGACGACACAGCAAGATCCTTTCATCGCTGGGATACCAGGTAACCGGTATCGATATTTCCCCCGACAGCATCGTCCTTGCCAAAAAATCGGAGAAGGACAACCTGGAATTTTTTGTACACGATATGCGTCTCCCTTTCCGTAGCAATTATTACCGGTATGCCTTTAATTTCTTCACCAGTTTCGGTTATTTCCGCACCCGGCGTGAGCACGATGATGCCATCCGTACGATTGCTGCCAGCCTGCAGCCCGGTGGTGTTTTTGTGATCGATTACCTGAACCTGCATTATGCAGAAGATCACCTGGTCCCACATGAATCCCGGGAGATCGGCGGTACCTGCTATACCATCCGCCGCTGGGATGATGAAACCCATTTCTATAAAAAAATCACGGTCACCGATCCTTCGCTGGAACGGCCGGCGGAGTACACGGAACAGGTAGCCAAATTTTCAATGGGTGATTTCACTGATATGCTCAGTTACCAGGGGTTGCAGGTGCAGGAAGTGTTCGGGGATTACGGGTTCAGCGCCTATGATGTCCGGAAGTCACCGCGGCTGATCCTGTCAGCCAGGAAATAAAAAGATCAGTCCCGTTCATTATTCATCAGCAGGTACTTGGATGTTTCATAAAACGCGGTGGTGAACAAGGCCAGTTTTTTTCGGATAGCATCCACCTGTTCCGGCCGGTAACGGGGAGGCCCCGGATCCAGGGGCGATAATTGTTCCTCCCCTGAATTGATATTCCGTGTAAAATAAAAATCATTCGTCACGATGCCGATACGGTCAGCCGTATTGGTGATAAAAGCATAATGATTCTTCTTGGCCGGATCCAGGAGGTCGCGCCCGAGGGTGGTGTTCACATACGGCTGGTGGAGCATACCGGCCAGTGTGGGCAGCACATCAATCTGGGATACCACTTCCGTTCTTTTCTGCGGAGCCAGCAGGCCGGGGGCATAAAACAACAGGGGTACATGTTCATCGGTCAGGCGCTGCTCACTCCATACCGGCGGGTACATCGGCTCCGCGTTGCCGGCCAGCCCATGATCTCCCACAAAAACAAAAATGGTGTTTTGAAAATAATCTTCCCTTTTGGCGGCTTCGATAAACCGGCGGAAACAATAATCCGAATACCGGAAACAGTTGTACTCGTCCAGTGATTCAAACCCGTATTTTTTTAATTCCTCATCCGGCAGCGTGACCCGCACAAAATCCGTTTCGGTTTCGGGAATGGTTTTACTGTAAGGCCGGTGGTTCCCCGAAGTCTGGATATAGGCGAAAAACGGCTTGCCCTTTTTACGGAACACTTCGTTGGCCGCCAGGAACAGGTCTTTATCACTCACACCCCATACATTCACTTTCGGGGCTTTAAAATAATCGCCGGTATGCATCTGCAGGCCCTTGATATTCTTCAGCAGGCCTTCAAAATTGTTGAACTCCGGGTTGCCACCCAGGAAATAATGCTTTTCGTATTCTTCCAGCCCGTTTACAATCGTATGCTGCTGCAGGGCCAGGGGATTGCGGGTGGAAAATTTAAACAACTGGGCATCTGGAATCCCGGAGAGGATCGCAAACAAAGCCCGTGCAGTGGAGAAATGAGGGGCAAAACAATGGTCAAAAAATATGCCCTGCCGGCACAAAGAGTCAAAATACGGGGACGCGTTCAGCGGATTCCCGCTCATCGTACTCTTGTACATGCTGAAGGATTCACATTGCACCAGTACAATATTGGGCCGGCTTTCGAAGGAGGTGCTGCGCGGACCCGTTTCCCTGCGATAAGAAAAAACGGAGGGATCGGGAAGATCCATCCACTCCGCCATCAGCGGAAATACTTCCCGGGCTTTCTTTTCATTGTAATCCGGGTTGCGCAGCCGCAGTGTGGCAATAAAGTTCTGGAGGGGATTGATCGCGAGATAGGATTTGAAACTGTTATTAAACCGGAAACTGTCGGCCCGGTTCAGCGGCGGCCAGGTCAGGGATCCGTAGATCAGGAAGCAAAAAAACAAACCCGTGATAATAAAAAATTTCCGCCGGTGTACAATGCCTTTCCCGTCCGTACGGTTGATCACCTGCCAGTGGCTGCGGTGGTACATCCAGCGGAAAAAAAGGACGGCCACCACCAGCCCCAGCAGCATCCAGATCAGCGGGTAGGTCTGCCAGATCATTTTGAGGGAGATGCTGAAATCCTCCGCAAAGTTCATGGCGCCCGCATCCAGTGGAGTACGGTTATATGAAAAACTCCCAAAGCCCGCCGCAAAAAAGAAAAAAACGATAAACGTGATGATCGCCAGGTACCAGGTCCACCATTTTTTATTGCGGGAAGAATAAAAGGGAGACAGCGTGGGAGCCGCACTGAGCAGGACCACCGGTAATAAAATAACGGCGATCCAGCGCAGGTCATACCGGATTCCCATCAGAAAAGAGGGGATGACATCGGTAAAAGAAATTCCCCGGGGACGGAAGGCGATAAAGGTAGCCAGCCGGAATGCGGTAAAGATCAGCAGGAAAATGGCAAAGAGGTTTGCCACCCACAGGAGCGTTTTTGGTATTTTATATTTTACCAGCATACGGTTGTACTTTCCGGCACATAGCAGGCGGAACAAGGCACAAAGAAAATACTTAATCCGCTACCGGCAATACCAGCTATCACTTATTTGCAGAGACGGCCGCCGCTCATATTGCAGCTTCCCCTACATTTGCAGGGATGATATTTACTGCGATCAGCCTCCTGGATAAATTAATACAATGGGACAAATGGCTGTTTATAAAGATCAACAGCCAATGGACCCATCCCCTGCTGGACAGTGTGATGCCGCTCTGGCGCAACCCCCTGTACTGGACACCGCTGTACCTGTTCCTGCTTCTCTTCGTGCTGGTAAATTTCAGGGCGAAGGGAATCTGGTGGGCCCTGCTCTTTATCAGCACCGTGGCGCTTTGTGATATGGTGGGGAATTATGCGTTCAAACACAATTTTGAACGGTTACGTCCCTGCAATGACCCGGATTTTTTTGTACATGTACGATTGCTGTTGCAGCACTGCGGATCCGGTTTCAGTTTTGTATCCAACCATGCCGCCAATCATTTCGGCATGGGTGTGTTCAGCTTTATCACCCTCCGGCCTGTGATCGGTAAATGGGCCTGGCTGGGGCTGATCTGGGCCTTTTCCGTCGCTTATGCACAGGTTTATGTAGGGGTGCATTACCCGCTGGATGTAACGGGCGGAGCCCTGCTGGGCACGCTCTTTGGCATCAGTACCGGCACCCTCTTCAATAAGCGGTTCAGATTCGCTATCTTCGGTAATCAATCAACGGTATCCGTTTAATGGACCTATTTATTCTTTTCGTTCTTATTTTGCTGAACGGTCTTTTTTCCATGTCGGAAATTGCGCTGGTATCAGCCCGGAAAGCCCGGCTGGAATACCTGGCAGACAAGGGCGATAAAAAGGCAGAACTGGCCCTGGCCCTCTCGAACCACCCTGAATTATTTTTATCTGCTGTACAGATCGGCATCACCCTGATCTCGATTATTACCGGGGTTTATTCCGGGGAGCGCTTCGGGAAAGACCTGCAGCCTTATGTGGAGAGATTGGCCGTCCTGAAACCATATGCCGAAACCCTTTCCACCACGCTCATCGTTATCCTGGTCACCTATCTTTCCATCGTTTTCGGGGAACTGATCCCCAAGCGGATCGGCCTGCTCCGTTCCGAAAAAATCGCCAAAATGGTGGCCGGCCCGATGAAGACCTTTGCCCGGATCACCCATCCCTTTGTATGGCTGCTCAATAAGACCGGCAATATTTTTTTCCGCATTTTCAACATTAAACGATCCAAGGAAGACGCTGTAACGGAAGAAGAGATCAAGACCCTGATCACTGAAGGAGCCGAGGCGGGCACGATTGATGAGGCTGAACAGGAGATCATTGAACGGGTTTTTCACCTGGGCGACCGGAATATCACCTCGCTGATGACCCATCGCAGCGATATCATCTGGTTCAGTCTCGATGACAACGAAGACAAGATCAAGGAAAAAATATTACAGGAGCCCCATTCGGCTTATCCCATCTGCGAGGAATCCATTGATAATATCAGGGGCGTGGTTTCCATCAAAGACCTTTATATCAGCCCGGACAATACCTTTTTTAAAGAGATCATGCAACCGGCCCTCTTTATTCCGGAGAATAATTCCCCTTACCAGGTGCTGGAGAAATTCAAGGAATCCAGGATCCATTCGGCCTTTATCGTGGATGAATACGGGAGTATCCTGGGCCTGCTCACCCTGAATGATATCCTGGAAGCCATTGTTGGCGATATACCCCAGCATAATGTACCGGACTATGAGATCGTGGAACGGGCGGATGGCACATTTATCGTGGATGGCCAGATCCCCTTTTACGATTTTCTTACCCGCTTTGAAAAAACGGAATGGATGAATGAAGGGGAGCATGATTTTGATACCCTGGCCGGCTTTGTGCTGCATGAACTGGAGCGGATCCCGAAGACCGGTGACCAGCTCAACTGGAAGGGATTTACCCTTGAGATCATTGATATGGATGGCCACCGGATTGACAAAGTGCTGGTGACACTCAGCCGGGAGCTCAAGGAGGATATGGAAGAATAGTCATGAAAGTTGAAGAGTTCTTTAGTTTGCAGATTTTGATTACTGGTTATTAAAAAGCGGGAAGAGTCTGTGCTTTTTAGCAGCATTTCCAGTGCAGGAAGACCTTTAAGATTATTAATCACTGTTGTCCGACTAAAATAATCAAAAAGGGAACAAAAAAGGCAGTTCCGTGGAACCGCCTTATTAGTTATGTTTGAGTTACGACACAAAAACAA
>JBBIGW010000083.1:0-15965 GCA_037447355.1 Bacteroidia bacterium | reverse complement strand
ATTCCACTCCTGTTGCCTCTTTCAAAGCAGCCACGGTTTCTTCCCCGCTTCCCAAGAAGATCTGTTGGCGCCGAAGTGGCGGCGTAATTGCTGATCCTGCTGCTGATGTGAGTTGTGAGCTGTGAGCTGTGAGCTACAATACCTGGAAACAGCTTTCGAATTATGAGTCTCGCAGCTCAAACCTCGCCGCTCGCAGCTATTCCACCCCTGTTGCCTTTTTCAAAGCAGCCACGGTTTTCTTATCGCTCCCGACGAAGATCTGTTGGCCGGTAATAACTACTGGTCTTTTTAAAAAAGTATATTCTTCAAGAATATAATTCCGGTATTCTTTTTCTGTCAGGTTTTTGTTCTTCAGACCAAGGGCTTTGTATTTCAGCGCCCTCCGGCTGAATAGTGCTTCGTAGGACCCGGCCATTTTCTTCATTTCATCCAGCTGGGCGGGGTTGATCTTTTCGGTCTTGATCTCCTGCATCGTAAACCCTTTTTTATCCAGCTCTGTTTCGCTGATAATGGCCTGGCAGGTAGTACAGTTTCCAAGGTGGTAGACTTTTTTCATATCCTGTATAGATTGAGCTTGCCGGGTGCTGCAGTCCCGGCTAAAAATGCTTTACTTTGTGGCCTTAATTCTCGTTTATTATGGGCAAAGATGAAGTTTTTAAAGACGAAATAGAAAAGGCCAGCGACTTTAAGTTTGGCGCCAATGTAGCCAAGGTTTTTGATGATATGGTGAACCGCTCGGTCCCTTTTTACGGGGAAATCCAGCGGATGATGGCGGAACTGGCGGCCGACCATGCCCGGGAAGAGACTTTTGTCTATGACCTGGGCTGCTCCACCGGCACCACGATGATCGGGATGGATACCCTGGTGGACCAGAATATCCGTTTTATCGGGGTGGATGACTCCCAGGAAATGCTGGATAAATGCAAATCCAAACTGATGGAGCTGGGTTTCTCAAGGCCCTACGAACTGCGTTGCGCGGACCTGGGGCAGGGCGTCCGGATTGAAAACGCATCCGTAGCGGTGCTCTGCCTGACCCTCCAGTTTGTCCGCCCGATCTACCGCGAAAGACTGCTCAAAGACATCTATGACGGACTGAATCCCGGCGGGGTGCTGATTCTCGTGGAAAAAATACTGGCAGAGGAAAGCAATTTCAACCGCGATTTTATAAAGTACTATTATAACTATAAACGTCGTAATAATTACAGTGAACTGGAAATATCTCAGAAAAGGGAAGCATTGGAAAATGTACTGGTCCCCTATAAACTGAGTGAGAATATTTCCCTGCTCCGCGACCAGGGGTTCAGTCATTGTGAAGTATTTTTCAAATGGTTCAATTTCGCGGGGTTAGTGGCAGTAAAAAAGTAGACTAAGAGGATAAGAGAGGGAAAGAGATAAAGGGAATGTACTAAAGCAGTAATACTCTTTCAGTTTTCGGATTGCGTATGTAATAAACAGGAAGATCAAAATAAACGACTATTCTATCTCTGAGACCGTAGATTCTCTTTACCTCCTTTCCACTTTAACCTCTTAGCTTCATATATCCCGCGAAGCGGGTCATCTTAGAATTATTATCAAATGGTTTCAACAGGTAATTTCTTTTTTAAATATCGTAACTGGATCTTCATTCTTTTCTACGCCGCCTTGTTCATCCCTTCCTGGCCTTTGTTTTCCAAAGAACAGTTCGGGGAACAGTATTATCTCTTCCCGGTCCTGTCCGGTCTCTTTGTTACCTGCCTGGGTCAGCTGATCCGCGGGCTCACGATCGGGCTGGCCTATATTGTTCGCGGTGGTAAAGAAGGGAAGCCTTATGCTGAGGGGTTAGTCACAGAAGGTATTTTCAATCATTGCCGGAACCCGTTGTATGTGGGAAATATCCTGATGCTGCTGGGTGTCGGTATCCTGGCGAATTCCCTGTTTTATGTGGGAATCATGATCCCGGTTTTCCTGTTCATTTACCAGGCCATTGTGCTGGCGGAGGAAAATTTCCTGCGCGGAAAATTCGGGGCCGGTTTTGATGCGTATTGTAAAAAAGTGAATCGCTGGTTTCCCCGGCTGAAAGGGATCGGCAAAACCTTTGGCAGCATGTCTTTTAACTGGAAGCGCTGGATCCTGAAGGAGCATACCACCCAGTTTATCTGGCTGATCGGTATCACCCTGCTTTTATTACTGAATTACCCCGAACTGACCGGCCACGATGAAAAGTTCCGGAACCTGTTGTTAGGGATTGTGCCGGGAGCTTTGTTGCTGGTTTATATTTTGATCCGGTACCTCAAAAAAACCGGCAAATTCAAGGAATAGTCCGAAAGTCGATAGTCCGGAAGAAAGAGTACAATATTTGAAGAATCTTTTATGAATCGGGGAGGTTTCCCCGATTTGCAACTATTCATAAAATGTTCAACCCCGCTCGCCTCGCTATGCTTTGCGAAGCAGGTTGGGGTTGTTGTACCATATCCCACTTTACCACCGGTTTTACCGGCGGCTATTTTGTTTACGCCCTCTCGCCTCGCTAAGCCAGGCGCAGCGGGCCGGGCTTCCATCTTCCGGTCTTCCCGACTTCCGTCTTCCCGACTTTCGAACTTCCCGTCTTCCCGACTTCCGACTCCCGACTCCCGACTCCCGTCTTCCGTCTTCCGTCTTCCCGACTTCCGTACTTCCCGACTTCGTAAACATCCTCCCGGAAATCTTGTTATTTTTACACCTTAATTGTGTGATATGATCAAAACAGGCAACCCGATTATCAGCATTTACACCGAGATGACCCCGAACCCGGAGACCATGAAGTTTGTGGCTAACAAGCTGTTATATCCCGGGAAGAGCATCGATTTCCCGGATGCGGAGAGCGCCAAACCCTCCCCGCTGGCCACTGAATTATTTGGATTCCCCTTTATCCGGGCGGTCTTTATTGCCAGCAATTTTGTGACCCTGTCCCGGACCAATGATACCGACTGGAACGATGTGATCCCCTCTATCCGCCAGTTCCTGAAAGACTACCTCGAAGAAGGAAAAGCCATTGTTAACGAAGATGAACTGGCTGCTGTAAAACAGGTCAGCAGTAACGAAGTGACCGCCGATGATGATGATGTCGTAAAAAGGATCAAGGAACTGCTCGATAATTATGTTCGTCCCGCCGTGGAAATGGATGGAGGCGCTATCCAGTTCAAAAGTTATGAGTCCGGAACCGTAAACCTGGCCATGCAGGGAAGCTGCAGCGGTTGTCCCTCTTCCATGATCACGTTAAAAGCGGGTATCGAGGGCATGATGAAGCGGATGATCCCGGAAGTAAAGGAAGTGGTGGCAGAGGCCGAATAAAGACATTGAATAAATACCAGCGATACAGCCCCTGGCCCCGGTCAGGGGTTTTTCTTTTTTGCCTGGTCCGCCCGGATCAGTTCCATCACGGTTTCAATTTTGAAATCCGCATTCCGGCGGATCGCTTCAATACTGGGAAAGGAGGTAATCTCCGGCTGCACACCCCGGCCGTTCCGGATGGTATTTTTATCAATGACCAGTCTGAATAAAGGCAGGCGAAAACGAACCCCGGTCTCCGGTAAGGTCACATCGGGGATCAGCCAGGCCGTGTTCCCGTAGGCACCGCCACCGGTCTCTTCGCCCACCACCAGGACATTCTCCTGTTTCAGCAGGGCTGAAGTGAACAGGGTGGTGGCGGAAAAAGAATTACCCCCGGTTACGATATAGGTCTTCCCGTTAAAATGATGCTGCTGCTTGGGTTTGAAAGAATGCCGTTCGAAATAGCCGAAATGATAGTACCCGTCTTTTTTCTTATGGGCAAAAAAGGAAATAAAGAGTTTATTCCAATGGTGATTCTGTATATACCGGTAATACGGGCTTTGTTTCCGAACGGCATAAAGAGAATCCGCAAGTTTGAAGGGCCTGTCTGTAATGTATTTGGTCAGCAGGGTGGAAGTATTCACATTGCCGCCGCCATTGCCCCTTACATCCACGATCAGGTGGGTGATCCGGTTTTCCCGGAGGGCGCGGAACGACTGCCGGAAAAATTTACGCAGCCCATAGCCCCGGGTGAAAGTGGAAAGTGTCATCATCGCCGAATGGTTTACCGTATCGATCTTTAACAACCGGATCGTGCTGATCGCCTGTCTTTTTCTTTCTCTCCTGGAAGGTCGCGGTATTTTGGCCGGCGGGCGCAGCGCTAATCTTCCTGCCGTATCCGCTGCCGGGTTATAGACCGGTATTGTTACCTGCCGGGTAGTCCCGGTACTGTCGGTATATTCCAGCTCATATTTTTCCGAGGGACCATAAAGCAATGTGTACAGGGCACCAAAATAACCCCGGTTGCTCAGGGTCTGGTATTTGTGCGTCCTGTTGTACCCGTCAGTCGATATATAACGGAAAAGCGTATCCGTAAGCTGGGGTACGGTTTTCCCGTTCAGCCGGGTGACCTGGGTTCCCCTCCGGAGGATACTGTCTTTCCGGTTGAGGTTAGCGGTGACCAGCATGGTATCATTCCACAGCTTCATACTCAGGGGGAACATTTTTCCCGCCCGCACTGTGTCGCTGTATTTCGACCAGGCTTTGGAACTCCGGATGGAGGTATGACCACAGTTTATTTTAGCCGTAACATAAGCCAGGATCTTCCGGAAAGCCGGCTCCGTCAGGGAATCATTCAGTTGCGTTCGCCCGTACGCAAAATAATAATCCATGCTGTCTTTCGGGGTATACCAGTACAGGCTCGGATGATGCCATTCCAGGATATCCCGGTACAGGTCATAGTCCCGCTGCAATTGTTCCGGCGCGTATTTCTTCACAGGAGAAAAGGAGGATTTGCTTACCCCGCAGGCGGCAAACACTATTGAACACCCTAAAATCAATATTCTCCTCATAGGACCGTATATCCGGTTTAATAGCTTACTTCAGGTGATTCCACCCCTGCGCGGTTATGGCATGCCTGCTGCCACCCCTGGTGATGAGCTGCGCCCCTGCTTCCGGCTCTGTCATATAACCCACCACACTGATCTGTTCATTCAGCACCAGCTTATCGTAATCCGACTGGGGAAGGGTGAAAAGCAGTTCATAGTCTTCCCCGCCGCTTAATGCGCAGGCCGTGGGATCTATTTCAAATTTGAACGCTGCTTTCTTCATTTCTTCCGATACAGGGATCTTGTCTTCGTACAACACACAGCCCAGGTTGCTGTCCTTACAGATATGCAGGATATCGGAACTCAGGCCATCGCTGATATCCATCATAGCGGTCGGGACAATCTCACTGGCCGCAAAGAACTCAATAATATCTTTCCGGGCTTCGGGTTTGAGCAGCCGCCCGATCACATAGGATTCATTTTCGAGATCGGGTTGCACCCCGGGGTTCTCCACAAAAATTTTCTTCTCTCTTTCAAGAAAGAGCAATCCCACATAGGCCGCGCCCAGGTCCCCGCTGACACAGAGCAGGTCTCCTTTTTGGGCCGTACTTCTTTTCACATATTTATCGGGGGCTACTTCACCCACCGCGGTCAGGGAAATAATGAATCCTTTTTGCGAGGAGGTGGTATCACCCCCCACCAAGTCCACCCCGTATTTTTCACAGGCCGCATATACGCCTTCATAAAATTCTTCCAGGGCTTCAACGCTGAAGCGGTTACTGATCCCGATACTGAGGATGACCTGGGTGGGGATTGCATTCATCGCATACACATCACTCAGGTTCACCACCACCGCTTTATACCCCAGGTGCTTCAGGGGGGTATAGATCAGGTCAAAATGCACGCCTTCCACCAGCAGATCCGTGGTCAATACGGTTTGTTTACCGAAATGATCGATCACGGCCGCATCATCACCCACACCCAGTATGGTGGACGCGTTTTGCAGTTCAATATTTTTGGTCAGCTGTTCTATTAAGCCAAACTCACCGAGGCTGCTGATCTCTGTTCTTTCTGTACTCATAGTTCTTTCTGATTATTAATGACGGCCAGCATCTCATCATGGATCTTTCCATTGGTTGCCAGTAGCCGGTGCTGGTAAACAGAAAAGGGGTTCCCGTTAAAGTCTGTTACTTTTCCCCCGGCCTCTTCCACGATCAGGAAACCGGCAGCGCTGTCCCAGGGTTCCAGTTTGTGTTCATAGAACCCGTCGAAGCGGCCCGCAGCCACCCAGCAAAGATCGATCGCGGCCGAGCCCAGTCTCCGGACCGGCACCCCTTTGCGGATAAAACGTTCAAACACTTCCAGCGGTCCGTTGGGCATATTGATATACGTATACGGAAAACCGGTCACCAGGCAGGCTTTAACAGCCTGTGTCTCGCCGCTAACCCGGATGGGTTGATCATTCAGCGTGGCGCCTTTTCCTTTTTCCGCGAAAAAGAACTCATTGAGGTGCGGGTTATAAACGGCTGCCATCACCATCATGCCCTCGTGTTCAATCCCGATCGACACACAATTCAGCGGAATGCCATGGGCAAAGTTGACCGTACCATCAATCGGGTCAATGATCCATTTATAACTGGAATCCTGCCGGATCTCCCCTGTTTCCTCGGCCAGCACCTGGTGACCGGGGAAATGGGATTTTATCACCGAGAGGATGGCTTTTTCAGCAGCATGATCCGCTTCGGTTACCAGGTTGTTGACTCCTTCTTTATTACTAACCTTGAACTCCCCGTTGAAAAACCGGAGAATCTCTGCTGCACCGGCTTTGGCAGCAGCTGTCAGGGCGGTTTTAAGCATGGGCAAAGATAGAGCGCGGAACGCTTTGCGGGAAATGAATTTATCACAGCGGCAAGGCTTATTTTGCTCTCCACGAAAAAACTTCGTACTTCGTGGGAATAAGAAGATCCTGTTTGGAATTGTCGGTTATCATAGTGAATTATAATGTAAAGCACTTTCTCGAACAGTGTCTTTATTCGGTCAGGCAGGCCCTGAAAAAAACAAGCGGCGAGATCATCGTGATCGACAACTGTTCCGCAGACAACAGCCTGCCCTACCTGCAACCTGCCTTTCCGGATGTCCGTTTTATCGCCAACCGCGAAAACACCGGTTTTGCCCGGGCCTGCAACCAGGGAGCAAAAGAAAGCAGGGGCCGTTATATTTTATTCCTGAATCCCGATACGATCCTTCCCGAAGATTGTTTTGAAGCCTGTATTCAGTTCCTGGACCAGCACCCCGATGCAGGCGCCCTGGGTATAAAAATGCTGGATGGCAGCGGGCATTTTCTCAAAGAATCCAAAAGGGCTTTCCCATCACCCCTGACCTCCCTGTATAAACTTTTCGGGTTGTCAAAACTATTCCCGGCATCCCCGCATTTTTCCCGGTACCATCTCGGGCACCTGGATGAAAATAAAAACAACGAAGTGGATGTGCTGGCCGGCGCTTTTATGATGATCCGGAAAGAAGTGCTGGACCAGGTGGGCGGATTCGACGAACGTTTCTTTATGTATGGAGAGGATGTGGACCTGAGTTACCGGATCCAGGAGGCGGGGTTTAAAAATTTTTATTTTGCCGGCAGTTCCATCATCCATTTCAAAGGAGAAAGTACCCGGAAAGGAAGCATGAACTATGTTCGGATGTTCTATACCGCTATGAGCCTCTTTGTACGTAAACATTACGGGGGCGGCAAGGCTGGTTTGTTCAACGGGCTTATTCATGTGGCGATCTGGTTCAGGGCCGGGCTCACTGCGCTCGGGCAGTTTATCCGCCGGATCGGGTTACCGCTGATCGATGCGGTCCTGATCCTTTGTTCATTCTGGCTGATGAAAGAGATCTGGTCGCAGTATGTGCGCCCGGGTATTGAATATGAGAACCGGCTTTTATGGACCGCGATCCCCGGGTACACCATGCTCTACCTGCTCACGGCTTATTATGCAGGGTTGTATGATAAATGGTATAAATGGAGTGAACTGATCCGCTCCTCCGCTATCGCTACCATCACCCTGCTCGCCGCCTATTCCCTGTTACCGGAACAATTCCGTTTCTCCCGGGCAATCGTGCTGTTTGGTGCGGTACTGGCTTTTTTACTGATCAGTTTATTGCGCCTCCTGCTGGTCCGGACCAATGTGATCAGCAGTGACCGGCAAAAAGAGGAACATTCCGCTTTTATCGTCGCCGGGACTTCGGCAGAATACGAACGGGTCATACAGTTGCTGGAGGAAGCGGGTTTTCGCCAACAGCTGATGGGGAGGGTTGCGGTGGATCCGGAAGACACATCGGCTGTGGGTTATTATAAGAACCTGGTTGCTTTATCCGGGGTTCTTCCTTTCCGGGAAGTGATCTTCTGCCAGGGACATCTTTCTTTTGCCGCGATCATTGAAACCACCCGGCAATTACCTGACGGCCTGACGGCGAAAATACATGCGGCAGGCAGTCACAGTGTGATCGGCAGCGATTCGAAAGACAGCTCCGGTGAAGCGGTTTCAAAGGAAAACGGTTACCAGTTGGCAGATCCCTATAACCGGAGATTAAAAAGATTACTGGATGTGCTGTTTTCTCTTTTCGGGATCCTCAGTTTCCCGGTACAGTTGTTCCTGGTTAAAAAGCCTTTTTCGTTTTTGCAAAATTGTTTCCGTGTGCTGCTGGCAAAAAAAACATGGATCGGTTATGCGGGTCCGGGTCATGCGCTGCCGGTCCTGCTACCGGCGGTACTTGCCTGCAATGGTCTGCCAGCCGGTCATCCGTCTTCACTTAACGCGGAGAGCATTCAAATGACAGACGACTGGTATGCCCGGGAGTATAAACCGCTGCTGGATCTGAAACTGATCGGCCGGGCTTACCGGAGACTGGGCGGATGATCCGGGCATAACCTGTACATGCCTTATATTCGCCCTTTTATACGGGTAACAATCTGTAACTTTAATCCTAACCGATCAGCAACGAATGGCCAGTATCATCGATATTAAACTTCCCAAAGCAATTGCCGCCGCCCTGCGTATCCCGCCCAATGACCCGCGACGACAGCAGCTCCGGGTATTAAAGAAATTACTAAAGAAAGCCCGGTTCACGGAATTCGGCCAGCAGTATCATTTTGATGAGGTCCTGCTCAGCAAACACCCGGGTAAAAAATTCCAGGAGCTGGTACCGGTTCATGACTACAACAAGATCTATGAGGAATGGTGGAAAAAAACCCTGGACGGTGTGCCGGATGTAACCTGGCCCGGCAAAATAAAATACTATGCCCTCAGTTCGGGCACTTCTGAAGCCGCCAGCAAGTATATCCCGGTGACCAAAGAATTATTACGGAGCAATACGATCAATTATGTCCGCCAGTTTATCAGCCTGATCAAATACGAGGAAGCGAATAAAAAGGCCATGACCAAGGGATTCCTCATGCTGGGTGGCGCCACGGACCTGAAAAAAGGAAAGGCCGGCTGGTTTGCCGGCGACCTGAGCGGTATCCTCGCGAAGAAAAGACCCTTCTGGTTCCAGACCTTCTATAAACCGGGTGGCCGTATTGCCGCATTAAGTGACTGGAACCAGAAACTGACGGAAATCGTGGAGCATGCGAAAGAATGGGATATTGGTTATATCGTCGGTGTACCGGCCTGGTGCCAGATGTGTATGGAAATGGTGATCGCGCATTACAAAGTGAATAATATTCACGAGATCTGGCCCAACTTCAGCTTTTTCGTACATGGCGGTGTGGCTTTTGAACCTTATAAAAAGGGGTTTGAGAAATTATTAGGCAAACCCATTGTATATATTGAAAACTATTTATCCAGTGAGGGTTTTATCGGCTATAAGACCAGGGAACACGCCAGGGGCATGCAGCTGATCCTCAACAATAATATCTTCTTTGAATTCGTGCCTTTTGATGATAAGAATTTTGACCACGAAGGAAAGATCGTTCCCAACCCGGAAGCTAAAATGATCCACGAAGTGGAGGAAGGCCGGGAATACGCTTTGCTGATGAGCACCAATGCCGGTTCCTGGCGCTACCTGATCGGGGATACCATCCGGTTCACGGACCTGGAAAGATGTGAGCTGGTGATCACGGGCCGGACCAAGCATTTTCTCAGTCTTACCGGCGAACACCTCAGCGTGGATAATATGAATAAAGCCGTTGAACTGGCGGGTGACGAACTCAATGTATGCATCCCGGAGTACACGGTGCTGGGTTTCCCCTACCAGAATTTCTTTGCCCATCGCTGGTATATCGGCACCAATGATAAAGTGGATCCTGAGCAATTGCGTAAAAAAATTGACGAACACCTTCGGATACTCAATGATGACTATGCCACGGAACGCGACAGTGCACTGAGAGAAGTGTTCCTCGAAGTATTGCCCGAAGAAAAATTCATGAAATTCATGGAACTAAAAGGGAAACTGGGCAGCCAGCATAAATTCCCCCGGGTGATGAAAGGACCAATGCTGGAAGAATGGGAACGGTTTCTGAAAACAGGGAGTCTTTGAAAGTACGAAGTACGGGGTGAGAGGTATGAGGTGCTTACAGCAGGAGGTTCTTAACGAAAGTAACTAACAGAGGATTGATGGTTTTTTAAACTATAGGCGGCGACAGGTAACTATTACTATAAAAATCTTATATACGTTGCGGGTCTAAACCTAAGACTATCCAGGATTTAAAAGAACGGACATTTGCTTTTACAGTTGCAACAGGAAAATTGATCCGGGAGTTGCCTTACAATACAGTAAACAAAGCTTATACCGGTCAATTGATCAGAAGCTCCTCTTCTGTTGGTGCCAATTACAGGGCGGCAAGAAGGGCTAAATCAGGTGCAGACTTTATTTATAAGCTCAAAATAGTGGAGGAGGAAGCAGATGAATCCGTTTATTTTTTGGAGCTTTTGATGGTTTTTAACCCGGATTTTAAAGAAAAGATCTCCCTGCTGGCAGCAGAGGGTGTATCGATCCTTAAAATAATCGTGGCTTCAATTATTACGGCCCGGTCCGGGGATAATAACCGTACATCGTAATTCACAGTTCGTACTTAAACATGATTGATGCTATAGCAAAAGGGATCACGATCGGGCTGCTGCTGAGTATTTCAGTGGGACCGGTCCTGTTTTCGGTGATCAAGCAAAGTCTGAACAACGGGCACAAAGGCGGCCTCGCTTTCGCACTCGGTGTTTCCGCCAGCGATATCACCCTGGTGCTGCTGGCCAATGTGTTCACCGGCCTATTCCTCCGGCTCCGCTTCTATGAAAAGCCCATCGGCATTGCCGGGAGCATCCTGCTGATTGCCATTGGTATCTATTTCCTTTTTTTCAAGAAAGTAAAAGTGAATGAGGACGGTAAGATCGTTTTCAAACACCGGGCGCGGGACCTGCTGAAGATCTCTCTCTCCGGGTATTTCATGAACCTGATGAATCCCGGGATGATCCTTCTCTGGATCACCATTTCGGGTTCCCTGATCGGGTTCAGCACCCGGAATAAGATCATAATCTATGTCACGGCCCTGGTGATCGTATTGCTGGCCGATCTGCTCAAGGTTTTTCTCGCCGGCAGGATCCGGAACAAACTGACGCCCCATAATATTCATATCCTGAACCGGGTCAATGGCATTATACTTATTATTTTCGGGCTGGTATTAATCGGGGGATTATTTTTCTATGTCAACTGGTAAATCAAATAAAAGCAACTCCTTTTTTAAAAATGCCTGGAAATGGACCAAACGGATCTTCCTTTGGGTTATCATCCTCCAGTTCGTTTATATTATCCTGCTCCGCTGGGTGGACCCGCCTGTCACCCTCACCCAACTGGTCAGCTGGGTCAGCGGGCATGGCCTCAAGCGGGATTATATCAGCAGCCGCGATATATCACCCAACGCGAAACTGGCCGTTATTTCTTCGGAAGACCAGCTCTTCCCCGATCACAGCGGGTTTGACTGGAAGAGCATCAGCAAGGCTATGAAGTACAATGAAAAAAAACCGGGACGTATCCGCGGGGCCAGCACCATCAGCCAGCAGGTAGCGAAGAATGTTTTTCTCTGGCAGGGAAGAAGCTGGATCCGGAAAGGGCTTGAAACCTATTTCACTTTTATGATTGAAACCTTCTGGGGCAAGAAACGCATCCTGGAAGTGTACCTGAATGTGATCGAAACCGGGGATGGTGTTTTTGGCATCGAAGCCGCCGCGCAACAATATTTCAATAAACCGGCCAGGAACCTCAGCCGGCAGGAAGCCGCTATGATCGCCGCCTGCCTGCCCAATCCCAAAAGATACCCCGTTAAACCTCCTTCTTCCTTTATTTTAAGCAGGGCGGCCTATATACAGCGGCAGATGAATAACCTGGAAACCGATCCGGATATACAGGAAGTAATCGGAACAGGCGTTACAAAACCAGCTAAGCTCAATAAATAATTAACGGGATTTTTTTGCTGTTGGCTGTGGGCGGATAAAAGCCACAGTTCACCGCAAACAGCAACTCGTAACGGCCCGCTGGCAGGGCGGGGTCAATATTCAGTTGAAAGGACTGAGCGGCAAATACCTCTTTCACCCGGGCAGGGGTCATAATGTCTTTCACCCATCCTTTCTTATTGAATACAGCGATCCGCAATGTATCCTTCAATTCCGCCTTCGTGCTCCCGATAAATAAACCATACCGGTAAGGCATTCGTACTGTACCATTCAGTGAAAGGGTTTGCCCTGCCCTCGCCCGCCACGAAGATGCAGAAGGAATAAATTCAATCTTCGGGAAGCTTACAAAAAAAGAGTCATACCGGTAACCAAAATTACCCGCCGGGGTATGAATGGTATCCCGGAAATCAGGCAGGTTATAGGAATCAAAATACCAGACCGGCTGACCCAGCAGGAATATTTCCAGCGGAATAAAATTGAACTGGTTCTTCCGGCCGCGGTAATAATTGAGGGAATAAGCCACCTGGCCGCTGTTAAATCCATATTGGGAGGCCTGCTGATAAGAACTGTTGAACACAACCGGTATCCCACCGGTCTTTTCCCTCATTTGCCGGGGCCAGTTTTTCCAGGCATGAAATTCCTTCTTTACCGGCTTCAGGGGAACGATATCCTCGATCATAATGACCCGGGTAACTGTTACCAGCAGCAGCGTGACGGGTACCAGGCGGAACAGGATCTTTCTCCATTTATCGTTCTCCGCGAGGTAGGCAAAGGACAAAACAATCACCGGTACAAAAGCATGAAAAGGCCAGTTGGCTTCTACTTTTCCCCGGAATGAACTGAGCAGGAAGAACAGGTAGGTGCCGGCCATGGTATAATACAGGGCCCATTCCACTCGTCGTTGCGGTTTATAAGAAAAGGCAGCCGGCAATAAGATGAACCCGGCCAGTGGGCCGGCCAGCAGCAGTTGCCCCAGCAGGTAATTTAAACTGTAACTGATCTTATACGGGTTCACATTGCTTTCAAACAAATGATAACGGAAACTGACCCAGTCATGCTGGTATTGCCAGTACAGGTGGGGCATATAAAGTCCCAGTGCCAGTAAACCGGCCACATACACTTTATAATTCCTGAATAAATACCGGTCGGATAAAAGAGTGAACAGCAGGACCAGCACGCCATGGTACTTGCTGTAGATAAGTGCGGCGGCGGCAAAGCCCAGGTTGAGCGTATTCAGCCAGCTTGCCTTTTGGGTAAAAAGTTTATAGAGATAAAAAAACAGGGCCGTAAAAAAAATAAGCAGGGTATCGGGAGCCGCCATAAATCCCCCGAGCTGGATCAGCGCCATGGAAACCAGGATGGCGTAAAACAGGAAGGGGTTTTTTGCCGGGAGCAGTTTCTCCAGGAAATACACGGTCAGTACATGAAAGAGCAGGAAGAAAAACCGGATTCCAAATGCCCCGGGGAAAAAATACATACCGGCCTTCACGAACATGGCCACGAAGGGTGGGTGATCAAAATAACCGCGGGCGGGGAAAAAAGAGTAGATCCTGTAGTAGGCTTCATCATCCCGCAATCCTGTCAGCCCTGCCTGGAGGATACCCAGCAGTATCCATGCTCCGTAAAAAAGCAGGCGGTGGTTTATGGAAATTTGTTTCTTCATGGGTGGGAAGGATTAGAGCAGCTTAACGAGCCACTGTTTTTTCAGGGTTTTCTCCCGGGTCTTATGATTGATAAATTTCAGCGTGGGCGTGGTAATATGATATTCGGGGAACTCCCTGACAAGTTCATAGGGCAAGCCCGTTTGCTGCAGCAGGGTTAATTCCTTTTCTGAAATAAAGACCACAGAAGGCCGGACAAAATCCTTTCCACAGATCGTATCAATGGGTACGATCCGTACCGGGCGGTCGAGGTAAAACTGCCCGCAGGGAATATAGAGATCCCCGCTGGCCGCCGGTAAACCCGGCAGGTTCCTGTTGAGGTAATAAGCCATCTCGCTGCCCGACTGGTATTGCAGGGCATCGGGGTAGAAAATCCCGTTGAGAAACTGGGCAATGATCAGCGCTGCCAGGCCGGACCGGAGCAGGGTCTGCTGCAATAACCCGGTTTTAATGATCCACGGAAAGAGCAGCAGGAGCAGCAGGAGTCCGCAGAGCACAACGAAGGCAAAAACAGCATTGATAGCGGGGCGGTATAAAATATACAGGGCCAGCAAACCGGCCAGGACGATCCCGGTAATCAATCCCTGAATAAGCGCGGTTCGCTTCACGCCTTTTTCCTTCAACTCCATTACAAATGCAGCGGTCAGGATGGCGAGGAAGGGAAAAATGATATTGGTATAATAAGGCAGCTGGAAACCGGATAAGGAAAACATCAGGATCGTGGGCAGCGAGCCACTGATCGTAAACCATTCGGAATTTGTTCGTCCTGTTTTGCGGAAGACCGCTTTTATTTTTTGATACAAAGCCGCATACATCAGCAGGGCCCAGGGCAGGAAGGCCCATAGAAGTGTATGCAGGAAGAAGAAGGGATCTCCCTTCCCCTTGATGGGACCGGTATTAAAAAAGCGCCCAAACTGGCTGTCCCATAAAAAAAAGCGGATCCCGGATACATTTGTTTTATCAAAAATTATCTTTTCCGGGTGACTGTCGAACTGGTACCAGAGGCTGTAGAGTTCAGGGGATATAAGCAGGGTCAATAAGAAAAGCGCAATCAGCCAGCGGGGGTGAAACAATTGTTTCCAGTTTCTTTTGAGGATCAGTTCGCCCGCCAGCGCCCCGCCAATGGGTACAAGGCTGAAGGGGCCCTTGGTCATCAGGGCTGCTGCTGTAAATAAACAGGCCGCCAGCAGGTGCCAGCTGATCAGTTTGTTGAGTGAATTGGAAAAATGATACACGGCCGCGATGATCAGCCCGGTCAGGAAAGGCTCGGCCCGCACATCATTGTTAGAAGCCAGGAAATGCAGGGAACAGAGCAGGATAAAGGCTGCCCATAAGCCGGTGGTCTTATTATATTGCTGTTTGGCAAAAAGATAAGTATAACCCGCACCCGTCAGCGCCAGCAGGATACCCGGCAGTTTATAGGACCAGGTGCTGATCCCAAAGACTTTGAAAAAAAAGGCAGTGAGCCAGAATGGGAAATGCGGTTTATCCAGCCAGTCCTTCCCCTGGAAATGAAGGTTGAGGTAATCCCCGCTCTGCACCATCTGTTTCGAAATACTGGCATAGATCCCCGCATCCGGATCGAGCAGGGGAACAAAGAGCCCGCTGAAATTGATCGCTGCCGCCAGGCCGATAAAAAAATACAGCCACTTGTTTTCCGTTGTTCCTTTCATGGTGATCGGTAAATGTCAAAATTAGCAGAGGTCTGCAGAATAAACTAATTAAGCGGTAAGCTTTAAGGAACGAGTTACGAGCTTTGAGCGGCGAGCCACGAGCCACGAGCTACGAGCTACGAGGTACGAGGTACGAGCGGCGAGCCGTATAGTGCGGTAACTCGCTTTAGGTCTCGCAACTCATCGCTCGCCCCTCGCAGCTTTTCGAAAGACCAAGCTACGAGCTTTGAGCGGCGAGCCGTATAGTGCGGTAACTCGCTTTAGGTCTCGCAGCTCATCGCTCGCCCCTCGCAGCTTTTCGAAAAACACAAGCTACGAGCTTTGAGCGGCGAGCCGTATAGGACGGTAACTCGTTTTAGG
>JBBIGW010000082.1:0-15999 GCA_037447355.1 Bacteroidia bacterium | reverse complement strand
GCGGTGATCCCGTTTTTGAGGGGCTTAAAGCAAAAAATCGATTGCCCGCGCAGTCGCGCTATGCAATTTTTGCCTTAATCCGCATTGGGAAGCGGCTTATTTGTATTGTAATTTGTAACCAGAGCTGAAGGGATAGTAAATGAAGGATTACCTGCGGTGATCCCGTTTTTGAGGGGCTTAAAGCAAAAAATCGATTGCCCGCGCAGTCGCGCTATGCAATTTTTGCCTTAATCCGCATTGGGAAGCAAGCTTCCCATGCGTCTTAATGCAAAAATTGCACCTTCGGGGGCAATCGATTTTTTGCTTTGCGGAGACCGAGGGATTCGAACCCTCGATACCCTTTAGGGGTATACACACTTTCCAGGCGTGCCTCTTCAACCACTCGAGCAGGTCTCCATTTGGTTCAAAAGGGGCACAAAAATAAGGGTTTTGAGCTTACCAGTTGTTGGCTTGTTCCGCATTTAATCTTTCTGAAAAATCTTCGGGCTGGTTTTCCTTCCAGTAAGGGTCGTATTTCACAAACCAGGAGATCCACAGGCTCCGGCTCAGCCGCATCAGCCAGGGCTGCAGCAGGACCAGGATGACGGCATTCGTCCCCATCCAGTAAAAAAAACGGTTGTCCTCTGTGGAGAAACCGATCAGCACCCACCAGGCTACCAGGGTGGATACACTCAGGGCAACTGTCAGGGCATAACTGACATAACTGGTACCATAATAAAAGCCGACTTCCAGTTCGGTCATCTGCCCGCATACGGGGCAGTTCTTGTGCATTTCCAGGTTTTTCTTAAAACTGATGCTAAGGGGATGTTTGAAAAGTTTTCCTTCACGGCAACGGGGGCAACGGCAATTCAGCGAGGAAGCGAGATAGCCCCTGTGTTCTTTTTTGTCTGACATTCTAATGGTTGGTTATATTTTGTTCAATGATCTTTTCCAGTTGCCCGGCCTGCAGGACCCCGGATTGCCGCCATACCTGTTTGCCCTGGTGAAATAACAACAGGGTGGGTACGCCCTGCACATTAAAAGCCTGGGCGGCAGACGGGCTTTGATCGATATCAATTTTTATGATCCGCAGTTTTTCCCCCATCCGCTGGTGCAGTTGCTCCAGGATGGGTTTCATCATCCGGCAGGGACCGCACCATTGAGCTGTAAAATCCACCAGCACCGGTGTATTTCCCCGGATAATCTCCCCAAAACTTTCTTTTTTAGGGCTTGTCTGCATGTTTTTCTTTTTTAAACATACTGAACAGTAAGCCACCCATCAGCGCCCCATAGGCCGTACTGTTATGCCATTTGGACGTGATCATACAGGTACCGCTGCTGCAGCCGATCTGCTGCCAGTACAGGTAACCGGCGCCCGCCCCGGCAATGACGCCGATGATCATCCATTTATTATTCAGCACCCAGTTCTTCATATTCAATATTTTCATTACTCTTTGTTTTGCCAGCGGGCGGAGCCGTATAACAGGCATTCCCCGCACAACAAACCCCGTCCGTGAGCAAGGCAAATACCAGGAAAAAAGCGCCAAAGAACATTCCGGGTACCTGGCCTTCATCAATGGAGGAGTACAAAATTAAGCCTCCCAGGCCAACCCTGACGAATTTAAGGGTTGTCCAGCCACTTTTTAACCTGTTTATTAGGGTCATTCCACTTTAATTTTTACAAATTTCCCCGTTCGGAAGCAGGGAGGGGGTGACAATAGTTACAGAGTCGCACGGTAAACGTTCGGTTCCGGGCAGATCTAAACCATGTGCAGGACTGATCATTGTCAGGTATTGAAAAGTTTTCAGCCATTTATTTTGTGTAACCAAACGCACTATTTCTTTCAGGGGGAACGTCCAATTTTACCCCTGGAATTTTTTTATAACCCATATACCTTAAATAGCCGAGCGATGAAAATTGAACAGATCTACACCGGTTGTCTCGCAGAAGCCGCCTACTATATTGAAAGTAAAGGCGAGGCCGCCATCATTGACCCCCTGCGGGAAACCCAGCCTTATGTGGACAAGGCCGAACGCAACGGGGCGAAAATCAAATATATCCTGGAAACCCATTTTCATGCGGATTTTGTAAGCGGTCACCTGGACCTGGCCAATAAGACCGGTGCCAGCATCGTGTTCGGACCCACTGCTGCACCTGCCTATGATGTGCATGTGGCAACGGATGGAGAACTATTAAAACTGGGCGACCTGACCATTAAAGTATTGCATACTCCCGGTCATACCATGGAGTCCACCACCTACCTGTTGCTGGATGAAAAAGGGAAGGAGTATTGCATTTTTACCGGAGATACTCTCTTTATCGGGGATGTGGGCCGTCCGGACCTGGTGCAGAAAGTAAAAGCGGAGATCACTCCGGAGATCCTGGGGGGACATCTATACGATTCTTTGCGCAATAAGATCATGCCCCTGCCCGATGATGTTATTGTCTACCCCGGGCATGGTGCCGGGAGTGCCTGCGGCAAGAACATGAGCAAGGAAACCATGGACACGCTTGGTCACCAGAAGAAAGTGAACTACGCGCTGAAGACTGATATGAGCAAGAACGAATTTATTAAAGCGGTAACGGACGGACTGGTGGAGCCTCCCCAGTATTTTCCGTTCAATGTACTGCTGAACCTCAGGGGCGATATGGAAAGTATTGACGAGGTCATCCATAAAGGAATGAACCCGCTTTCGGCAAAAGAATTTGAGGCGATCTGGGAAAGCACGGATGCCCTGGTCCTCGATACCCGGAAGAATGAAGAATTTACCGCGGAGCATATTCCCGGTTCCATCTTTATCGGGATCGATGATAATTTTGCTCCCTGGGTGGGCACCCTGATCACCGACCTCAAACAACCCATTCTCTTCCTGGCTGATGAAGGAAGGGAAGAAGAAGTCATCGTACGACTGGCCCGTGTGGGATACGATCATACGATCGGGTACCTGAAAGGCGGCATGACAGCCTGGAAAGAGGCCGGTTTTGCCACCGAGGTTATCAAGGAGATCAGCCCGGAGGATTTTGCCACTTTGTACCAGATGGACAATAAACATACGCACCTGCTGGATGCCAGGAGAAAAAGTGAATATGACTCAGAACACCTGGTAGGGGCGGAAAATTTTCCGCTGGATTTTATTAACCAGAATATGGCGCAACTGGACCGGGATAAAAAATACTTTATTCATTGTGCAGGGGGCTACCGTTCCGTGATCATGTGCTCCATCCTCCGGTCCCGGGGCTTTGATCACCTGGTGAATATCCGGGGCGGGTACAAGGCACTCAGCCTCACCGGACTGAACAAGACCAAATACGCTGAACCCAAAACGATGCTGTAATAACGGTTGCAGGATTGCTTACTGCTTATAAAACTGCTGTTTTCTTTCAGGAACAGCAGTTTTTTTATAGCACTGATTTGCTGTCATGTCCTAAAATAAGTTGTCACTATTTACTACGTTTCCAGTTACCCGAATTAAATTTTATGTCAGGAATCCTGGCAGCGAACTCCTTCGGACTTTGCCAAAAATTCGATACCCATTCATTCCCCAACTGTCCCTTAGAAGGCCCCGTTTATGCGTAATCAACAATGTCACCCCTTCAGGGTTTATTTCTTTTGGCCCATTCGTTCTATAATAATTTCAGCCCTCTCGCCTCGCAAGCCAGGCGAGCGGGTCGGGCTTTGCCTACTAACTACTAACTACTAACTACTAACTACTAACTACTAACTACTCTTTATCCTATACGCAGTTTCATGTTTCACCTCGGTCATCACAAAACTGCTCTGCACCGTACCGATATCGGTCAGCCTTGCCAGTTTGTTTACAATAAAATCCTGGTAAGCGGCCATATCCGTGACCGTCACTTTCAGCAGGTAATCATAGACCCCTGTCATGTGGTAACACTCCATCACTTCTTCGAATTTGACAATGGCTTTTTCAAAATTCAGCAGGATCTGCTGGGCATGCTGTTTCAGCTGTACATTGGTAAAGGCCACCAGGCTCTTGCCAATCTTGTTTTTATCCACGATGGCCGTATAGCGGGTGATATACCCTTCGTTTTCCAGCCGGCGTTTCCGTTCATAGATGGGCGTTATGGATTTGCCCAGTTTATCCGCCAGCTCTTTATTGGTCAGCCGGGCATCCGCCTGCAATAATTCCAGCAACTGGATATCGGTCTTGTCAAGCTTCATAAAGATGATTTATCCAAAAATAGACAATATAGCAGATGAAATATCTTTTAATGACTCGTTTTCCGGTCAAAACAGATTTGTTTTCCAATTCCCCTGAAGTCAGGAAAGGAGCGGGGTATTTTTTTCAACTTAGTATACAACCAAATAGCCGGATATATGAAACAGCCTGATTTTTCACCCGAAACCCAGATGCTGGGGTATGGGTACAAACCGGAACTGAGTGAGGGCGCCGTCAAGTGCCCGATCTTTCAGACTTCCACTTTTGTATTTAAAACCGCCGAAGACGGGAAGGCTTTTTTTGAGATGGCCTATGGCAAGCCGGGTCACGAGGGAGAGGAAATGGGACTGATCTACAGCCGGATCAACAACCCGGATATGGAGATCCTCGAAGAACGGTTAAAACTCTGGGACGGGGGAGAAAAAGCAGCGGCCTTTTCCAGTGGTATGAGTGCGATCGCCAGCACCCTGATCACCTTTCTCAGTCCCGGTGATGTGGTCTTATACAGCAACCCGTTATACGGAGGCACTCATAAATTCATACATCATATCCTCACCCATTTCGGGGTGGAAGTGATCGGTTTCCACGCGGGACAGAACCGGAAACAGGTGGAAAAAATGCTGGTGGAAAGCGGCCACGCCCGCCGCCTGAAAATGATCTTTATCGAAACACCGGCCAATCCAACGAATGATCTTATCGATATTGAAATGTGCAGCACCATCGCCCGGCGGTTTTCGGTGGCAGATAAGAAAGTGTTACTGGCCGTGGATAATACCTATATGGGGCCGCTCTGGCAGCATCCGCTGAGACAGGGGGCCGACCTGGTCCTGTATTCTGCCACCAAGTATATCGGCGGGCACAGTGATGTGATCGCGGGGGCCGCTGTGGGCAGCGCGGAACTGATCGGTAAAATAAAAAAGACAAGAACCTTCTTTGGTACCATGATCGATCCACATACCAGCTGGTTGCTGATGCGCAGCCTGGAAACCCTGAAGATCCGGATGGAAGCGGCAGCAGTCAATGCAGAACTGGTGGCCGCTTACCTGGCCCAACATCCCAAAGTGGAAAAAGTCTATTACCTGGGTTACACGGCGGAAAACAACCCGGAACAGCTGGAGGTCTTCCATAAACAATGCCTCGGCAAGGGGGCGATGCTGAGTTTTGATATCCGGGGTGGTGAGAAAGAGGCTTTTACTTTCCTGAACAACCTGAGACATATTAAACTGGCGGTGAGCCTGGGCGGCACGGAAAGCCTGGCCGAGCATCCCGCCAGTATGACCCATTCGGATGTGCCCTTTGAAGAGCGGGAAGAGCTGCATATTACGGATAAAATGATCCGCCTGAGCATGGGTATTGAAAATGGCCGGGACCTGATCAGTGATATTGAACAGGCATTGGAAAAAGTTAAAATACCCGAGCCCGCCCCGGCCCTGTGATCATAGTCACCGGGAGGTATTTTCGCCCTGTCTACCTTTGTACAAACAAACCGATATGGCGACTATAAAAATGACCACACAGGACTTTAAGGATAAAGTCTTTAACTACGAAACAGAAAAGGAATGGAAATACCAGGGCAGCCTGCCGGCCATCATAGATTTCTATGCCGACTGGTGCGGTCCCTGTAAAATGGTGGCGCCGGTACTGGAAGAACTGGCGGTGGAATACGAAGGCCGGCTGCTTATCTATAAAGTAGATACGGAAGCGGAACAGGAACTGTCTGCCGTCTTTGGTATTCAAAGCATCCCCACGCTGCTGTTTATTGATTCAGCAGGCGAACCCATGATGCAGCCGGGTGCTTTCCCGAAACATATTTTTAAGAAAGTGATCGAGGAGAAATTACTGGCACCCGTGAGTGCGGAGGAATAATGTATTTGACAGCGCAGCAACAAGACCCCGCGATGCGGGGTTTTTTGTTTTACGACCTGCTGGCGGGTGTGGTGAAGCAAAGCGATGCAGCCGCAGGCAGGTTTAAGGGGCCATCAGCAGATCCATGAATCGCTGCGTGTCATAGTTGTCACTTCCCATATTCTGGTAAATGATCTCCCCTTTTTCATTGAATATAACAGTAAACGGTATGCCCTCCGTGTTAAAGAGTGCGGGCAGCGTGCCGGCTGGGTAATAAACCGGGAGTTTCATACTATTACTGACTGCATAATTCCTGGCTTTATCAAAATTGTCATCCAGGGAGAGCAGTACAAACTCGGTTTTGCTTTTATCTGTTTTGGCCCCGAGGCTTTCGATGGAGGGAATCTCCGCCCGGCAGGGAGGACACCAGGTCGCCCAGAGATTAACAAACACTTTCTTCCCTTTGAACTGCGCTAAGTCCACTACCTGGTTATTACGATTCACCATCCGGAAGGAAGGCAGGACGGATGCTACAGCCGCTTTGTTATCGCCGGGGGATGCAGCCGCATCACCTGCCGGGTTTGTGCCGGCGGTTTGTTCCTGTGCTGCTGTTTCTTCTTTGGCAGCGGAATGACAACCATAAAGAACCAGTGTCAGGGAAAGGGATAAAAACAGTGTTTTCATTCAGTATACATTTAGTAGTGCAAAATGCGGGAGAAAACCCGGAAAGCCGGTGATTTATATCACCAACCTATCAACAGGAAAAGAACAGATTTGTTTGCATCGTCAGCCGCGCAGTTAGTCAGCGAATGACCGGTCAGCTCCTGTCCGCTGGTCCCAATTCAGCTACAAATGTCCCCGATGAATAGACCTTATGTTTTTCAGTGCCTTTTCGGATCTTTTTTACTGCAGCGTAAATTCAGAAATGGTGACATATATCACACAAACCCAAGAATACAGGATTGTTGAGAAAGAATCATTTCCGGGGTTGAGTGGAGTCATCCTCGCCGGTGACCATCCTCGTAGAATTCGGGAGCCGGCAGTTGGATTTTTGCCCTGTAATTCACAACTCACAAAAATATCTCAACATGAAACATTTAGTAATTCTCGGAGCGGGCACCGCGGGAACCATGATGGCGAATCACCTGAGCCATCACCTGAAGAGACCCGACTGGCGGATCAGTATTATTGATGAGAGAACAGAGCACCACTACCAGCCCGGTTACCTGTTTCTTCCCTTTGATATATATGAACCCGAAGACATCGTTAAATCCATCGAAGAATTCATTCCCAAAACAGTCGACCTGATCCAGGGATCCATTGACAAAGTGGTGCCCGGCGAAAACAAGGTTTTGATGGGAGACGGCAGCGTACTCGTGTATGATGTGATGATCGTGGCCACCGGCGCCAAGATCGCACCGGAGGAAACAACCGGAATGAAGGGCAGCGAATGGCACCGGTCCGTTTTTGATTTCTACACCTTTGAAGGCGCGCTCAATCTCCGTAACAAATTAAGGGACTGGAAGGGCGGTAAACTGGTTATCCATATTACCGAGATGCCGATCAAATGTCCTGTGGCCCCCCTGGAATTCGCGTTCCTCGCTGATTCTTATTTTAAACACAAACACATGCGGGACAAAGTGGAGATCACCTATGTGACCCCGCTGAGTGGCGCTTTCACCAAACCCAAAGCTACGGCCACCCTCGAACACCTGCTGGAAGAAAAGAATATTCAAATCGAAGGTGATTTCGCGATTGAGCAGGTGGACAATGAGAACAAGCAGATCATTGACTATGGAGGAAGGGCGATCCCCTTCGATCTCCTGGTGACCGTTCCTACCAATAAAGGGGATGCCCTGATGGAACGTTCCGGTATGGGAGATGACCTTAACTATGTGCCCACCCACAAAGCCACTCTCCAGTCCAAACAATACGAAAATGTGTTTGTACTGGGCGATGCCAGTAATATCCCTGCCTCCAAAGCCGGGTCCGTGGCGCACTTTGAGGCGGAGATCCTTACGGAAAATATTTTGCGCTTTATCAAGGGAGAACCGCTGAAAGAGGAATTCGACGGTCATGCCAACTGTTTTATTGAAACCGGAAACGGGAAAGCCCTGCTGATCGATTTCAACTATACGCATGAGCCGGTGGAAGGAACCTTCCCCTTCCCGGGACTGGGCCCCCTGCGCCTTTTAAAAGAAAGCCGGATGAACCATATGGGCAAACTGGCCTTCCGCTGGGTGTACTGGCATATGCTGCTGAAAGGAACCCATATTCCTTTTGTGTCACCCACCATGTCCGAATCCGGAAAGAAATACGAAAAAGCAGAAACTGTATAATCATTCACAACTAAAATTTATTTTATGGAAAAAGTAATTGCAGGTAAAACCATCCACGTTAACGAAGAAGGTTTTATGACCGACTTTAAAGAATGGGACAATACGATCGGGGAAGCCCTGGCAGTAGAAAACGAAATCAGCCTGACCCCCCGCCACTGGGAAATACTGGGCTATATTCAGACTGAGTATAAAAACGAAGTACCCCTGAGTATCCGGAAGATCGGGAAAAGCGGGGTGGTGGATATCAAGGAATTCTACCAGCTATTCCCCAAAGCCCCGTTGAAAACCGCCACTAAAATTGCCGGTATACCCAAACCCGCCAGTTGTATTTAATCACCGTTAAAAATTTTGTTATGAGCGAAAATAAAGGCGAAATAAAAAAGATGATGATCATCTTGTCAAAAGCCACCCTTGAGAATGTATATGCTGCTTTTGTGCTGGCCAACGGCGCCCGCATGGAAGGGATCGAGGCGGAAATGTTCTTTACTTTTTTCGGCCTGGAAGCCGTGCATAAAAAGAAAATGAACAGCCTGCATATTGCCACTGTGGGGAACCCGGCCATGCATATTCCCACGATGGTGGGCGGATTGCCCGGTATGGAAGCCCTGGCCACTACCATGATGAAAAAGGAAATGGCCAAGATCGATATGCCGGAAGTGCCCGAATTCCTGGAAATCCTGGCCGACAGCGGAGTGCGCATGTGGGCCTGTAAACTGGCCATGGATATGTTCCATTACAAAAGGGAAGACCTGTTTGATGGAATTGAAGAAGTGATCACCGTGGGTGATTTCTACAGGAAAAGTGAAGGAGAAGGCGTACACATGCTCTTCATCTGATTTCAAACGTTGTTGAGATACAAGAGTGAGTGTTTTATTTACAGTTCGGCTGCACCGGCATACGACCCCAAGCCCGGAAACCGGTCAATGGTCGCTCCTGGTGCAGCTTTTTTTAATGTGGTAAACGGTCCCGGAACCGGCCATAACACCAGGTCCCCGCGATGGCACTCAATAAGGTGACAACCGTTGCGGTAGCGCCCGTGCCCACCTGCGCAAACAGCGGGCCGGGACAGGCGCCGGTAATGGCCCAGCCGAAGCCGAACAGCAACCCGCCAATGATATTCCCTTTATTCAGCTTGCGGGTCACAAATTCAATAGGCTCCCCGTAGATTGTTTTAATGTTGAATTTCCGGATGATCAGGACAGAAAGAACGCCAACCGCCACCGCTGATCCAATGACCCCGTACATGTGAAAACTTTGTAACCGGAACATTTCCTGTATCCGGAACCAGGAAATCACTTCGGCCTTTACCAGTATGATACCGAAAAGAATCCCTGCAGCGAGGTATTTGAAATTATACCACCAGGGATGTTTGAGTTCGGATTCGTTCAGGCAGACTGCATCCAGCGACCGGACTTCAAAATCGCTGTTGGTGGACAGGAATTTATGGTGTTCTTTTTCTTTTATTGTAACGGATGACATTGGTTATAATTTAAGGATGAAGGGAAGGACCCAGTTGGCCACGATAAAGCCACCAGCCATAAAGCAAATGGTGGCGACCAGGGAAGGCAACTGAAGGGTGGACAATCCCATGATGGAATGGCCGCTGGTGCAACCCCCGGCATACCGGGTGCCAAATCCGACAAGAAAACCACCCCCCACCATCAGGATCAGTCCTTTTGCGGAGAGCAGGGTGGACCAGTTAAACAATTCGGCCGGGACCATGTTCTGGTAATCTGTAATACCGTAGGCGGCTAATTCCCTCACCAGTTTTTCATTGACCTGCACCGCTTGCGGACTGGCCAGCCATTGCGCGGCAATCAGTCCTCCAAACAAAATGCCTGTCACCAGGAAAAGATTCCACACTTCATTTTTCCAGTCATACCTGAAGAAAGGGATCCGGGACGGCAGGCAGGCAGCACAGATATGCCGGAGTGAGGAGGAAATACCAAATGATTTATTGCCGATCAGTAAAAGTACCGGCACCATCAGGCCGATAAGGGGGCCGGCCACATACCAGGGCCAGGGTTGTCGAAGAAATTCCAGCATCGGTTTTGTTTAAATGTATTAATAAGTAATCCCTGAATTCTGCGGCGAATTTAATCCTATTTGCACTGAATGAAGGGGGCCTACCCGTTATTTCTGTACGGGCGGGGCGGCAAGGCAGGGAAAAAAATATACACCGGTATAGGAGCAGTTGTATAATCTACTGATATAGTAGACTTTGTATGATTGCCTTGATATGTGTCAAAATCCCGGGGAACATAAAAAAGAAAACGGCGGCCGGGATGAACAGCTCCGGTATCCGGCTGAACCGGAAAATCAATAATGCAGAACCCTGTTTATTTTGCAGGGAGGTTGCGCAGGAAAAAGTCCCGTACATTACCTCCCATGATCTTATAGATTTCTTCCTGGCTGAAACCTTCTTTCAGTAAGGCATCCACGATCAGCGGAAGTCCTGTTACATCAAAATGCGTGGTGGTGGCCCCGTCAAAATCAGAGCCCAGGGCTACCTTGTCCACCCCGATCTTATCTGCCACATAGCGAATGCTTTTAGCTGTGGCCCCTGCATCCGTTCCGCAGACAGCGGTTTCCCAGAGGCCGATACCCACCAGCCCGTTTCTCCGGCCGATCTCAGCCAGGTGGGCATCCGATAAATTGCGTGTATTATTGCAGATACCCTTTACTCCTGTATGCGAAATAAGTACCGGGCGCTGTGTCAGGGCAAAAATATCGTCAATGGTCTGCGGGGATGCATGGGCCAGGTCGATCAGCATATGCAGGCTGTCCATTTTCCGGATAAGGGATTTCCCTTTTTCAGTGAGTCCACCCTTATTGATCCCATGGGCAGATCCGCCCCAGGCATTATCAAAGAAATGGGTAAGTCCGATATAACGCACCCCGGCGTCATAAAAAGCCTGCAGGTTGCTGATATCGACATTTAAACAATGAGCGCCTTCAATGCCAAGCATTCCTGCCGTGAGTTGTTTATTGTTGTTCCGGTCGCTGATAAACTGCTGTAAACCCGCCCGGCTCGTGATCACCCGGAAGGCACCGCCTGATTTTTGAGCTGTTTTATACAAGGCATCACATTGGTGCAGGGCTCTTGATCTTACACTGAACCAGTCTTTCGGACTACGCAATTGCGCAAAGCTCAGCAGGGCGATCTGATCCGTCTTATCGTCGTTTTGTTCAATATTGATCCCCCGGGGTGTTTTACTGACAATAGTAAATACCTGGAAGGCCATATTGGCTTCCTGCATCCGGGGAATGTCCACATGCCCGTAGGAATGTTTTTCCAGGTTATTGCGGTCCCAGAGCAGGGCATCGCAGTGCAGGTCCGCAATAAAAGGAATGGAATCATACCAGTTCACTTTATGCGGGTTGCTGACTTTCAGGGTCACTTTGTTGTTATCACGATCAATATACCCGGGTGCAAAAAGGAAAAAAGCGATAGCGGCAATCAATACCAGCAATAAGAAATACCTGAGAAACTTGCGGAGCATTTTTTTCCTGTAAGGTAGGGGTTTTTGGAGATAGTCGGGAGACATTAACCGATAGTTGCAACTGGCTGATGTTGCTGGTTCGGGGTTCAAAATTTTAAGTTCGAGGTTCGAAGTTATTCAGGCTGAATATTCCCTCCTGAGAGAAACAGGCTGAAAGTTGAAGATAGGGCGTTAACTGTCATCGGATGTGGCTATCGAAGTGATTTACGCATATCACGCCAACCTCGAACCTCGAACCTCGAACCTCGAACTTCGAACAAGCAACCTTTAGCCACATCCGGCAAAAAAAAGGCTGCCTGTATCGGCTGCCTCTTTTATGGATGAGTTTTATCAGATCTTCTGGCGCAGACTGGTCCAGGGACCGCCATTGTACACTTCAATCCCGGCTGCCTTCAGGATGTTCTTCGCCATACTGCTTCTTCCGCCACTGAGGCAGACAGTGATCACCGGTTTGTTGAGTTTTTTCAGGTCATTCACTTTGCCGCGGATCGTGTCGAGGGGATAATTTTTTGACCCGTTGATATGCCCGCTCTTAAATTCCCCGGGAGTCCGTACATCCACAATTACCGCGCCGTTGTGAATGAGTTCTTTGTAATTGACAGGCGTTCCGCCAAATAATTTCTGCAGAAAAGATAACATGTAGGGATTGTTTATTTAGTTAATTAATTAAGAATTGTACATCACCGATACCGCCTCCGTTGTAGACATTTGTTATACCGATTTGCTGCAGCATGCTCAGTGCCATACCGCTCCGGGCCCCGCTGCGGCAATAGACCACTACCGGGCGCTGAAAGGCCTTGAATTCATCTGCTTTGTAAGGGATCTGTTCCAGCGGGATATTGCGGGCGCCCGGGATATGTTCCGCTTCAAATTCCCAGGGGCTGCGGACGTCAACAAAAATGGTGGACGGATCTTTAACGAGTTCTTTTAACGTTGCCATGTATATTGTTTTAAATTTTTACCGTTTCGTTTATAATAAAGTGGCCGGGCATACATACTCAGTAACGGGAAACAGCCCGCTTTCTTTCAGGGCCTTGAACCCGCCCTTAATATCCACCAGGTTATCAAAGCCCCGGGCCCTCAGTATCGAGTTAAAGATCAGGGAGCGGTAGCCACCGGCGCAATGCACATACGTGGTTTTATTTTTATCAATCAGGGCCATGCCCTCATTGATAAAATCCAGCGGGGCATTTACCGCATCTGCCATATGCTCACTCAGGTATTCACTTTTCTTGCGGACATCCAGTAGGGTCAGTTTTTCCCCGCTCATCCGTTTTGCCAGTTCCTCCGGGCCAATGGATTCAATCCGGTCTGTTTCCTTCCCGGCTTCTTTCCAGGCCCTGAAGCCTCCTTTAAGAAAGCCGATCGTATAATCATAGCCCACGCGGGCCAGCCGGGTAATCACCTCTTCTTCTCTTCCTTCATCGGTCACCAGTAATATTTCCTGTTTGATATCCGGGATCATGGCACCCACCCAGGGGGCAAATTGCCCGTCGATACCGATATTGATGGAATTGGGTATAAAGCCTGCCGCGAACACCTGCGGGTCCCGGGTATCCAGCACTAAGGCCCCGGTTTCCGTGGCAGCCGTTTCAAAAGCATCCGGGCTTAATGCCTGTTGCCCTCTTTTCAGTACCTGGTCAATACTCTCATAACCCTGTATATTGAGCATCACATTGAGCGGAAAATAAGCGGGAGGAGCAACCAGCCCGGTGGTGACTTCTTTAATAAACTCCGTTTTTGACATGCCGGGTCTCAGGGCATAGTTGGTTTTTTTCTGGTGGCCCAGTGTGTCTGTTGTTTCCCTGCTCATGTTCTTCCCGCAGGCGCTGCCGGCTCCATGTGCCGGGTAAACGATCAGATCATCGGGCAGGGGTATGATCTTGTTACGCAGTGAATCAAATAAATAACCGGCGAGTTTATCCTGTGTCAGTCCGGCCACAACTTTCTGGGCCAGGTCGGGACGACCTACATCCCCGATGAACAAAGTATCACCGGAGAAGAGGCCAGCTGGTTTTCCGTTTTCGTCTTTTAATAAATAGCAGGTGCTCTCCATCGTGTGACCGGGTGTGTGTAAAGCGGTAATGGTCACATCGCCCAGCCTGAACAGTTCACCGTCTTCCGCGATATGGGCGTCAAAAGCGGGGTTTGCTTCGGGACCATACACAATTGTGGCGCCTGTTTTTTGAGCAAGGTCCAGGTGACCGCTCACAAAATCCGCATGAAAGTGGGTTTCAAACACATATTTTACACGGGCATTATTATTTTCCGCTTTACGGATATACGGCGCCACTTCGCGGAGCGGGTCAATTACCGCCACCTCACCCCTGCTTTCTATGTAATAAGCACCCTGCGCCAGGCAACCCGTATAAATCTGTTCCACTTTCATTGCTTATTCCTTTAAGTAAGGATACAAAAGTCGGTTGGTACAGGTTACTGCACAGTGACATCCATCACAGATTTTAGCGGGGTTTGTTAATGGAGGATTAATTCCCTGATAATGATCAGGATTCCCATGATCAGCACGAACCAGCCAAACCCTTTTCGCAGGGAAGCCGGTGATATTTTTTCAGAAAGGCGGCTGCCGATAAATAAACCGGCGGCAGATAACAGGGTAAAAATGCCCAGGAGGGTCCAGTCAAATTCAAAATGTTTAAGACTGAATAAAAAACCAAACAGGGCATTAATAGCTATGATCAGCAGGGAGGTGCCCACGGCTGTTTTCATATCCAGTCCGAGGAACAATACCAGGGTGGGGATGATCAGGAAGCCGCCGCCGGCACCGAGCATTCCGGTCACTACCCCGATAACCAGGCCGAAGAACATCAGGGGGAATACCCGTTCACCACCTTCTCTGGCTTTTAGTTTTCCTGTACCGCTTTCTTTATTTTTAATCATGGAATAAGAAGCCAGCAGCATAAGGACCGCGAATACGACCATCAGTAACATGTTTTTTGTTACAGTGACCGTTCCCAGGCTGAAAAGGGTATCCGGGATTGCGGGAAGCAAATAATGCCGGGTCAGGAAGATGGAAAAAATAGAAGGGAAACCGAATTCGGTTACGGCCCTGAAATCAAGCAGCTTCCGGGAGTAAGCTCTCAGTCCGCCGATCAGGCTGGTGGCGCCCACAATGAACAGTGAACTGGTGGTGGCCACCAGGGGATCCACGCCCATCAGGTACACCAGTACCGGTACCGTGAGGATGGAGCCGCCGCTGCCTACCAGTCCCAGTGAAATGCCGATAAGCACTGCTGCAATATAACCGAGGATTTCCATTCCGATTTTTATGCAAGGTTAGGGGAACTGTTTTCCTCCCCGGGTGACAGAAATCACAGGGGCTCAGATCAGTTCGATCATATTCCGGTGCAGTTTCACCAGGTTGCGCTGCTCCATTTTTTTCAGCAGCCGGGATATGACTTCCCGGGAACTGTTAAGGTCATCGGCGATCTGCTGGTGCGAGATATCCATACTCTTTTTCCCTGTTTTTTCCGCGTAACGTTTCAGGTAAAACTCCAGCCTTTCGTCCATATTGCGAAAAGCGATATTGTCCACAACGGATAATAATTCATCAAACCGGTTGCGGTAGGTCTGTATGACAAACTGGTACCAGGTTTTGTACTGGTTCATCATATCATCCATCAGGTGCACCGGGATCATCAGCACTTCCGAATCCTCTTCCGCCACAGCCATGACTTCGCTGGTATGCGTCTGGATCGCGCAGATCATGGATACGGCACAGGCCTGCCCCGGGAGCAGGTAATACATCAGGAATTCACCGCCATCCTGGTTTTCCCGGTAAATCTTGACCCGGCCTTCCAGTACCAGGGCGGTTGATTTGATATATTGACCGGTCCGCATGATCACATCCCCGGCATTAAAACTTCGCTGCACTGCTTCTTTTTCGATCAGTTCAATCAGTCCGGGCTCAAATTGGGGGAAACGTTCTTTCCAGTTCATAGGTCAAAGTTAGGGTTCTAAAATCTTTTCCATCTTCATACTCCGGCTGCCTTTGATCAGGATATGTGTATGTTCAAAAGCCTGCTGCTGAAACCAGTTCTTTGCATCCTCTGTGCGGCTGAAGGAAATATAGGGGTGGGGGATCTTTAGAAAATCATCCCCCACAAGCACCACCTGTTTCCAGGCCGTCT
>JBBIGW010000081.1:0-16263 GCA_037447355.1 Bacteroidia bacterium | reverse complement strand
CAGGGACCTTGAAATTATTTACAGTACGCCTTTCTACAGTCCCCGGACCGATAAGGTAAGTCTCAGCATCACCAATACCTTTAACACGAAGATGTTTGCCCGTCCCAGCGATATGGTCATGAGGGGCTATGAAACCGTCTGGCGTTTTGTAAAACTACTGCTCCTGTATAAAAGTGACCTGGCTTCCAACCTGACCCGGAAAGAGTTTAACCTGTTCAGGGATATTGATATCCAGCCCGTGCTGAATAAACAAACCATGACCCTCGATTATTTTGAAAATAAAAAACTGTATTTCCTGAAATGGCAGGATGGCCTGATCAAATCAGTTAATTAAACTGAAACTTCAGTCCCCCGGCCGTTTCACACCCATCACTTACCTGCAGTGCCGCTTTCAACAGGATATACAACCGTATTCAACTGGCTTGAAGCAAAAGGGTTCAGGCCTTTTTTATTCCAGGAAGAAACCTGGAAACAGATCGGGGCAGGAGAAAGCGGACTGGTCAATGCCCCTACCGGCTGCGGCAAGACCTATTCGGTATTCCTGGGCTGCCTGATCCGTTATATCAACCTGTACCCGGATTGCTATAAAACGAAGAAGGATGCGGGGCTGCAACTGGTCTGGATCACTCCGTTGCGGGCGCTGGCCAAAGATATCGGGCGTGCGATGGAAGAAGTACTGCGGGAACTGGAGATTCCCTGGAAAGTTGGTATTCGTAACGGGGACACCCCGGCAGCGGAACGAACCCGGCAAAAAAAAAATATGCCGGAGATCCTGATCATTACCCCAGAAAGTCTGCACCTGTTATTAGCTCAAAAAGGATATCCTGCCCTTTTTCAATCAATTTCCCTGGTCGCTGTGGATGAATGGCACGAACTGCTGGGCAGCAAAAGAGGGGTGCAGGTGGAGCTCGCCATTTCACGCCTCGTGAATAGCCGGGAAAATAAAATGGAGCCGCCCCCCATGGTATGGGGAATTTCCGCCACCATCGGGAACCTGGAAGAAGCCCGGGAAGTGCTGCTATCCCCACTTCAAAAAAAAGGGGTGATCGTAAAAGCGGAACTGCAGAAACAAATAGCCATTGAATCCGTTTTTCCGGATGAAATAGAGAAATATCCCTGGGCCGGTCACTTAGGTATCCGCCTGGCACATAAGATTATCCCGGTCATACAAAACAGCCGGACCACGCTTATTTTCATCAATACAAGGGGAATGAGTGAGACCTGGTATCAGACCCTGCTGGATCTTTGCCCGGACCTGGCAGGCTCGATCGCTTTACATCATGGTTCCATTGATATGGAGCTCCGCAACTGGATCGAAGACAATCTCCATTCCGGCAACCTGAAAGCCGTGGTCTGCACTGCCAGCCTGGACCTGGGAGTGGATTTCAGACCGGTGGAGACCGTTATACAGGTGGGCTCTCCCAAGGGAGTAGCCCGTTTCCTGCAAAGAGCCGGGCGAAGCGGTCATCATCCCGGTGCCGTCAGTAAGATCTATTTTCTTCCCACCCATTCACTTGAACTGATGGAAGCAGCGGCCCTGAAATCGGCCATTGAAGAAAAGATGATCGAGAGCCGGGTTCCGTTCACGCTTTGCTATGATGTATTGCTGCAATACATGAATACCCTGGCCATATCGGAAGGGTTCGCAACAGATCAGCTATATGCAGAAGTCATATCCACGCATTGTTACCGTTCGCTGTCCCCGGAAGAATGGGCAGCGCTCATCCATTTTATTACGGAAGGCGGACAGGCCATGCACCAGTATGATGATTTTAAAAAAGTGGAAGTTGAGAACGGGCTGTATAAAATAAACAGCCGAAGGATCGCTATGCGGCACCGCCTGCATATCGGGACCATCGTGAGTGATGCGATGCTGAAAGTCAAATTCATCAGCGGGGGCTATATTGGGGTCATCGAGGAATATTTTATTTCCCGGCTGGACCCGGGGGATGTATTCACCCTGGCCGGCAGGAACCTGGAATTTGTGCTGATCAAAGACATGACGGTACTGGTCCGTAAATCCACTCAGAAAAAATCAATCGTCCCCAGCTGGAACGGCGGGCGTATGCCGCTCAGCGCCAACCTGGGCAAAAAACTAAGAGCCACCCTGAACCGGATGCACAACGGCAACAGTGAAGGCACGGTTGAATTAAAAGCCCTGGAGCCTCTTTTTGAACTGCAGGCGCTTCATTCTCATGTACCCGCTGAAAATGAATTGCTGATCGAACAGATTGAGACAAAAGACGGGCATCATTTATTTGTGTATCCCTTTGAAGGCCGGCTCGTGCATGAAGCGATGGCCGCAATACTGGCCTGGCGCATCAGCCGGATCCGGCCCATCACATTTTCATTCGCGATGAATGATTACGGGTTTGAACTGCTGAGCGACCAGCCCATCCCGGTTGACGACACGAATGTGTATGAATCACTTTCAACGGAACATTTACTGACCGATATCCAGCGCAGCGTTAACAGCACGGAAATGGCGCGTCGTAAGTTCAGGGATGTGGCCGTGATCGGGGGCCTGATTTTCCAGGGAATGCCGGGTGAAAAAAAGAAGGCCCGTCACCTGCAGTCTTCCGCCTCCCTGCTGTTTAATGTATTCAGCGAGTATGATCCGGGCAACCTGCTGCTTCGCCAGTCCTACCAGGAAGTACTCGACCAGCAAATGGAAGAAGCCCGTTTGCGGGATATGCTGCAGCGTATACAGCAATCCCGCATTGTGATCACATTCCCCCGGCAACTGACGCCATTTTGCTTCCCGATCAAAGTGGATAGTATGCGGGAAGACCTGTCTTCGGAGAAACTGGAAGACCGGGTCAGAAAAATGCAGCAGCAACTGGAATAGGATCGCTCATTTTTCAATAGATTTGAACTCCTGGTAAATGAAAAATCCGGTCCCGCATATCATTCGTGAGCAGACGTTCTGGGTATCCCCGGAGCGCTGTTTATTGTGGGAGGAGGAAAATACCCTGATCGTGGCTGACCTGCACCTCGGTAAATCAGGGCATTTCCGGAAAGAAGGGATCGGCATACCGCAGAGTATTTATAAAGCGGATCTACAGCGGCTGATGGCCCAGCTTTATTTATACAAGGCGGACCGGCTGATTATTGCCGGGGATTTCACCCACAGTACCGCCAATAAGGAACTGGACCTGTTTTTAAAATGGAGAAAGGATTTTTCCCTGCTGCATATTGACCTGGTTAAAGGAAACCATGATATACTGGCGGACAGCTGGTATAAAGCTGCCGGCATTCATGTTAGTCCCCTGAAACTCCGGGCCGGCCCCTTTCTTTTCCTTCACGACCTGAAAGCCGCTGCGGATCTGTCCGCAGAAGAAAGAAATTCCTATCTCTTTACCGGCCATATGCATCCGGCGATCTCGCTGAAAGGGAAAGGAAGACAATCGCTTCGTTTCCCCTGCTTCTATTTTACAAAAGAATACGCGGTATTACCGGCTTTCAGCCGTTTTACAGGGGGGTATAAAGTGCTACCGGCAAAAGATGAGCAGGTGTATGCGCTGGTGGATGACGGCCTGTTGCTGCTGCCCTAACGTTTTTTGTGCAGCTGGTTATAATCGAGGAAATAAATAAAGCGGACGGTCACTTCATTCCCGTGCCGGAGATCAAATGTTTTTCCCAGGTTGCGTACATAACTGTTCCGCCCGGAGTTGAGCATAACCTGTTCCTCATTGCCCAGCCAGTTCTTGTACCCGAGGATCAACCGGCTCCCCAAACGGAAATCCCAGGTCAGAAAGGCGTCCACATTGAATACATTAAAGTTTTCATCCTGGTTGCTGATGAAGGGGCGGTAAAGCAGGTAGCCCTTGCTGTCCACATTATGAAAACTGGTATAGCTGACCTTATTCCAGTAATGCCGGGCCCGCAGGGTCAGGTTAAGCCGGTAGGCAAAATTGTAAATTCCGGAAAGTACAGAAGTGAAGTCCCTGTTTTTTCTGAAACCGACAATCGGCTCTCCATTATTTTCCCGCATAAATGCATAGCCGAGCTGGTTGTCTTCGTAGTGGGAACCGGTTTGCAGGTCGAGCGAGAACCGGTTGCCAAAGCGGTACCGGAGCCCGAGGGAGATCCCGTGATAGGTATTCTTATATTCCGGCGCCAGTGCATAGACCAGGTCAAAACTGACATAGGTTTTCTTCCGGCTGTCGGTGCTTCCTTCCAGTTCAAATGAATAATTGGCCGGGTACCGGAGCGGGCGGTTATCAGTCCGCAGTTCAAAATAATTCCGTTCCCAGCCGGGAATAAACCCGGTAATAAAACTGAGGTCCCAGAAATTCTTGAATAACCAGAAGCTGCGGGCCTCTATATCAAACCGGCTGTATGCATAGGGCTGGTAAAGGTATTGAAGCCGGGACGTGAGTGTATAACTGTAATCAATAAAAGTGTGGGTAGGCTTGAATTTTCTATAGGATACACTTCCCCGGTAACCGACCTCATTGGCTGCCTGCAGGATCCCAAGGTCATTGGGATCGTAGTTTTTTGATTCAACATTTCCCAGCAGGTAGTATTGCCAGTTACCGCTTACTTTTCCGTATTTGAGGGTGCTGTTATAACCGTCATAAGAATAAGGCGCCCAGATTTTGCTGTAGCGGGCCGTACCCTGGAGGGCATACAGGTTGCGTTTATCATACAAAGAAAAATCCAGTGCGGTAACATTGGCATCCCTTGCAGCCCCGTTGCGCATTACATTGGTATTGGTGAAAGTCAGGGAAGAGCGGCCCTTAAAAGCCTGGTCCAGGACGATGATATTATAATTCGCCAGGGGTTCCGTTTCAATGGAGGTATCCCGGCCGGTGGTCCGGTTCCGCAATACCGCTTTCGCCGGTGCTGTCACGGCATTAAAAATACCGATACCGAGTTTGTTCCGCGTCCGCCCGGAAAATTTAACCGCATTGTACAACTGGGTGCTCATCGGGTTTTTCAGCACTTCCAGGTTGGGGTCTGATTCGGCCAGGCCCAATACGGAATAATATCCACCCGGCAGGGCGCCCACCCGCCTGGAATAAAAGAGTTTTGCCTTGTTAAAAATTTCGGTGCCTTCTGTAAAGAACTGCCGGTTCTCCTGGAACTGCACTTCATAGGGCGTCAGGTTATTCACCACATTATCGGAAATGACCTGGCCAAAATCAGGTACCAGGGTGGCATCGAGTGTAAAACTTTCGTTGATCCCGTATTTGAGATCCATTCCGCCGTTCCGCAGCCATTCATTGAGATAGCTGTTGCCTACCGGTGAGGAGCGGAAACCGGTTGTTACGTAAGGCGAGAAACTTAGCCGCAGCGGAGGTTCAATATTCTGAATACCGCGAAGCTCACCAAACTGGTTGGCAAACCCGTTTACCTGCGGATTGACCGGGCTCCAGAAACCGGTTTCATTGTTCCTCCGGATGAACCGGAGCAATTGCAATCCCCAGTCCTGTACTTCCTTTTTGGAAAAGCGCAGGGATACATACGGTATCCGCATCTCGGCGATCCATCCATCGGGACGGAAACTGACCTTGCTTTCCCAAACAGCATCCCAGGTTTTATCGCCATAGCTGCCAAATTCGCCGGAATAACTGGTGGAAACCCGGGCGTCTGATTGCACATTGGCGGTGGTTACCAGGAACTGAAACCCGTTTTGTTTATCGTTATAAGTATCAAAAAAAACAGAGAAATAATCCACATCCTTCAGCTGTTCCCCGTCCCGCGCAGTAAATTGTTTACGGATCAGGGCCGGGTTATCAAAAAGATAAGCGCCGACATAAATGGCGTCATTATCGTACAGGATCCTTACCTCGGTCTTTTGCGAACCAGGTAATCCAAAGGCCGGGGAATTCTGAATAAAACCGGTTAAAACCGGGGCATCTTTCCAGGCAGCATCATCCAGCACTCCGTCTATCCGGGGGGCAAGAGCAGTCTTTACAGCCTGGGTTGTTTTAACCTGTGCAACTGATTGAAAACAAAGGAGTAAAAGAAATATGCAGGTATAGTTTTTTAGCCTCATCAGCAGGTAACCTTCTACAAATATAATGACAAAACAGCAGGATCAAAGGCTGCCCCGCAATTGAGAAAAAACCTAATAACTGATTGGCCGGTACTCAGTTAATCCGTTTCTTCAGGGAAGTTACCTGTTGCTGAAGATCGGAAACCACGTTGGCCAGCTGGTTCATGTCCCAACGGTTCTGGGTACTGGTCCGTGAAATAACCACCTGCGCCTGCCACATTTCCAGCACTTCTTCCGCATTCACCGTATAGGGATGGAAAGTAGGATTATCACTGACAAGGGTAAGCTTATTCTTGTACCGGTTGTGTTTCTGCACCCGCTTATAGACGATTCCTTCATTCCGGGAAATAACGATGCAGGCCGCATTGTTTTTTACTTCTTCCAGGTTTTCTACTTTCTCCCCTACAATAACGGAACCACTGGGAGTGGGCAGCATGGAATCACCAATGATCTCAAATGCCCGGTAATTCCCCCCGGTCAGCATGGGAAGGGTAAACGTATTCAGTTCATCAATGAATTCAGGATCCGCATAACCGGCCAGGTAACCGGCGGCCGCTTTTACCGGTACAAACTGGATCTCTGATTTGCCGGACGACATTTTCATGGCCCTTCGCTTTGCCAGGTAACTGGTTTTGTTATCGCTCAGGTCTTTCCGTAAAATTTCATCCAGAGTTAACTTGAACATATCGCAAACAGCTTCCAGTACATCAATCCTTGGCTCGGCCCGCTCCTCCTCATAGGCTCCGAGCAGGGAGCGTTTGATATGCAGTTTGTTTGCAAATTCCTCCTGGGTCCAGCCACGCAGCTTCCGGAGGTATTTCAGGTTTTGATTTGAGACCGCCATGGTTTCTAATTTATTTAGCTGCAAAATACTAATTATTTTAGATTTTCCAAATCCTTTCTTACCGCCGGCTTGGTGAACCCGGAAAAAACAAGGATTTTTGCTGAGTATGAAAAAAAAGCCCCCCCTTACTCCTGAGAAAAAAAGCAAGATTACAAAAGCACATGTGAAAGAAAAGCCGGTCATCCTGATTACCAATGATGATGGTATTACAGCCCCGGGGATCCGGAACCTGGTGGAAGCGGTACGCGATATCGGAAAGATCGTGGTGGTGGCACCGGATAAACCTCAATCGGGTATGGGGCATGCGATCACCATCGGGCAACCCCTGCGCCTGCACAAGGCCCAGGTATTTGAGGACGTGGAATCCTGGGCCTGCACCGGTACTCCCGTGGATTGTGTGAAACTGGCCGTGGACAAAGTGCTGCACCGTAAACCGGATCTCTGCCTCAGCGGGATCAACCACGGGGCCAATCACAGTATCAATGTCATTTACTCGGGTACCATGTCGGCCGCTGTTGAAGCCGCTATTGAAAGTATTCCTTCCGCCGGTTTTTCCCTGCTGGATTACAGTATAGAAGCGGATTTCACCGGGGCAAAGAAATACGCAAGGATCATCGTGGAAAAAATGCTCAGTGGCAAACTGGATAAACATACGGTCCTGAATGTAAATGTCCCCCCCGCGCAGGCGGACCTGCTGAAAGGCATCAGGATCTGCCGGCAGGCTTATGCGAAATACGAGGAAGACTTTATTGAACGGAATGACCCGCATGGCCGTCATTACTATTGGCTGACCGGGGAGTTTGTAAATTTTGATAAAGGAAAAGATACGGATGTATGGGCCCTGGCCAATAATTATGTCAGCGTGGTGCCCGTACAATTTGACCTGACCAACTATGCACTGAAAGAAAAATTAAAACACTGGGAAAAATGATATTTACCAAAGACAACCTGAAACTGGGATTGCTGCTGGGACTCGTGGGTCCCCTGCTCGGACTGACCGCTGTTTATTTTGCCCGGTTTTCCTCCTTTACTTTCCCGGAATTCCTGGACAATTTCATACACGAAAACAAACTGATCACTTCGATCGGCTCGATGAGCCTGCTGGCCAACGCCGTGCTCTTTACCCTGTATGTAAACACGAACCGCGATAAAACGGCCAAAGGCATTTTCATCGTTACCCTGGTTTATGGTATCGGCATCCTCGTATTGAAGATCTTCAATTAATTCACCGCTAACGGACATGAAATATTATATCATCGCAGGGGAAGCATCAGGAGATTTACACGGCAGCAACCTGATCCGGGAAATCTGGAAAGCTGATCCCGCTGCTTCCATCCGCTGCTGGGGCGGTGATAAAATGCAGGAGCAGGGAGGAGAACTGGTCAAACACTACCGGGAACTGGCTTTTATGGGATTCTCCGAAGTACTGATGAACCTGCGGACCATTTTCAGGAACCTCGCTTTCTGCCGGAATGATATCCAGTCCTGGCAACCCGATGTACTGATCCTGATTGATTACCCCGGCTTTAACCTGCGGATCGCGAAATGGGCGAAGAAAAACGGGTTCCGGGTCATCTATTATATTGCTCCCCAGGTATGGGCCTGGAAGGAAAACCGGGTTAAATCCATGAAACAGTCTATTGACCTGATGCTGGTGATCCTGCCGTTTGAGAAAGATTATTTTAAAAACAAATGGAACTGGGAAGTGGAGTATGTGGGGCATCCGCTGGTGGAAGAAACAGAATCCGTCCTGGCCCGTACACCCGGCCCTTCATTGGCTTCCAAACCCATTGTGGCCTTATTGCCGGGAAGCCGGAAGCAGGAGATCAGTAAAAAACTACCGGTGATGCTGGAGCTAAGCCGCTCCTTCCCGGATTACCAGTTTATCGTGGCAAAGGCACCGGGCGCGGATGAAACATTTTATAAAACCCTGCTGGGTGAATACCCGGATGTTTTTTATGTACAGGGGCAAACCTATGAATTGCTGTTGCAGTCAAAAGCGGCCCTGGTCACTTCCGGGACAGCCACTCTTGAAACCGCCCTGCTTTCTGTACCCGAAGTGGTTTGTTACAAAGGCTCTCCTGTCTCCTACCAGATCGCCAAACGGGTGATCAAGGTAAAATACATTTCGCTGGTAAACCTGATCATGGACAAACCGGTGGTCAAAGAACTGATACAGGATGAGTTCACGGTTTCCAACCTCAAAACAGAACTGAAGGAGCTGCTGGAAAACGGGAAACGGATCCTGCAGATACGGGAGGACTATAAACAGTTAAAAAACTTACTGAAAAAGGGAGGTGATGCTTCCGCAACGGCTGCTGCCAGCATTATCCGTTTCCTGTCGGCGAAGTAATCTCAGCGCCGGAAGCCAGCTGCCTGCGCTATAAAAAATACATTTTCTATTATTATCCCCAACAGGCTGCCGCTTATTTCACCGCGGGCTTTACAAATACTTCAATCACCCCCTTGGTATCACCTCTCCGGGGTGCGGCAAATGAATCCACTTTCTGGTAATGGCTCAGCAGGGTATCCCTGACACGAAAGGGGAAAAAATTATTCAGGGAAGGGATGTATTCGAATAAAACCATATCGTACTCGTTAGCCACAATCCTCTTTTCAAACATCTCCGCCTGCTTGTTGAACATCCCCACTCCCAGGTGATTCCAGAGCGGGTAATGGGATCCCCGTTCTGTCTGGTAAGGGATCTCAGCAGCCAGCGGAGTCAGTTCAGACATATTCAGCATCCGGATATCTTTCTTCTGCCGTACGATGTCCATCGCCATCAATCGTTTTATACCTTCCGCGGTGGATGCCGGCATGGAAATTTTCTCAAAGGATTTTAATCCGCAATATACCCAGGACGACATTTCCGTTTCGGAACTGTCCACCGGCCGGATCATATAGGTTTTCCGGTTGATCAGGTTCTCCCCGGTGGGTGAGACTGTGGCTGTTTCCGCTGGTAAAAATTCAGACGCGATCCGCTGGATATATTTTGAAAACACCCCGCTCCACCAAAGTAAAATACCCACGGATAAAACAGCCGGGAGCCATTTTTTTCCCGTAGCAGCGGGAAACAGGGCTGCAAGCTGATAAAAAATAAATGCAACAGCGAATGAATGAAAAAAGATATTGTTATCCGGAGGGGTATAACTGGTTACCTGGAACACGGCCGCCTCTCCCAGCACACCCAGCGTGAGCAGGAGAAACAGCATTTCTTTTTTCTTCTTCCACAACTCCGGGAAAGACCGGAACCGGAAAAACAGCAGGACGAAGATGATAAAGAAGTAAAATTTGATCCATTGTGAATTTTCCAGAAACTCAATGGCGATCTCCGTCAGTGAGATCCGGGCGGAATGCGGTGCCTGCCCGTGATTGAACCAGTAGCCAAATCCACTGTTTAAAAAAGGGAGAATAAATAAACCAAGCAATACCCCGAATGCCAGCGAAAAAACCAGCAGGGGTTTCCAGTCCCGGAATGCCAGTAAGGGATAGGCTAAAATCAGTGCTGCTAATAAAAAAGCCATGGCACCGGCATCCTGTTTGGTCAGGAAGGAACAAACAGTAAAAAAAGCTGCTAAAACTATTAACCCGGTTGTTTTCGGAAAACTACGTTCTCCTGTTACCGCTTTACATAAAAATGACAATCCCGCAAACTCATACACGATCACCGTATGATTATACCAGGGCCAGAAATTAAAAAAGGAAAAGGAAACACAATACAGCAGGAGCGCCACCACCCGCAATGACTGATGCAATCCCAGACTCTTCATAATCGAACGAAAAGCCAGCCCGGAGATGATATTGATAAACACCTGTGCTTTGACAAGGGTAATCAGTTGAGTACCAAACAGCTTAAAGAAAATACCGGGAATGACCCAGTACATCCCCCCCAGCGGGGTTCCAAAATCCCGGAAAGGCAATTGCCCTTCACTGATCCGGTAAGCTCCTTCCCAGGAAAGAAAAATATTGACCCGGTACGGGAATGCTACAAAAAGAGGAACACAGGCCAGTAAAACAATGGTCAGTGTTTCAATAACAAAAAAATAATACCTGGCCGGGAATCGGGACTGGTTCATCGGAGAAAAATAGAGTGGTAAACATAAAAAAAAAAATCCGCACTAAAAACACTATTAAATGTGCTGATTAGTGAGTAATTTGGATCCAATTTTATGGTCAAAGCCCTTATTCAATTAGTACGACCCAAAGACTGGGCAAAAAATATGTTCCTGTTTCTTCCGCTCTTTTTTGCAGGAGAAATACTCAACACTGACAAAATTGTTCCCCTCCTCTCCGGATTCCTTGCCTTCTCCTGTGTCGCCAGCAGTATCTATATCATCAATGATTACCGGGATATAGATGACGACCGGAAGCACCCGGTAAAAAAGAACAGGCCCCTGGCCAGCGGAACAGTGCCAAAACCGATCGCCCTGTTGCTGCTCGTCATCCTGCTGATCGCCGGTTTCGGGATCGCCTGGATGATACGGGATAAATTTCTTTTTGTACTGGGCATTTATTTCCTGCTGAACCTGGGCTATTCCTATGGATTAAAGGCCATCCCGGTGCTTGATATCCTGATCCTGGCAGCAGGTTTTATTCTCCGGATCAAGGCGGGTTCCGTGATCACTTTTATCCCGCTTTCGGAATGGATTGTCATCATGGTTTTCCTGCTGGCGCTCTTTATGGCTATCGGCAAACGGAGGGATGATGTGCTGCTGAAGATCAGTTCCGGAACGGAAATGAGGAAGTCCGTCCGGGGGTATAACCTCGAATTCCTGAACGTACTGTTATCCCTGGTATGTGCCATCATTATTGTGGCGTATTTCATGTACACCATGTCACCCGAAACGATGGCCCGACTGGGCACGCACCGGCTTTATTATACCTGCCTGTTTGTAATTGCGGGGATCATGCGTTACCTGCAGATCATTTTTGTGATGGCGGATTCCGGCTCACCCACCCGGATTTTGTACAAAGACCCCTTCATCCAGGTAACCCTGCTTTGCTGGATCGCCAGTTTTGCCGGCATTATTTACATGAAGGATTTAACCCTGTTTAACTAATGAAAAAGCAAATTGCCAATTGGGGTAATTACCCCCGGATAGAAAGCGATGAACAGACCTTTAGTTTTACTGAGGAATTACAGGCCTATGTAAAAAAAAAGGAACCTTTCATTGCGCGGGGATATGGCCGTTGCTACGGTGATGCCTCCCTGGCCCCCCACACTATTTCCACACTTCGATACAATAAAGTCCTTTCCTTCGATACCGAAAAGGGCATTTTTGAATGCCAGTCGGGACTGACACTGGACAAGGTTTTAGCCATCATTGTACCCAGGGGCTGGTTCCTGCCGGTTACCCCGGGTACCAAGTTTATTACCATCGGCGGCGCTGTAGCCAGTGATGTGCATGGAAAAAATCACCATGTGGATGGTTCTTTTTCCGCTCATGTGATGGATATGGATGTGATCGGCACCGATGGCACCCTTTATACCTGTTCACCCACACAGCACAGCGACCTGTTCTGGGCCACCTGCGGCGGCATGGGACTCACCGGGGTGATCAGCCGCGTCAAATTTGACCTGAAAAAGATTGAGACCTCCTATATCAAACAAAAGCAGCTGAAAGCAAAGAACCTGGAAGATATCCTGCGCCTGTTTGAGGAAAACAGCCACTATACCTATTCGGTTGCCTGGATTGATTGCCTGAAAAAAGGAAAAGGATTTGGCCGGAGCATCCTGATCCTTGGGGAGCATGCAAAGAAAGAGGAGATTCCTGCTAAGTACCAGGGCGACCCGTTGAAACTCCCCCCGCAAAAACAAATCCTGTTTCCTTTTAACCTCCCTTCTTTTGTGCTGAACAAGCTGACGGTAAAAGCGTTTAATTTCTTATACTACGGGAAGAACCTGAAAAGAGAAATCAACAATGTGGTTTCTTATGAACCATTCTTTTACCCGCTGGATGCAATACAACTCTGGAACAGGGGCTATGGAAAGAAAGGATTTATTCAATACCAGTTTGTGCTGCCACTGGAAAGCAAGGCCGGTCTGATTGAAATATTACACCGGATCAGTGACAAGGGAATAGGCTCTTTCCTGGCTGTACTGAAAGTATTCGGCCGCCAGGACGACCTGATCTCTTTTCCCCGGGAAGGCTATACACTGGCATTGGATATCCCGGTCAGGAACGGGCTTTTTCCTTTCCTGGATGAACTGGATGCCCTCGTTTTAAAATACGGCGGCCGGCTCTACATGTCAAAAGATGCCCGGATGAAGGCGGAAGTACTGGAAAGCAGTTACCCGCACCTCTCTGCATTCAAAGAAATAATCAGAAAATATAACCCGCAGTCAGCGTTCAGTTCTTTACAGTCTGAGCGGCTGCACATCACTTCCCGGTAAGTCACGTATATGAACCCCTCAGTACTCATTCTTGGCGCCACCTCTGATATCGGAATGGCCCTTGCCGAAAAATTTGCACAAAATGGTTACCCGCTTGTGCTGGCCGCCCGGAATAGTCAGCGACTAACGCCCCTGCAGTCCGACCTGGAAATAAAGTACGGAAACGGCTGCGAAGTCATTGAATTCGATATAACGCATACGGATACCCACCAGGCTACCTGGGACAGCCTGAAAGAGAAACCCGGGATCACGGTTTGTGTGGCCGGTTATATGAATGACAACGAACAGGTGATAAAGGATACGGCGGAAACACTGAAAACAATTGCCAGCAATTTTACCGGCCCCGTTGCCCTGCTGAATATCATTGCGGCTGATTATGCGAAAAACGGGAAGGGCATCATTGCGGGTATCAGTTCGGTGGCCGGGCTGAGAGGCCGGCAAAGCAATTATATTTACGGAAGCGCCAAAGCAGGATTCACTGCTTATTTATCCGGTTTACGGAACAGGATGTATCCCCACGGGGTACATGTACTGACCGTGCTGCCCGGATTCATGGATACAAAAATGACCGCCCACCTGAAGCTCCCCAAATTGCTGACGGCACAGCCTGCCGCCGTGGCGGATGCCATCTACCGGGGTATTCTGAAGAAGAAAAATATTATTTATATCAAGTGGTTCTGGAAATGGATCATATTTATCATCCGGCATATTCCCGAATCCATTTTCAAAAAGAAAAAATTGTGAAGAAAGGAATCGCCTTTTTTGATTTTGACGGAACCCTCAGCAGCAAAGACAGCCTGCTGGAGTTTATTAAATTCAGTAAAGGAAATTTCCCGTTTCTCTTTGGCTTCCTGTTGCTCTCTCCCTGGCTGCTCGCACTAAAGTTTCGTCTCATCAGCAACCAGCGGGCAAAAGAAAAAGTATTGCGTTATTTTTTCAACGGTACCCCCGTAGGCCGTTTTAATGAAACAGGAAGGCAATTTGCCGGCACCGTTATCCCATCCATCATACGGCCCCGCGCTCTGCGGGAGATCCAACGACTGAAAGAAAACAATATCGAGATTGTAGTTGTTTCCGCGTCCCCGGAAAACTGGCTGACCGGCTGGACCTATTCACTGGGCCTGACACTGATCAGTACCAAACTGGTGGAGAAGGACCAAAAAATAACCGGGATGATTGAAGGTTTTAATTGCCATGGCGAAGAAAAAGTAAGGCGCATCCGGGAACGATTTGACCTGGCAACGTATACTGAAATATATGCCTATGGTGACAGCCGGGGCGACCGGCCCATGCTGGCATTAGCCAGTCAGGCATTTTACAAGCCGTTCCGATAAGACCCCCGGCTCGAGTATATCTGATATATACCTGATTATTAGTGTATTAAAAAAATAATACAGGCGCTTTTGTTTGAATTACGTTTTATTTGTTAGATTTACCACCAGCTTAACCACCAGGCTGTCATCAATTCCCCATATCCTTCTGAAGAGTCTTTCGAGCTACCGGTATCATTGAGTTGCCGGTACCAGACATTTTACCTGAATGCTCTTTTGGGCAATCATATTATTTATTAAATTAATTAAACCCTTAAATATGAATCAGACATTTACCTACCTGAAAACATTGATTGCTTCCCTTTTGGTTCCGGCCATGTTATTTGGACAAACAGCCGGGGATTACCGGAGCGCAGCAACCGGAAACTGGGGAACTGCAGCAACCTGGGAAAGATATGACGGAGCCAGCTGGATTGCTCCCGCACCCAGTGCACCAATCTCGACAGATGGCGTTATTACGATCAGGGCAGGACATACGGTCACCATTGCGGCGGCTGTAACGGCCGACCAGGTTGTAGTGGAAGCCGGGGCTACACTGAATAATAATACGGGCAGTTCCAATTTAACCCTCAATGACGGAGCGGGAGATGACCTAACTGTAAACGGTACTTATTTATTAAGATCGTTAAATACATTAGTTGGTTCTGGCGCAGCTCCCTCTGTCCTGGTAAACGGCACCATGAACTGGTTTAGCGGAACGCTCCAGGTAGCCACCACCATCGCAAACGGGGGTATATTAAATCTGGACCTGGCTTTTGATAAGAATTTACAGACAACGCTTACCAATAACGGCACCCTGAACTGGACAACAATCACATCGAACGGGAACATATCCTTCAACAACGGATCGCTGATCAATAACGGTACGCTCAATGAAATTTTTGGCATCAACGCCGGCTTTTTACTTCCTGGCGGTACCGGTTCATTTGTAAATAACGGGATCTTTAACAAAACAACCATCCGTACCTTCTCTAACAATACGGTTTCCTTTACTAACAGTGCCACCGGAACCTTAAAAGGGATCGGCACTTACAACCTGAATAATTTTACCGTCACCAACGTGGGGAACATTGCCCCGGGTAATTCCCCTGGCCTGATGACCGCCTCCAATAATATGGTTTCAACAGAAAGCCCGACCATCCGGATTGAAATTCTCGATGGCACCGGTCCCGGCACCGGTCATGATAAATTAGATTTTAATACGGCCGCCACCAATGTTGACGTAAGCGGCGCTTCCTTGATTGTTACGGAAAATACCGCCAGCCCCCTGCAGCCTTACACGATTATTGAAAATACAGGCGGGGGTGTGATCACGGGCAATTTTGCCGCCGTTACCATTCCCCTCGGTTATTCAATCACCTATACCCCGGGTGTATCTACCACGGTTGTGGTAACCAAACTCGCCGTTACGCTGCCCGCAGTATGGGGTGATTTTACAGCGATCGCCCGGAACAACCAGGTAAACCTGAGCTGGAAGACCCTGCAGGAAAATAATGTATCGGATTTCGTGGTGGAATATTCAACAAATGGCCGCGATTTCTCCCCGCTGACCACGATAGCGGCTGTTGGCAATTCCAGCAGTGTGCAGCAATACCAGTACACACATAACCTGCCGGATGTACAAAGGACCAATTACTACCGCATCCGTCAAACCGATATGGACGGCAAATCCGCAATTTCTGCCGTACGT
>JBBIGW010000080.1:0-16308 GCA_037447355.1 Bacteroidia bacterium | reverse complement strand
CCCGTGCGTGATCACGATCTGGTCCTCCTCACAGTTATTGCACTGGTGCACGATCAGCTCCCGGTCCTCATCCGTCATTTCCAGGCTGTCGATCATCATCAGGGTCCGGGTCTCCACGGGCACTTTGCAGCGGCCCATGTCTAACAGGTCATGCATGTGGGTATCATTGAAATACAACTGCCCGGTGATCTCATTGTATTCCTTGTCAAATGTGCCGCCGGTTATGAAAATGCGGATCGCCATACTGAAATTTTGGGATGAAGGTAAACGAATCGCTGATTTGGCGGGAAGAACGCCAATGGGGATTATTCAACAAAAAGCGGATGGGGGTAGAAAATTTAAAAAAACAGGGCCGGATCCTTTGTTTCAGTGAATAAATTATTACTTTAGCGGGCCTTAAAACAAAAAAGGCCCTTCCGTAGAAACGGACTGACCTCTAACGATTGCTTGCCATATGAAAATTCTTCGAAGTAAGAGTTGTTTGCTGAATTTTGGACCGGTTATCAGCATTTTTGAAGATTACCGGCTTTAACTTTGACCTCTGACGTTTGCCCTTCTGACGATTGCTGCCGTATGATTTAATCTTCTGACACAAATGTAGTCAGCAACTTCCTGCCGTTCAAACCAAATAAGGCCTGATTTCATGATGCCTAATGGGGGAGGGAAATGCTGAAAGCCTTGCTGGCAGCGGATTTCAGCAAAAACTCTTTATGATGTCCAACCGCTCAACCGACATATTATTTCAGCTTATAAAATCCCTGGAAAAGGCCGAAAAAAGGCATTTTAAGCTCTATATCAAACGGAGCTCGGGGAAGGAAGACCTCAAAATTGTGCGGCTTTTTGACGCCCTGGACAAACTGAAGGACTACGAGGAAAAAGCCCTGCTGAAAAAGCTGGACGATGTGACCAAACCCCAGCTGGCCAACCTGAAAACCCATCTCTACAAACAGATCCTGGCCAGCCTCCGGCTCCTGAAAAGCACCGACAGCCTGGACCTGCAACTGAATGAACAGTTTGATTACGCCCATATCCTGTACAAGAAAGGACTGTTTATGCAAAGCCTGCGGATCATCGACCGGGCCAAGGAGATTGCCCGGAGCAACCAGAAAATCAACTTCCTCCCGCAGCTCATCGCCCTGGAAAAAAGAATCGAGGGCCTGCATATCACCCGTCATATTCACCACCGGGCGGATGCTCTCTCCATCGAGGCCAACGAGGTGAATTCGCATATTGATAAAGTGGCGCGTTTATCCAACCTGGCCCTGCAGTTGTTCAGCTGGTTTGTACAGCACGGCCACTCCCGGGATGAATACGATGAAAAGGATATCCGCAAATTCATGACCCAGAACCTGCCCTCGGGAGCCTGGAAGGAAACCGGTTTCTACGAGCGGATGTATCTCTACCAGAGCTATACCTGGTACGCGTTTATCCGGCAGGATTTCTTGCAGTATTACCGCTACACGCAGAAATGGGTGGACCTGTTTCATGATCTCCCGATGATGATACGGGTGGAGACCGGGCACTATATCAAGGGCATTCATAACCTCCTGAATGCGCATTTTGACCTGCGTAACCACCGTCAGTTTGAAAAGACCCTGAAACTGCTGGAAAAAGTATCGCAAAGCGAACGGATCCGGGAGAATGACAACTTCCGCATACAGGTCTTTATCTATATGAGCCAGGCCCGGATCAACCAGCATTTCATGCAGGGCACGTTTAAAGAGGGACTGGCCCTGGTGCCATCTATTGAAAAAGATCTCGAAGAATATGACCTCTTTCTTGACAGTCACCGGGTACTGGTGCTCAATTATAAATTCGCCATGCTCTACTTCGGCAGCGGGGATTTCAACACCTGCATTGATTACCTGCAGCAGATCATCAACGACAAGACCAACCTGCGTTATGACCTCCAGTGCTATGCCCGCCTCGTACACCTGCTGGCCCATTACGAACTGGGCAATGATATGCTGATGGAATCCCTTACCAAATCCGTGTTCCGTTTCATGACCCGGATGAAGAACCTCACCGCGGTGGAGGAAGCCATGATCAAATTCCTCCGTCACTCGATCAGTATACCCACCCGGCAACTGAAGCCGGAGTTTGAGAAATTCCTGCAGCAGATCAAGCACCTGGAAACAAACCGCTTCCAGACCCGGGCCTTTGCTTATCTCGATATCATATCCTGGGTGGAGGGTAAAGTGTACAATAAACCCATGGGTACGGTCATCCACGAAAAATACCTCGCCAGCAAACGGAGATAATAGCGCCGCATTTCCCTGCCGGCCGGTTCTGTCTTTTACAATTGTCAGTGTATGGCGGCCAGGCTGGGGTTGGCTATAAAGGGATTCCGGACCGTATAAGTTTTATTGGGATCGATCCCCAGTTCTCCCATAGTATAAGTAAAGACGACCGCCTCCGGCATGGCTTTGCAGGCATCTTCATTTTTCCTTTCTACTTCGATACTGTTGCCGCTTACCCGGATGCTGAGATCCGTTTTCCCGGTACAACCCTTCGTGACCACGGTGATGGCCACTTCGCTTTTATCGTAGTCAAAGACAAAACCGAGCAGTTTTTCACCGGCCGGCTGCGGGGCTTCTGTTCCGCTACAGGCGGAAAGGAGGAGAGCAAGGACAAATACCCGGGCTTTCCGGCTACTCAGTACATACAAGGGGAGTTCCATAAATCGTGGGTTTAGATGAAAATTCGGATGATTACCTGGTATGCTGGTTAAGCGTCACTTCTCTTTTTTCCGGGTTCGTATTGAACTTCCTTCCTGCCCCAGAAAATAAAGAGCAGGACGCCCAGCAGGTTCAGGACGAGTACGATAAAAAACCAGCAGATCTTGGTTGTGTTATCCTTAAAAACCCCGTTGGCAATGGCCACGAGGGCGATGGACCAGATAAGGAGGATGATAATGGAAATCAGCAGAACAGACCCCTCCATCCCGCTGAACAGAGTATGAAGCAGTATCATATAGTACTAATTCTATGTACGTTGTAAGGTAGAAGGAGAACCCTTTTTTTTCAATGAGTAAAAGCAGTGATAGCGATGATACAGGTCATTCCGGCTTCCGGGTAATGCGGGTACCTTGTTTTTTCCACCAAATGATCCTGTTATGAAAGCCTGTTGGGTGGCGCTGGGACTGGTTTTGTGCAATTTTACCTTGCCGGCTCAGCAACACCTCATCCGTTACGATATTGCCGGGGAGCAAGTCGGTTATTTTAAAGTCCGGAAACCCGGCGACACCGTTGCCGTTTCCGTAATTCCCATTTCCAAAACAAACCGGGTCAACCTGCAGCTCGTGAATGCGGCCAACAGCTACCAGCGCCGGGTAACCTATATCAACCGGGAAGAAACACCCGAAGCCATTATCATTCCGGGACTGGGTTCCAATCCTGCCGGGAATTTAGTAAGCGGCCTTGCGACAATCGACCCGCAACTGTTGAACGCGGCGGATATTTTTAAGAAACAGGAGAACGATAATAAAATGGTTGAACTGGAAGCGGAAACCAGCCAGCAGAAAGCTGCTAAACTGGCTTTTGCCAGCCGGTACAATGAATTCACGGCAGCCATCAGTCAGTGGAGGACTGCCGTTTTGTTTGAGCAAAATTGCCAGTTGCTCTGGAGGGACCTGGCCGGACTGCGATACAGTATGCAGGAACCGGCCGCGCAGGTGAAGCGTGCCGCTAAAGAAAAAACAGAAACGGTTTTCCCGGGAGCAGGCGATAATCCTTCGGTGATCCTGTTAAATAATAATGCGGATAACCTGAAATCCGCTGTAACGGCCGTCCGGAATAAATTCGCGGACCTGTTTCAAACCTATAGTTCCTTTAGTAGCCTCGATATTGAATCGCCGGCAGCGGATTCGCTGATTAAAGAAGCGCAGGGCAAGGCGGGGCTGGTGAATACGAATACGGTTACGACAAAGGGCCCGGATGCAGTAGTGAACCGCATCGCCGAATTGTTCCGGCAGATACAGAATGACCATTATACGCAACTGACAACGCTGGATATCAACCGGAAGACCATCATGGCCGAGATTGATTTTATTCCGCTGATCGATTCCGTTACGGCCGATGCCCTGAATATGGGACAGCGGGATACGATCAAACGGCTGGTCCCGATTTTTAAAAAGGAACCGCTCCGTTTCCGGAATACATTCGGATTCAGTTTTGTGTCCTACGCGGAAAACCGCTGGCATTATTTTGTCACACCGGACAGCCTGATCGCCCGGGAAACCGCCGATCAGTTTCAGCCGGTCGTAGTAACCTATCTTCATTTTTATGCGCCCCGTGACCGGGGATTCCGCTGGGGAGGAACCTTTGGCGCCGGGGTACCGGTGGGCGGGGATAATTCAAAGCTGAATATCATGCTGGGACTGAGCACCTACCTGGGAAAAAATGATCCCGTCTGTATCTCAGCAGGACTGGCAGGCACACAGGTAAAAAAATTATCCGGCTGGAAAACGGGTGATAAGGTCAGTTTTTCCTCACTGGGCAGCAATGATTATTCCACCGTTTACCGGCTGGGTTATTTCTTCGCCCTGACCTTCAACCCGGGCAACCTCAATTTAAAAGATTAAATGCAGCAATGCAGGACCATGAGAAACGGATTTGTTTTTACCAGTGTCATTGCCGGTTTATTTATTTTCTCCTGCAATCACCGGCAATCTCCGCAGCAAACGGAACAGGCTGTTAAACCACCGCTTACCGCAGATACCTCACTCCGGTCCGCCTGGCAGGTGAAGGGCTGCGCGGAAAAAGCAGTCAGGGCCGCCGGGAAATTCCCTGAATCAGGGGCGGATACCGATTACCCCGACCTGCCTTCACCGGGTACAGATGGGATCAAAGCGGAAGGGGATTCGATGGTTTATACAAGATATGTCACCCATCTCTGCTGCCGGGAAGTAAAAGTCAGTATACAGCGAATCAAAAATAGTATTACGGTCACTGAATACTGGCACCGGCCCGGTTGCAAATGTCATTGCAGTTCAACCGTCAGGGCGGTTGTTCACCAGCTTGCCCCGGGAACCTACCAGGTAGTTGGTATCGAAACAGGGACAGACCCGGTTGATGACCGGCCCTATGCGGGAAAAGACACGGTCTTGCAGCAGGTAATTACGATACACTAAAATAATTATCAACAGCGGCCCTCCTTTTTCTGCGGCTCATTCAATCCCCGTAATTTGCGGCCATGATGGATTATTTAAGTGGCCTGAATGAAAGGCAGAAAGAAGCAGTGTTGCATAAGGACGGGCCGATCATGATCGTGGCCGGGGCGGGCAGCGGGAAGACCAAAGTGCTGACCACCCGCATCATTCACCTGATGGCGGCCCACCGCGTGGATGCGTTTAATATCCTGGCCCTGACCTTTACCAATAAGGCCGCCAGGGAAATGAAAGAACGGGTGGAGAAGATCCTGGGGAATGGGGAAGCCCGGAACCTCTATATCGGTACCTTCCACTCCGTATTTGCCCGCATCCTCCGCTTTGAAGCGGAAAAAATCGGATATCCCCGTCACTTCACCATTTATGATACGGATGATGCAAAGAGCGTGGTAAAAGCCGTCATCAACGAAATGAACCTGGATGACAAGCATTACAAGCCCAACCTGGTGTACAACCGGATCTCCGCGGCCAAGAACGCCCTCGTGGGGCCGGCTGAATACCGGAATGATTATGGCCTCCAGCAGGAAGATATGCGGGCCAACCGCCCTGCCATCGGGCAGATCTATGATGCCTATGCAAAGCGCTGCTTTAAGAACGGGGCCATGGATTTCGATGACCTCCTGCTGAAATTTTATGAGTTGCTGAAGCAGGTACCCGAGAGCTTATCCAAATACCAGCATAAGTTCAAATACATCCTGATCGACGAGTACCAGGATACCAACCCGGCCCAGTACGAGATCATCAAATTACTCGGGGCCATGCACGAGAATGTCTGCGTGGTGGGCGATGATGCCCAGAGCATTTATTCCTTCCGCGGTGCCACGATCGAAAATATCCTGCAGTTCCAGAAGGATTATGATGAAGTGAAGATTGTAAAGCTGGAGCAGAACTACCGCAGCACCAAGAGTATCCTGCATGTGGCCAATGAAGTGATCAGGAATAATAAGGGGCAGATCGAAAAAGTGCTGTTTACCGATAACAGTGAGGGAGAGAAGATCAGACTGGTGCGGACCATGACGGATAATGATGAGGGAAAGTTTGTGGCCGACAGTATCCAGGAGCAAAAGCTCCGTAACCATTACAGCAATAAGGACTTTGCCATTCTCTACCGCACCAATGCACAGAGCCGTGCCTTTGAGGAATCCCTGCGCCGGATGGGAATTCCTTATACCATTTACGGGGGTATCAGCTTTTACCAGCGCAAGGAGATCAAGGACCTGGTGGCCTACCTGCGGGTAATTGTAAACCCCAGTGACGAGGAAGCGATCAAGCGGATCATCAATTACCCGGCAAGGGGGATTGGCAAGACCACGATCGACCGGCTTTTACTGGCGGCCAATACCAATAACCTGAGTATGTGGCAGGTGCTGGAAAACGCGGCGCAATACGGGTTCAGGGCCGGCACTTTATCCGCCCTGGACGAATTTGTGATCATGATAAAAAGTTTTGCCAGCATGCTGACCAAACAGAATGCCTATGAAGTGGCGGTTCATGTGGGCAAGCAAACCAACCTGGTAAAAGAACTATTCAATGATAAGAGTACCGAGGGCGTGCAGCGCTATGAGAATATCCAGGAATTGCTGAACTCTGTTAAGGAGTGGACCGAGAGCCCGGATAACGAGGACGGGGAGGTCGTGGATAAAAGCCTTGCTTCTTACCTGCAGCAGATCACCCTGCTTACGGATGCGGATGAAAAGGATCCGGATGCCGATACCGTAAAACTGATGACGATACACGCGGCGAAAGGACTGGAGTTTGGCTGTGTCTTTGCGGCAGGACTGGAAGAAATGCTGTTTCCCAATGCCATGGCCATTAATACCCGGGAAGAACTGGAAGAAGAACGGCGCTTGTTTTACGTGGTGGTTACCCGGGCCAGGCACCGGCTCTGGATCACTTATGCGAATACCCGTTACCGTTTTGGGCAACTGGTGCAGAACGAGCCCAGCCGGTTTATTGAAGAGATCCCCGAGGATTACCTGGACCGGAGTTTTGCCGGTGGTGGCTCCAAAAACCAGCTGCAAAACAAATGGGGCGGCGGCTCCGCCTTCAACCGTATGAAAGGCTGGGGCGGCGATGACAGTAAATACAATGACGTAAAAGAAGCAGAGAAACGTTACGGACCTGCACCGGAAAAAAAATCATCCTCCACCCCTTCTTACCTGGCTCCAAAGACCACTGCACCTAAAGTGGTGGAACATGTGCCATCTGCGGATTTTACGGCCAGCGACACTTCTAACCTGCAAACCGGGCAAAAAGTGGAACACCAGAAATTCGGATTTGGCGAAGTGATCAAAATGGAAGGAGCGGCGCACAATCCTATTGCCACCGTGAAGTTTGAACACAATGGCGAGAAGAAGATCATGCTGAATTATGCAAAGCTTCGGATTGTGGAATAAGCCGGTTTCTTCTCTTACCCGGTTATTGATTATTGGGTCGTTTTGTCCGAAGATGCATTACTGATTCAGACAATACTTACCGGCTTATTATTAATTATTATGTGCAAAGAGGCTATTCATACTTTTTGAGATTTCGAAAACCACGAAAAATAAATAGTTAGTTTCGCAGATAATTATCCGTTCATTAACAACCCTGGTAAAATCCAGCAATTAATTTCGCCTTCCCGGTTCAGCACATGCCCACCGCCAAACAAAAGAAAGGAATCCGCCGTTTTTTACTGATCCTGGTGCTGCTCGCCCTGTTAGGGGTGGCTGCATGGAGGGGCTGGCAATGGTGGGAATACCGGACCGCGAAATACACCCATTACCCCGCCTTCGGGATTTCGATACCCGGGGGCTATTCCATTCATGGAATCGATGTTTCCAAATACCAGCATCTCATTTCCTGGGATGGGGTGAAGAATATGAATGTAGAGGATATCCGGCTGGGCTTTGCTTATATCAAAGCCACCGAGGGAACGGGTTATACGGATCCGCAGTTCAGCCGTAACTGGAAAAAATCAAAAGAAGCCGGAATGCTCCGGGGCGCTTATCATTTCTTTACCCCTTCCCGGGATGGTGCGAAGCAGGCGGCAAATTTTATCCGGGAAGTGAACCTGGAACCCGGGGATTTTCCCCCGGTGCTGGACCTCGAGCAACTGAATGGCACGCCGGTTGCGCAATTGAAACAGGAAGCAAAGGAATGGCTGGATATTGTGGGGGAACATTATGGGGTGAAGCCGGTTATTTATACCAATGTGGATTTTTATACCCGGTACCTGGGCGAGACTTTTGATGAATATCCTCTTTGGGTGGCTCATTATTACCAGCCGGGGCAACCCCGGATCAACCGGGGCTGGACCTTCTGGCAGCACAGTGACCGGGGCCGGGTAAACGGGATTGTATCCCCGGTGGACTTCAATGTATTTAACGGGGATTCTGCTGCATTCAGGCAGCTCCTCCTTCAGTGAACAAAGGAGTCTGGGCCGGGAGAAATAATAGTACCTTGTTTGCTGAAACATCCGTTATGGAACAGGGCTGGGACAATGATATAAAGCGTTTTTTTTCAAAGATCCTCCATTCAATTTCCCTGGCGCTGTTATGGGCCTTGTCCGCCGCTACGGCCGGTATCTACTTTCAATTGGGCTGGGCCGGTGGTAAACCTGTTGTCTTTACCATCATTTTTTATATTATTGCAGCCCTTACTTTATTCGGGCTGATCCGCTATTTATACAGAAACTGGAAAAATGACTGAGCAAAATACCCGGCAGAGGGGATGGCTGCGGAGCCGGAACCGGCTTACTTTAGGCTTTTATACCTGGGATCTTATGGAGTTAAAGCAAATAAGCAAGAGGATCGTTATTGCAGGCACCCTGCTGATCTGGGCCATTAAGTTTTTTATCCGGCCCTTTTTCCATTTTGACCAGCCCCTTCATTTTTTCCTGGGAATAGCGCCGAATTTCCTGGGTTCCTTCCTGCTTCCCTTTGGGGCCTGCTGGTTTTTCAGCGGCCGGCATCATTTACTGGCCCGTATATTCCGGCTGGACGGGACGGGTGAGCTGCGCCTGTTTTGCCTGATGGGATTCGGCCTGCTGCTGGTAAATGAATACCTGCAACTGATCCCGGTATTCGGCCGGACTTTCGACTATTACGATATTGTTTTTTCTTCCATCGGCCTGCTGCTCTCTTACTTTGTGTATGGAAGGCTGCAGCAAAGAGTACAACTGGTTTAACTGCTGTGATCGGCCACGATCACCCAGGTTCCTTTTATTTTCCGGAGCAGCAGGTTATAATGCCCGCCCACATCGCCGATGCTGCGTTTAAGGAACCATTTGCCCACCACGAAATAGTATTTTTTAGAAAGTTTTTTTACGGAAACCAGGTTGAATGACAGTTGGCCCATGGCCGCGGTATCCGGGTATCCTTTTTTATAATTCTTCAGCGTATTGGCCCATCCGTAAGTCACCCCGCTTTTGCCGATAAACATCAGGGAATCGCTTTCCCAATACCCTTTCATAAAACCGTCAATATTGCCGCTATTCCAGTCACGGGTTTGCCGGTCCAGCAATTCACGGATGGCTTTTTCACCGGCAGGCTGGGCATGGGAAAGGAAGCTGCTGAACAGCAGTACCAGGATAAAGAGTGCTTTCATGGAAAAACTTTTTCCCAAGTTAAGGTAAATGCGGTACTGTTGGTTAATGGCTGCAGTCCTCTGCATGGGCATGGTTATGCACCCGGCAGGACCGGTAATTGTTCAGGTGCCCGGCAATGATCAGTAAGACGGCCGGAACCAGCAACCAGTTATGGTACTCGAGAAAAAACTGTTTCAGTACCAGGAAGAGAAAGCCGGAGAGAAACAGGCTCATCGGCAGCAGGCTGTGATGGTGTTTTTTATACCCGTGGTACATGGAATAACTGCCGATCAGCAGGGCCAGGAGGATCATGCCCACTTCAAACCCGGTATGGTGAATGATATTAATCCCGAAAAGCGGGAGCGTGCTGAAAAACAGGGGCAGGAGGGCACAATGAATGGCGCAGGCCAGTGAGGTCCCGACACCCAATGCGTCCCAATTGATCTTTCCTTTCATCCGAGCCGGTAAAGATATTAAAAAGCAACATAGTTGCAAAATAATCCCGGATTAGTTTATCGGAACAATCCGGGGCCTAACTTTGTTCCTTTAATTATTTGAATGCTATGTCGAAAAAAGGGTGGCTTTATATGCTGTTTTTTGTGGCGCTGGCGCTGGGTTTTTATTTCGTGCTTGCCCTGGTGATACCCGGGTTTACCACACCAAAAGTAGTGCCGGTGAGTTTTGTACGGCCTTTTAGTTTTACCACGCAGGACGGTAAACCATTTACGGAGAAAGAGGTGGCGGGGAAAGTCTATGTGGCCGAGTATTTTTTTACCACCTGCAAGACCATCTGCCCGGTAATGAATACCCATATGAGGGAGGTGTACAATGCATTCCGGGAGGAGGACGGGTTCCTGATCCTGTCGCATACCTGCGACCCCGAGACGGACTCGGTACCCCAAATGAAAAAATACGCGGATTCCATGAAGGTGGATACCCGCCGCTGGGTCTTCCTGACCGGGCGAAAAGACAGTTTGTACAATACGGCCCGGGTAAGTTATACCATTGATGATCCCAATAATAACCTGAAGCGTATTGAGGACCAGTTTTTGCATACCCAGTTCTGGGCACTGGTGGACAGGAACGGGGATGTGAGAAAGATCTATGACGGGATCAAATACAGCGAAGTCAAAAAAATGATCAGTGACGCTAAAAAACTGCTGAAAGAGTAGGGGATAAAAAATAAGTCAAATTTCACTGTATGTCCAATAAAACCATAGAGGATATCGAAAACCGGATCGCTTTCCTGCTGAAGCGGAACGACCTGAGTGTAACAGAAAGCCGCCGGAAGATCCTGCACCTTTTCCTGGAACAGCCGGGCGCCCTGGCCCATGGCGATATTGAAAGAAAGGCCGGGGAAAAATTTGACCGCGTTACCGTCTATCGCACCCTCCAGGCATTTGTGGACAAGGGGATTATTCATACCATTCCCACAGCGGATAATTCGATCCGTTATGCGCTCTGCAAGGATGACTGTTCAGCGGGACATCACCATGACCATCATGTGCACTTTGTTTGTACTCATTGCAACAATACCTATTGCCTGGATGATGTGGTCACCCCGGAGATCAAATTACCAAAAGGCTATCATGCGGAGCATGTGGAAGTAGTGGTGGAGGGGATTTGTAAGAACTGCAGGCTTAGCATGTAAGCACCAAGAACCGTAGACGCCAAGATCCAAATAAGCACCAAGGGCCAAAGTTCAAATAAACTCCAATTTTTAAATCTCAATCCATCTCCGGCATCGACTCCGGACTTCCGACTACTAACTACCGGCTTATTCTTCAGGGCTCTGCCAATTCAGAGATCCCATACTCCTTTAGTAAAAACAAAGCCCCGGTGTAGAAACATCGGGACTTTAGGTTAAGGCTCTGATTAGTAGCTATTTTATCTGCGTAAAATAAACGCAGTAATATAGTCAGGCGCAATGAAGCACCTATTTTTCTAAGTCAAAAATAGTATGTGGATTTGATATTTCCGAAAAAATGATCTACCACTTTCAGGGTATTTTTTGGGGTTTATAATTGGTCCATTTCAGATTTAACAAATCCCATCAGTGCTTTTATCGCTATAGGCGAGAAATTGAATTGTAAACCAGCGGCTTTGAACAGTTCCGGCAGGGTTTTCGTACCCCCCAGCCGGAGAGAATTTATATAATTACTGACCGCTTTTTCCGGGTTTTGCTTGTATTGCTGCCATAAACCGATGGCTCCCAACTGTGCAATCCCGTATTCGATATAATAAAAAGGCACTTCAAAGAGGTGTAATTGCCGGTGCCAGGAATAACGGCGGTATTCCTCCAGGCCGCTGAAGTCGATGACCGGGGAGGAAAATTCGTCCAGGATTTCTAACCATTTATCAGCTCTTCCGGCTTCGGTATGTCCCGGGTTTTCGTAGGCCCAGTGCTGAAATTTGTCAATGGTGGCGATCCAGGGGAAGATCGTGATGACCCTTTCCAGTTGCTGCTCTTTGGCTCTTCTCAACTCATCCGGGTCTGTAAAGAATACCTCCCAGTGGTTCATGGAAAACAGTTCCATACTCATACTGGCCACTTCGGCGATCTCAGTGGGGTATTCCTTGAACCCGTTCAGTTCCAGTTCATGCGCCAGGAAGGAGTGGATGGCATGACCGCCCTCGTGTACCATGGTGGTTACATCATCTAAGGTGCCGGCGGCATTCATGAAAATAAAGGGGGCGCCGGTTTCGGCCAGCGGACAATTGTAACCACCCGGGGCCTTGCCTTTGCGGCTTTCGAGGTCCAGTCTTCCCATTTCCCGCATCTTGGCGAGGCAGTCCCCAAAGAAAGGCCGCATGGTATTGAAGCAGGCAATGGCTTTTTCGGTGAGCTCCTTACCGGTCTGGAAGGGACGAAGGGGATTGGTGCCGGCGGGTTCGGCTTCCAGGTCCCAGGGGCGCAGGTCTGTCAGCCCCAGCTTTTTCTTCTTCGTTTCGTAAAGCTGGTTGACCAGGGGCATCACATGAAGCTTTACCGCTTCGTGAAACTGGTAACAGTTCTCCTTGTTATAATCAAAACGGCCCAGTTCGAGAAAACGGTAATCCCGGTAATTGTCAAAACCCGCATGGACGGCCAGTTGCTGGCGTTTCTGCAAAAGGGCGCTAAAAAGATCATTCAGCGCGTTTTTATCCTGCAGTCTTCGTTCACTGATCTTCCGGTAAACCGACTCCCGCAGGCCGCGGTCAGGATCTTCCAGGAATTTAACCGCCTGCTGCAGCGTATATTCCTGCCCGTTTACCTCCACCGTCATCTTCCCGGAAATCATACCGAACTGCTGCTGCATCACATTCAATTCAGCGTTGATCGGTATGTTTTCTTCCCGGAAAATGTCAATGTTCTTCTTTACATTTCGCAGGTAAGTAAAATACTTTTGCTGGTCCAGCTCTTTGGTAAAGGGACAATTCAGCAATTTCTTATTCAGCCGGTCCGAATAGGGCTGGATCTTCGGCTGGAGTTCCATCATAAAGAAGGTGAAAGCCTGTTCCAGTTCCTTATTCTCCGTATCACAGGTCATTTTGATCTGGCGCCAGCAGGCATCTTCGCTGATCACGGCTTCCACTTCACTGGCATCCTTCAGCCACTGCTCCAGTGCAGCAACCGAATCAAGGGGTCTTTCATCCAGGTTTTTAAGCCAGGGCTCCAGGGTCTCCCAGCTGGTAAGCACAAATCCTTCCGGTAAAAAATGCCGGGGTAATTTTTTGATATCCGCACTGTAAGGCATACGATAGGTTTAAATGTAAAAAAGCTATTCCAGGGTGTTGAAATAGCTTTCAGCTATCAGCAGAGGGCTAACAGCTAATTGAATATTATTCGGCTTTCTTTTTTTTAGCAGGCGCTTTTTTCGGTTTTTCTTCTGTTTTTTCAGCGGTCTCTTTTTTGGTCCTTGTTTTTTTGGCCGGCTTTTCTTCTGCCACAGGCGCTGCTGCTACGGCTTCTTCCACGGGTTCTTCTTCCGGGATTTCAGACAGTTTGATCTCCACATTGGCAGCCTTGAGCACGGCAAACCACTTTACCATCTTTTTCATATCACTGGCATAGACCCGCTCAAAGTCCATATCGGGGTAAACCTTCTCAAAATATTTCTTAACCGCGGCGGCATCCTTCTCATCCGGCAGTTTTTGACCGGCTTTGTCCATGGCGGTAAATACATCCACGAGGTTCACATTGTCCCGGACGGTGTACACTTCAATACTTTCCAGGTGCGAGAAATTGTGGACACGGCTGGAGACGAAGCGGGTGCTTTGATCTTCGAGGGAGCGGACAATGGCTCCGTCCGTTTTACTGTTGATCAGCTCAAATAAACCCGGCAACCCGGTCACGGCAACTAATTTACTGTATTCCATAAGTTTTTTAATAATTGGGACTGCAAGATACTTGAGTTCCGGCATATAGGCAGCTATGAAATTAAGTTTCCGGCCGGCGAACGTTTTGGGGGGAACAGCCGTCTTAATTACCGTAACTTTCCTTTACTTAAAACAATCATCAATGAAAAAAATGTCCTTCCTGCTGCTGGTTTTCATGGCCTTGTCAGCAGCCGTATTTGCCCAGCCGGGTGGTGGTTTTCAGCGCCAGACCCCTGAGGAAAGGGTGGCCCGGATACACCAGAAACTCGACAGCGCCTTTAAACTGGATGCGGCCCTTTTTGCAAAACTGGACACGGCATTGCTCGTGCTGTACAGGAAACAGGATGCCCGGATGCAGGAACTATTTTCCGGGGGCGACCGGCCTGACCGGGAAACCATGATGGCGGAAAGACAAAAATTTACGGATGCACAGGATGAAATGCTGAAAGCGGTTTTAACCAAAGAGCAATACGATACCTGGAAAGAAAAAATCCAACCCTCTCTCCGGCCCCAGCGTCCCGGCGGTGGCGGACCTGGTGGCGGACAACAATGACCTTTTTTATAGAAGCATAAGCAAAGAACCGTTCCCGGGAAGGAGCGGTTTTTTTATGAATGGCAGGCTGCTTTGATAGAAATTGCTGATCTTAACGGGAAATCAACTCAAATGAATCATGCGATCAGCTGGTTTGAAATACCGGCTACGGAACTGGACAGGGCCACCCGTTTTTACGAAACCATTTTCGGGGTAACCCTGGCCGTGCTGGACCTCCCCAATATCCGGATGCGCATGTTTCCCCTGGATGATATGATGACACAGGTGGGAGGGGCCGTGGTGGATAGCGGGGGTTTTCATAAACCTTCTTCTACCGAGGGTCCGCTGATCTACCTGAACGGGAATCCCGATCTGCAAAACGTGCTGGATAAAGTGGAAGCGGCAGGCGGCAGGATCCTGGTGCCCAAAACAGCAATCTCACCGGAATACGGATATATGGCTGTGATCATTGATACAGAAGGAAACCGGATCGGGTTGCATTCCGTACCCACTGGTATGTGATCAATGGTATTTTCTGAATCCGGCCCCTGGCCGTTTCCTTTGAAATAAATTTCTAAATAACCTGTCATGGCGTATAACGAAAAACTGGCTGACCGGGTCCGGGAAATAATCGGGCTGACCCATAAGCAGGTGGAGGAGAAGAAAATGTTCGGCGGGCTTTGTTTTATGGTGAATGATAAAATGTGCGTGGGTGTCGAAAAAGAAAGACTGATGATCCGGCTGGACCCGGCCCGCTACGAAGAAGTGCTGGAAAAAGAAGGCTGCCGGCCCATGGACTTTACCGGGAAGATCATGAAGGGGTATGTATTTGTGGATGCGGGGACACTGACCACAAAAAAGAAACTGGAATACTGGCTGCAACTGGCGCTGGAATATAATGCGGTCGCCCGGTCTTCTAAAAAGACACCCGCCGGGAAAAGAAGAAAAATTTAACTTACCATTCAATCGAACGCTATGCAATCCAAAGCTGCCACTGTGGACCAGTACCTGGCTGAATTGCCGGAAGACCGGCTGAAAGCCATGAATGAATTACGAAAAGTAATTAAGAAAAATCTCCCCAAAGGTTTCCAGGAATGTATGAATTACGGCATGATCGGTTATGTGGTGCCGCATTCCAAATATCCAGCCGGGTATCATTGCGATCCCAAACTGCCCCTGCCCTTTATGGGGATCGCTTCCCAGAAAAATTTTATCGCTGTTTATCACATGGGTGTATATGCGGAACCCAAACTGCTGAACTGGTTTACAGCAGCGCATGCCAGCGCATCATCCAAAAAGCTGGATATGGGCAAGAGTTGTATGCGGTATAAAAAGCCGGAGGATATTCCGTATAAACTGATCGGTGAGCTGGTGACTAAGATAACGCCGGATGAATGGATCGCATTATATGAGAAGAGTTTCAGGCGTAAATAATAAGAAAATTGTTTTTTGCCCTTGCCTGTCTTTTCAGTTTGCAGGGAAAGGGCAAGGGCGAGCTGCGGAAAAAGGACGCCGGGTCCCCTTCGGGAGACCCGGCTGGGAAATGGACGTAAATCATAAGAGAACCGTTTTTACCCTGGCTTGTTTTTCCGGTTCGCAGTCAATGACCCCGGACCGTAAGACCGGTAATCAGACGCCGGGTCCCCTTGCGGGAGACCCGGCTGGGAAATGATCATAAGAGAA
>JBBIGW010000079.1:0-16359 GCA_037447355.1 Bacteroidia bacterium | reverse complement strand
GTTTAATATACTCGGCGGGTTTACCGGTTCAGGTAAAACGGAATTGCTGTCGGTTTTAAAAGAAAAGGGGGAGAAGGTGATCGACCTGGAAGGCATCGCCGGTCATAAAGGATCTGCTTTCGGGAATATCGGGCTGCCCCCGCAACCCACGCAGGAAATGTTTGAAAATATGCTCAGTTCTCAGTTGTCAGCCATTTGTTCGCAGGAGGGGGAACTACCGACTACCGACTACCGGCCGTCGACCGGTTCCATTTGGCTGGAGGACGAATCCCAGCGGATCGGCCTGGTGAACCTGCCTGGCGAGCTCTGGAAAAACATGCGCCGTTCCCCGGTTTATTTCCTGGATATCCCCTTTGAAGAGCGGCTGAAGCATATTGTACCGGAATATGGCCAGCTGGACCCGGAAAAACTCATATCGGCCATTGAGCGAATTAGCCAGAAATTGGGCCATTTGAACGCAAAAACGGCCATTTTACTCCTAAAAGAGGGCAAAATCAGTGAAAGTTTCGAAATTTTGCTCAGGTACTATGACAAGTTTTATTTCCGGTCCCTGCACAATCGGGAAGGGGCGGATTCGTTATTACATACAGTAATTTGTAAATCCGTAAGTACTGAAAATGCTGACCTGCTCCTTCGTGAAACCCATCTTTCGCTCCAAAAACCTTTGGCTTAATTTCCTGTTCCTTTTAGCCCCCGGCTTTTTTTACGGCCAGTCGCTGACCGGACTTTGGGTGGGTTCCGTGCATAATGACAGTGTCTCGGTCCGGAAAGACCAGTCATTTGAAATCGCCCTCACTGAGTACAAGGGCAGGGTTTATGGCTATTCCCGCAGCGAGTTTATCGTCAACGATACCCTTTATTTTATCCTGAAAAGGGTAAAGGGTACCATCGAAGGGGATATCTGCGAGGTGACCGATGATGAAATCATTTCCTATAATTTCAGGGGAAAACTGGATAAGCGGATCAGAGTGACCAGCACCTTCCGGCGCAATAAGAATGACAGTACCTGGTACCTGGATGGAACCTGGAAAACAAACGCCAACAGGAAATACTATTCCATTAGCGGTAAACTGACGCTGGCAGAAGAGAAAGACCTGACTGCCTCCAGGATATTTCCTCACCTGGAAGAACTGAACAAAGCCGATGATGTGGCTTTTTATAAAGAAAGAAAAGAAAATCCCCCGGTGGTGAAGATTGCCAAACCGGAACGCATCAAAACCGAATACTCCGATAAGACGGATCTCGTACTGGAAAATAAAGACGTAACAGCCATACATCAGCCAACGCTTCCTGAAACAAACAAGGTTTCGCTCCCGGTGGAAACAACGGTTGCTAAAAAACAGGATGAACCCGTTGTTCTGCCTGCGGTAACCACAGGTACCACAACCCCGGATCAAAAACCAGGGCTGGTGATAAGCCCGTCCAAACCCCAATCAGCTGAAACAGTTGTTGCCGGCAGGGATAACCCGCCGGTGACCGGAAAAGAAATTACGGCGAAGGATGCATTGAACCCACCGGGCAAAACAACAACGGAACCTCCGGCGGCCTTTGTTAAAACGGATAACCAAACAACGCCCTTTGTAGCATCTGCCAATAAAACCGGAAGCGACCCTGCTGAAAATAAAACCACCAACCCGCAGCCGGCCGCAACCGCTGTAAAGAATCGGGAAATGGCGAAAGTAAATACAGTCCCTAAAACGGAAGAACAAAAACCAAAACCTGCCAACCCCGCTCCCCCGTCTTCGCCCAACCCGGTTGCTGTAGTACAACCGGTTGAGATAAAAGCAGGGGAAAATAAGAAAAAAGAGACCGGGGAATTGCCGTCCGTTGCGGATAAACCAGTAAATACATATCCGGCACTTGTTCAGCGCAAAGAAACATTCAGGGATCCGGCAGCCCTGGTGATCAAAAAATCATCGGAAGACCCGATTAAAAAATCATCCGTCATTGCCGGACGAAAATCTGAATTTTCACAGGAACTGAATTTCAAATCCGACAGTCTCCTGCTGTCGCTTTATGATAACGGGGAGATCGACGGGGACACCGTAAGCGTATTCCTGAATGGGGAAGTGGTAATGCCCAGCCAGGGTTTGAAAAGCTCGGCAATCCGCAAAACCATCTATATGCCGGAAGGAATTGATTCCTTTACCCTCGTGATGTTTGCCGAGAGCCTTGGCAAATACCCGCCCAATACCGGCCTGCTCGTGATCCGGGATGGTGAAGATGTGTACAATCTCCGTTTCAGTTCGGACTTCCAAAAAAGCTCCGGCATCGTATTCCGCAGGAAAAAATAAGGGCTCGCCTGCCGGGATAACTACAGTTCTTCCCGGAAATTATTAAATTAACAGGATGAAGACTCCCTGCTTATTCCTTGTCCTCCTGCTCAGCCTGTTCGCATCCGCGCAAACCATACAAACCGATACCGTTTATTCCGCACAGGTAAAAGATAAATTCATCATTACCATCCGCAAGCCCGCAATTGACCGGTATTTGAGTCCCTGAAAGATTAACTTTGCCGGCTCAAGCAGTTGTATGACACAGGAACCTATCAGGCTGACTCAGTATTCTCACGGCGCCGGTTGCGGCTGCAAGATCGCGCCCAAAGTGCTGGATGAAATATTAAAAACCTCCGTCTCATTCCCCGATAATGATAATCTCCTGGTAGGCAATCACAGCCGGGACGATGCCGCTGTTTATGACCTGGGCAATGGAACGGCCATTATTTCCACCACCGATTTCTTTATGCCCATCGTGGATGATCCCTATGAATTCGGCCGGATCGCCGCTGCCAATTCCATCAGTGATATCTATGCCATGGGTGGCAAACCCCTGATGGCGATCGCGGTACTGGGCTGGCCGGTGAATAAGATTCCGGCAGAAGTGGCCCAAAAAGTAGTGGAGGGCGGACGCAGTATTTGCGCCGAAGCAGGTATCCCGCTGGCGGGTGGTCACAGTATCGACTCCCCTGAGCCGATCTTTGGCCTGGCGGTTACCGGTATTGTTTCCATTGAGCATTTAAAACAAAACAATACAGCCAAAGAAGGCGATCTCTTGTTCCTGACCAAGCCGCTGGGTGTGGGCATCCTGTCCACCGCGCAAAAAAGAGGTTTACTGGATGAAGAATTGCTCAGCGTCATTGTAAAACAAATGACCACCCTGAATAAAACAGGGGAGGAGCTGGGCAAAATAAAGGGCGTGCATGCCATGACGGATGTTACCGGTTTTGGCTTGCTCGGTCACCTGATCGAACTGGCCGGCGGCAGTGGGCTGAGCGCCGAGATCTGGTATGATCAGATTCCCGCCATCCCCGGGGTGAAAGACTATATTGCCCGGGGCGTATTTCCGGATGGCACCACCCGCAACTGGAGCAGTTACGGGGAAAAAGTAAAATTCGAAAAAGGAGTCCCGGTCGCCGAAGCCTTTAAATTGCTGCCGGACCCGCAGACAAACGGGGGTTTATTGATTGCCGTAGCGGAAGAGGCTCAGAAGGAAGTAGTGGCATTGCTTGAAAAAAACGGGCTCACAGGTTTTACCTCTCCCATTGGACGGATATCAGCGGCAAATGAAAAACTGGTAGTGATAAAGCCATAGGCAAAGCAAGGTTCCTGCGCTTTACCGGAAGTGGACCTGCCATTTTATAAACCTGGGGTTATTTCTTTTTTAAGAATATTTCCGCCATCATGCAGCGCACACTCCCGCCCTCCACCTGCTCGATCGTTGGTACAGCCACGGGCAACAATTTCACATAGTTTTTCAGCTCCTGTAGCTGATCGTCCCGCAGGGATTTAAATGCAGCCTGGCTCATTACAAGAATGGATTCTCCCTTCCTGTTCTTTAGTTCCAGCATATTGCCGGCAAAACAATGCATCTGTTCCCGGGTAATGGGTACAATCGTATGACCGGTTGATTCCAGCAATTGCTTTACCGCGATCAGCTCCCACTCTTCCTCAATAGCCTCCTCGCAGAGCACGGCAAATTTTTCGCCCAGGGCCATCACCACATTGGTATGATAGACCGGGTGCCCGTTCTGGTCCGTGGCGAGAAAAACAATCGCCTGGAATCCGTTGGCGGCAGAAAATTTTTCCAGCACGGATAAATTGGTCCGTTCAGAAATGGCGGCATAGATCATCTCATGGTCATAGTCAATGACCATACTCCCCGTACCCTCCAGGAAGCGGCCCTCGGCTTCAAACTCAGTCCAGTCCTGCACATCGGTCACCACAAAATCCATGGCGAGCAGTTGTAATATCTCTTCTCTTTTCTCGGTCCTCCGGTTGGCCGCATACATCGGGTAAAGCATGATCCTGCCATCCGGCGATGTACTGATCCAGTTATTGGGAAAAACCGCATCGGGTTTGGGGGGTTCTTTGCTGTCTTCCAGCACCAGGACCTCCACTTCATTACTGCGTAACAGGGCTACCATAGCATCGAACTCCGCCAGGGCTTTCTGCTGAACTGCTTCCCGGCTCATAGCCGGGTGATGCTGAAAGAAATTATTCGCCGCGGTTTCATCATTGTACCCGAAAGCGGCGGGACGGATCATTAATATCGTGGAGGCGGCGGGCAAAGGCTCATTTACTATTTATCAAGGCGGATGAGTTGAATATGGGGATCACAAGCACCAGTGAGGATATCCTGGATTATATAGCTGCAGATCCTTCCTTCAGCAAGACTGTCTTTCCGGACCTCTTCGGCGGTGACGGGCCGGTAGTTCAGTACTTCGTAGGATACCGTATCCTTTTTACCTGCTGACCGCACTCCCGCCTCCAGTTCAAAATAGGCTTCATACCGCAGGCTGTCCCTTGTTTCCAGCCGGATCAGTTTTGCCGGGTGACGGGTTTCCCGGTAAGTGCAGGGGCCGCCGTCAATTTTTCTGCTTCCGTTATCGCAGGAAAAAAGCAAGGAAAGTGAGAAAAGGAAAAGCAGTTGTTTTTTCATTCCGTTTATTTAAAGCAGGGCATCAATACGGGCCGCCAGTTTCCGGTCCTTCTCCGTAACGATATTCCCCGCATCATGGGTACTCAGCCAGATCTCCACGGTATTCCACACATTGGTCCACAAGGGGTGATGGTTCATCTTTTCCGCTTCCATCGCCACCCGGGTCATAAAGGCAAAGGCCTCGCTGAAGTTTTTAAATTGAAACTTCCGGTAAAGTGTATTATTGATTTCGGCCCACATGACTGGTTGATTGGTTTCCTGAAATTTTCATTGCCGGGAAATCTAAAAGACAAGATTTTCCTTATTCTTTATCTGCTCTGTCGGCAGCTCCGCCACCAGTTGCACCGTGTTTATACTCCGGATGACCTGGATCGTCTGTTGCATCGTATCATCATTCACCTCATCCCCCTTCATCAGCCAGAGAAAATCCAGGTGTTTGAATTCCGGCAGCAGGTACTCCCCGTCAAACTGGTTGTTATAAATATAGTGCTCGAGCGAACCGGCGGGTACCCGGTATTCATAGACCGCGAAAAAATAATCCCTTTTCTTTTTTACCAGTTTGATCTCAATATCATTGATACGGAAATCCAGCCCGATGGAATTGTTGAGGTGCCAGCAAAACTGGTAATCCTTGATGGGCGCCATGATGCCCAGCAGGCGGGTGTCTTCAAAGAACCCTTCCGTGAGCTCACGGTTGTCCAGTACCAGTTTGTTGCGTTCGGCCATATCGGTATCCCCTGCTGTAAGTTACAAATTAGAACTCAACTGAGGTTTCGATATTGTCGTTTCCTCTTTTGTAAATCACTTTGGTCTTATCCCCTTTTTTAAACTTGCCCAGGGTCTGCATATACGTTTCCATGGATGTGATCTTATAGTCCCCGATCTGCAGGATAATATCACCGGCCCGGAGACCGGCTTTTTGCGCCGGCTTACCCTCGCTGACCCCATCGGCCCTTACGCCTGCGCCCGCCCATGTATAATCGGGCATGATCCCCATGGATACACTAAAGCGGGCAGAAGTGGTTGTTTGTGTTTCCCGGGTTTTACTGAAAGGCAGACGGAGTTCACGATCGTACCATTCCACCAATTTGAGAATATGGCTGACAATCAGGTATTCTCCTTTATAATTGATTTTATCCGCATCATCCGATGGCTTGTGATAATCCGTATGCAGCCCGGTAAAGAAAAACAACACCGGGATATCTTTCCGGTAAAAGGAGGTATGGTCGCTGGGACCGGTCCCGCTGCTGTCAAATTTATACAACAGGGAAGGGGTATTGATCGTGGTGGTTTTCGGGAAATAAAACATACTCCAGTTGGGTGATGTCCCGTAACCCCCGACTGTAAGCGCCCTGGAACTGTCATTCAGCCGCCCCACCATATCCATATTGATCATATAATTCACCGTCTTCAGATCAATCGTGGGGTGCTCGGTAAAATATTTGGATCCATACAATCCCAGTTCCTCCCCGGAAAATGCGATAAAGAGATAATTATTCCTTTTTGCTTTGGAGGATTTCAGTTTTTTAGCCAGTTCAATCAGGGCAGCAGTCCCGCTGGCATTGTCATCAGCCCCGTTGTGAATAGCCGGTTCTTTCGATGTATTCCTTGAATTCCCGTCTTCCCCATACCCAAGGTGATCAAAATGGGCTCCAAGCACCACCGTGGTAGCCGCGCCATTGTCCTGGTAACCCGCCACATTATAACCTGTTCGTTTCTTTTCACTGAGGGAAACGGTGAATTTAACATGGATGGTAGCAGAAGGATCTTTCAGATATTTCGCCGCCGCTTCTTTCCTTATATACAATACCGGGATGGAGAGCAGGTCAGATTTATCCTTGCCGTTAAAAAACAGTTTATCATCCGTGGCAGAAGTATTGTATAAGATTACGGCCGTAGCCCCCTTGTCCTTTGCCTTTTTGCAATTGGTATACACATAAGCGGCCAGGTCAAAATGCGGGTTATTCCTGTTTTCCTCCAGGCCATCTTTGAGGTCCACAAACCAGGGCATATCCGCCTCCTGTACGGCGATGGAGGGAATGGCCTCCATTTGCAGGTTAGCACTGTACGCGAAGGGGAAATAATCTTTTCCGGTCTGAAGGAGATTATCGTTTATACTGAATTGGGTGGCCGGGTCAATCTGCTTCCCTTCATTTACTTCAAACGCCTGGTAATATCCATCATTTCCTTTGGGCTGCAGGCCCGTGGCACGGAACTGGCTGCTGATATATTCCATTGCCAGCTTTTCACCGTTTGTACCGGTGCGACGGCCTTCCAGTCTGTCATCGGCCAGGTACTGAATATGTGATTTCAGGTTTTGCAGTGTCTGTACTTCATCCTTATTGATCTTTTTGGAAGGAGAACAGGCGGCCAGCAACAGCAGCAGCCCTATCACTGGTCTTGAAACAGAAGAACCCATGGTAATATAATTGATAAGCTGCAAAGGTATTAAGCCGCTCTCTTTTCTGCCCGGTTAATTGCCGGATTTCCATCCATCTTTTTCCGTTTTGCCCTTTCTAAAAATCGTATTTCGTAAGGCTGTTTCGTTTTACCGCTCTACTTTTGCCTTCCTTGCCGGAGGCAGGTCGTTTTGCGTGGAAAAAAAAAGTTTACATATTGCCCTGGTCGGGAATCCCAACAGCGGGAAAAGTTCCCTGTTTAACTGCCTGACCGGGCTGCACCAGCAGGTGGGCAATTTCCCGGGGGTAACGGTAGATAAAAAAACCGGGACTGCTGTATTCGGGTCTGTGACTGCCGGGGTGATTGACCTGCCCGGTTCTTACAGTCTTTATCCCAAGCGATTAGACGAGTGGGTGAGCTATAAGGTCCTGATCGGGGAAGACAAAGAAATCAAGGCGGATGTGGTGGTGGCGGTGGCCGATGCCAGCAACCTGAAACGTAACCTGCTTTTTTGTACCCAGATCATTGACCTGAAAGTGCCGGTGGTGGTGGTGCTGACCATGATGGACCTGGCCCGGAAAAAAGGGATCAAGATCGACCTGGCCACCCTGGAAAGAGAGCTGGGCGTACCCGTTATAGCTGTGGATCCCCGGAAAAATAAGGGGATTCCTGAATTGAAAAAGGCCATCAGCCTCACCTTTCAGCAGGCTTATAAAACTCCCGTCCGGGATTTTATCGATAATAAGGCTCTGGCAGGAGCGCCCATTGATGAGGTAAAGCAGCATTTCCCCCGGTTAAGCGACTACAAAGCGATTCATTATCTCATCAACCATGAGACTTTTGACCTGGATCCTGCCCTGCAGGATACTATTGAAAATATTGAGCTCCGCAACCAGTTCAATCCCACCCGGACACAGGCCGAGGAAATAGTACAACGGTATAGCCGGATCCGTCAGATCATGCAACAAGCCGTATCAGAACCTGACCCACTGCAAAAATCCATTTTTACCGAAAGGCTGGACAATTTACTCCTGCACCGCCGCTGGGGTTACCTGATCCTGCTGGGGGTGTTGTTTTTGCTGTTTCAAAGTGTATTCTGGCTGGCCCAATACCCGATGGACTGGATTGATCTCGGGTTTTCAAAGATCAGCCAGGCCCTGTCTGGTTCTTTGCCCGAAACCCGATGGACTGATCTGTTGATTAACGGCGTGATCGCCGGCCTCAGCGGGATCCTCGTTTTTGTACCCCAGATCATGATCCTTTTCGGGCTGATCACCCTGCTGGAAGACAGCGGCTACATGGCAAGGATCAGTTTTCTGTCCGACCGGCTGATGCGAACTGTGGGTCTGAACGGGAAAAGCGTAATGCCCATGATCAGCGGGTTTGCCTGCGCAGTACCCGCCATTATGAGCGCCCGCAATATTGAGAACCGAAAGGAAAGACTCCTGACTATTTTAATCACCCCGCTGATGAGTTGCTCAGCCCGTCTGCCCGTTTATACTATTCTTATTTCATTAGTCATTCCACAAAATTACCTGCTCGGTTTTTTGAGCCTGCAGGGTTTGGTGATGATGGGGCTCTACCTGCTCGGGCTTATTATGGCCCTGATCGTTTCTTATGTGGCCAAATGGTTTATCCATATTAAAGAGAAAAGTTTCTTCATCCTCGAACTGCCCACGTACCGGGCGCCCCGCTGGAAAAATGTATTTCCCACCATGATCAGCAAGGCCCGGATCTTCGTCATGGATGCCGGCCGGATCATCATGGTCATCAGCCTGGTGCTCTGGGCCCTGAGTTCCTTTGGCCCGGGGAATACGATGCAACGGATCACGGCAAAATATGAGCTGCGGAAATCGCAACCCGGCGCGGATGCCCGCAGGCTGAATAAAGAATACCATACGGAAAAACTGGAGAGTTCTTATGCCGGAATTATTGGCAAATCCCTGGAACCCGCCATTTCACCACTGGGTTATGACTGGAAGATCGGGATCGCACTTGTTACTTCTTTTGCGGCCCGTGAAGTTTTTGTCGGAACCATGGCCACCCTCTACAGTGTGGGGGATGATGATAGCGGCTCCCTCCTGTTAAAGGAAAAAATGAAATCCGCTGTACGTCCTGATGGTATGCGGGTATTCTCCCTTGCCACCGGCCTGTCCCTCCTGATCTTTTATGTATTTGCCATGCAGTGCATGAGCACGCTGGCTGTGGTGAAAAGAGAGACCCGCAGCTGGAAATGGCCCCTGATTCAATTAACCTATATGACAGGATTGGCCTACCTGCTGAGCTTACTGGTTTATCAGCTTTTAAAATAGTTCCACAGGTAGGCCGCCAGCTTCCTCGCCAGGGTCCATGCCTCATTCTCTCTTTTCCAGCTGGTATCTGTATTGTTTTTCGTGAAAATGCAAAACACAAAAGGGTTCCCTGGGGCATTCACGATCATCACTTCACTGCGGGAGGCATTTACACAACCGTTTTTGCTGAAGACTTCAATGGTAGGCGGGATCTGCGAAATGGCTTCGTTCTCATCCCAAAAATTGCGGCCGAGGCAACGCAGCATCCGGTCGCTGCCGGCCGCCGGAAAAATTTCACTGCGATATATTTTTTCAAAAAGGGTTCCCATTTCACGGGGCGTGGTTTGCCCCCAGCCATACTGCGTACGGTTCTCCTCCCGGCCAGGTGTACGGGAATTCACCCGGGTGTGGACAAAGCCAAGACTGTCAAGCAGGCCATTGATGCGGGTGCCGGTACCGGCCAGGCTTTGAAGCCAGAGACTGGCCGTATTATCGCTGGTGGACAGCATCAGCAGGACGAGTTTTTTCAGGCTGATTTTCTCTCCGCTCTTAAATGAACCCAGGATATCCGATCCTTCATACAGTAATGAATCTTTATAAATAAAAGAAGAATCGTAGGAAAGTTCCCCCCGGTTCATCCTGTCGGTAATACCCAGGAAGATGGGTACTTTGACAATACTCGCCGTTGGAAAAACGGTATCCGCGTTAAACGCTGTGATTTTCCCGGTCCGCAGGTTTTTTATATAGATCCCGATATCGCCCCTGTAATGGCTGATCATCGGCTGAATGGCTTTTTGCAGTTTCCGGTCGGTTCGCTGGGCCCCCGCAACCTGGCAGATTATGCTGATAAGTACGACAAGGAAAATTCTCATCATGCGTTATTATTTTTCCGGTTTATCCGCCTGCATATAATCAATCACCAGCTGGCAAAAAGCCAGGATCCCGGTTTTCATTCCGCTGTCGTCCACATAAAAATCGGCGGTGTGATGGGGTGGGGCCGTGGTGGGATCCTTTCCTTTCGGCATGCCTCCCAGGTAAAAGAAAAAGGCCGGTGCTTTCGTCCCATAATAGGAAAAGTCTTCTGCACCGGTGACCCAGTTTCTTTCCTTTACATTCTCCGGCCCGGCCGCTTTTTCCAGGGAAGGCAGCATTTTCCTTACCAGTTCGGGCGTATTATAAGTAACCAGGGTCTTGGTATCGATGGTCACTTCCGCTTTGGCCCCGGAAGCTTCGGCGATTTTTTCCGCCGTCCATTTTATTTTTTCATGTACTTCCTCCTGCATTTTACTATCCAGGGTCCGGATCGTTCCTTCCATTACACATTCCTCGGGAATGATATTACTGCGGACACCTCCCTGGATCTTACCTACCGTAATCACCACGGGTGCTTTTGTAAGTTCAGACTGGCGGCTGACAACAGACTGAAGTCCTGTGATGATCTGTGCAGCGATTTGTATGGGGTCTATTCCCTTCCAGGGCTGAGAACCATGACTTCCTTTCCCTTTTACTTTGATGGTGAACCAGTCGGAGGAAGCCATAAAGGCACCGGGTTTGTATTCAATTTTACCCGCTTCAATATCCGATTCGATATGCAGACCGAAAATTACGTCCACCCTGGGATTGTCCATCACACCCTCTTTGACCATCAGGGGGGCGCCTCCTTCTTCTCCTTCGGGAGGGCCTTCTTCGGCGGGCTGGAAGATGAATTTTACGGAACCACTCAGTTCGTTTTTCATACCGGCGAGTATTTCGGCCACGCTCATCAATATGGAGACATGTGTATCGTGTCCGCAGGCATGCATCACACCAACAGACTGGCCATTATAGGTTGATTTTACGGTGGAGGTATAAGGCAGTTGTACTCTTTCCACCACGGGGAGGGCGTCCATATCTGCCCGAAGCCCGATACAGGGACCCGGTTTGGCTCCTTTTAATAATCCCACCACACCGGTTTTACCCAGTTTTTCCTGCACTTCCAGTCCCAGAGAACGCAGGTGGTCCGCAATTATTTTAGCGGTACGGATTTCCCGGTTACCCAGTTCAGGATGCTCGTGGAGATCATGACGCCAGGCAATACATTTTGATTCGATTTGGCCGGCAGCCTGTTTAATATACCCGGTGAGCCCTGTTTTCCCTTTCTGTGCAATCATTATGAAAGGGGCCAGTAATAATAAAAAGAGTAGTCTTTGTTTCATTGATAGTATTCTTTATTGTTGTAATAAAGGGACCAAAAGAGGATTGAATTTACAGGAAAAGGAAACAGTTTGAATGAACGAATCCCGCTTAGCTTAAATTTTTTATATTTAAACTCCAATGCTGCTCCGTCATCTTCATTTTTTAAGGGCTGTTTTCCGGCATAGTATTTCTGCCTTTGGCGGTCCCCAGGCGCATATGGGCATGATGATGAAAACATTTGTAGAGCACACACCCTATGTTACGGAAAAAGAGCTGATGGAGTACAATGCTTTTTGCCAGTTGCTTCCCGGGGCTTCTTCCACCCAGACCCTTACCCTGATCGGGTACAAAAGAGGGGGAATCCCGCTGGCTGTGCTGACCCTGGTCGTCTGGATCCTGCCGGCCAGTATCCTGATGGGCGCTTTTTCTTTTTTATTGCAATACATTGATAAACGGGAGCTGGGAACGGATATTTTCAAATTCATTCCTCCTATGGCCGCCGGTTTTCTTGGTTATGCCGTTATTCATATTTTTCCCATAGCGGTCCGGAATATGATCACCTGGATCATCATGCTTTGCAGTGTGGCCGCCACTTATTTCCTGTTTGGAAAAACCTGGGTTATTCCCGTGCTGATCGTAGCAGGAGGAATTGCCACGAACTTCAGCCAGACCCGTATTCCGCAGGTGGAACAAATACCCCGCAAAACCCGCTGGTGGAATTTCTGGTTATTTGGGATCATTTTTATCGCTGCGGGGATACTGAGTGAAACCGCCCGTAAAAATGACTGGCCCGGCCGGAAGCCGATCAATCTTTTTGAAAACACCTACCGGATGGGAAGCCTGGTCTTTGGCGGAGGCCAGGTACTGATGCCCATGATGCTGGAGCAATGGAGTGTACGCCCCGAGACCGTAAAAAAAAGAAATCCAAACGCGGTTCAGATTGATGAAGAAAAATTATACACGGGTATGGGGATTGTTCAGGCTGTACCCGGACCCGTGTTTTCCATTGCCGCTTTTACCGGCGGGATGGCGCTGAAGGACATGGGTGCTCATATGCAGGTAATCGGATGCCTGATCGGGATGATCGCGATCTTTTTGCCCAGTGCCCTGCTGGTCCTGTTCTTTTACCCGATCTGGCACAACCTGCGAAAGTATGCCGTGGTCTACCGGTCGCTTGAAGGGATTAACGCGGTGGTGGTGGGTATTATGCTGGCGTCCACTTTTTATATCATGCGGGATATTTCCTTTACCGGTCCCAACACGGTCAGCCTGGTAAATATGCTCGTGATCCTTGGCACCATCCTGCTGTTGCAGTTTACGCGGATCCTTCCGCCTTTCATCGTGATGTTCTGCCTCGGCCTGGGCTATTTTTTATAATAACCGCCTTTTTCTATTTCCTCCAGAACAATATCCGGCACCATATACCGGATCGATTTTCCTTCTGCAATACTTTTTCGTATATGCGTTGCCGATAGCTGAAGCAGGGGGGCATCAACGACATGCAGGCTTGCCCCGGGAAGGTTTTCCACCGGGAAGCCGGGCCGGGGATATACATAGATCTCATGATCACGTATGATCAGTTCCGCATTTTTCCATTTCGGCAGGTTCTGAAAACTGTCACTCCCCATGATGATACTGAATTCGTATTCGGGATATTTTTCCGCCAGGTAGGTGAGCGTGTTGATCGTGTACGAGGGTTTGGGCAATCCGAATTCTATTTCCGATGCCTTGATCCGGTTATCCTGTTCGGTTGCCAGTTTTACCAGGTGAAGACGATGGTATTCATTCAGCAAACCGTTTTCCTGTTTGAACGGATTTTGGGGGGAGACCACAAACCAGACTTTCTCAATATCTGTTTCGTTCAGAATATGACTGGCGATGATAAGATGCCCCACATGAACCGGGTTAAAAGAGCCAAAATAAAGACCAATTTTCATTTAATATATTGAATATCAATGTTTTAATTCAACAAAGATATGTTCCGCCTCATTCAGACGTAAACTCAGGTGATAACCTGCCACGCTCACCGAGATCGGGTCTCCCAGTGGAGCAACCTGTTCAAGCAGGATCCTTTCGCCGGGTACACAGCCCATTTCCATTAACTTCAAAAAGATCTCATTGTTTTGAAATTCCCTGATGATCCCCTCCTGTCCTGGTTTTAATTCCGAAAGTCTTGCAATCATTTATCCGGTATTATTAATTGTGCAAAACTACCCTTGTTGGATGGTATTTCTTTACGAATTTTGAAATTATGCCCTCACAATCAAAAGTTTGCTTCTTTTACGAAAACAACGGGTTTAGCCTGGAAAACCGGACTGCTCTAAAAGCCTTTGTCGAAACTCTTTTTAAAAAGGAAGGCCAAAAACTGGAGGCCCTCAACTATATCTTCTGTTCAGACAAAAGACTGCTCCATATCAACCGGCAGTACCTGAAGCACGATTTTTATACAGATATCATCACATTCGACTTATCTGCCAGTCCCGCTACCACAGGTGAGATCTATATTAGTATCGACCGGGTAAGGGATAATGCCAAAACCCTGGGAACTACTTTCAAATCCGAACTGCACCGTGTGATCTTCCATGGCGCCCTGCATCTCTGTGGCTATGGTGATAAAAAGAAAGAAGAGGTTGAGACAATGAGAAAAAAGGAGGATTATTGGCTTTCCAGGTACTTTTCTAACTAATTGCCGCTTTCGGGATTATTAATTATTTATAGGCTTAAAGAGGAAAAGTCACTAAAGGAGGAAGATTGATTATTGACCTTACTGAATAATCAATCTTCCTCAGCAGGGACATGCGATCTTAATAAATTCCAGAAAATAATAATCCTGCCCTGGGCACTTACTATCATTAACCAGCCCACTAATCAATAATTCTGACTTACAGAAATGTTCCACGGGACACCGTTTCAGGCTGAAACGGTGTCCCGTGGAACCCTTATCTTTGTGAAAACGAGCTCTATGACCAGGAAACGATATACGAGACAGGAGGGGTCCCCTGAAACACTCAAAATCAGGGAAAAAAAGAAATGGCAAATCGCGCTACGCCGCTATGTGCTGGAAAACCATCCCTGCGCATCCTATGCCAGCTATTTTGGGCTGGATATTATAAATATGCGCGCCTGGTTTGAATCACAGTTTAAAGAAGGTATAGTATGGGAAGATTTCGGGAAGAAATGGCAATTCGACCATATTATTCCGGTAGCTTATTTCGACTTTACCCGGGAGGAAGACCTGAAAGCATGTTGGGGGTTCCCAAACCTGAGCATAGAATATATTCCTACGTCCAGAGAAGCAGGAAAAGGCTTTAATATGCTTGCAGCCCGTAACTTCTTCCAAGTTCTTTGGGAAAAGACTCACTATGCTCCCTGCAAGGCACTTTTAAACAAACTAAGCCAGCTAGAAGAAGCAGAAAAAATACCACTGGAGTCCCGGGAGCGCTTTATCCGGGATAAAATAGATTACCTGTCGCTACTTGAAGGCTATACCCAATATGAATTCGGGCTTCTGAATAGCGGAAAAAGCCCTGCTGAAATTGAAAAGGAGGTCCGCTTCATTAAAAACTTTGAAAAATAGCCCACAGAACAAGATACCTTTGCACCCCATGTTTTCAGCATACGATGTTATAGTAGTAGGAGCCGGTCATGCCGGCTGTGAGGCCGCCGCCGCAGCTGCCAACCTGGGTTCAAAAACCCTGTTGGTGACCATGAATATGCAGACCATTGCCCAAATGAGCTGCAATCCCGCCATGGGAGGTATCGCAAAAGGACAGATTGTAAGGGAGATAGATGCGATGGGAGGATATTCCGGCATTGTTACAGACCTTTCTACCATCCAGTTCCGGATGCTGAACCGGAGCAAGGGTCCCGCTATGTGGAGCCCCAGGGCCCAGAACGACCGCATGCTTTTCCACCTTAAGTGGAGAGAGATGCTGGAGAATACCCCGAACCTCGATTTCTACCAGGATATGGTAAAAGGCCTGCTGGTAAAAGAAGGCCGTTGTTATGGAGTGATCACCGGGATGGGGCATGAGATAAAAGCAAAATCCGTGGTGCTCACCAACGGGACTTTTTTGAACGGGATCGTGCATATTGGAGAAAAGAATTTCGGAGGCGGAAGAATTGCAGAAAAAGCGGCAACCGGAATTACCGAACAATTAGTTGAACTGGGATTTGAAACGGACCGCTTAAAGACGGGAACACCGCCCAGGGTAGACGGGAGAAGCCTGGACTATTCCAAAATGGAAGAACAACCAGGGGATAAGGAGCATCCGGGTTTTTCCTTTCTTCCCACGGAAAAACCAAAACAGCAAAGAAGCTGCTGGATCACTTATACCAATCAAAAAGTACATAATATTCTGAAAACCGGGTTTGACCGCAGTCCCATGTTTGCCGGAAGGATCGATGGGGTGGGACCGAGGTACTGTCCCAGTATTGAAGACAAGATCAATCGCTTTGCTGAAAGAGACCGGCACCAGCTATTTGTAGAACCCGAGGGCTGGAATACAGTCGAGATCTACCTCAATGGTTTCTCAACCTCATTGCCCGAAGAAAC